>CAYJND010000008.1:0-32144 GCA_964371565.1 uncultured Desulfovibrionaceae bacterium
TAGGCAAGCCCCACTTGGAGCAAGACCAAATAGGAAAGGTGATCGGCCCGGTCATGCCTTTCGGGTAGGTTGCTGGAGAATGTGAGTAATTGCATTCCTAGACTAATGGTGGCCTCCTGCCTTTTTTTGAGGCAGAGACAGAACCCGGCTTATAGTCCGACTCTTGTACCTTATACCTATGACACACATAGTACCGCAAGGGCACAATCTTTGGTGCCTTATTTTGGCAGCTGGCTCTGGCACGCGCTTGCAAGCCCATACCAAGGGCTGCCCCAAGCAATTTTTGCTCTATAAAGATCAACCCCTTTATTTAGAGGCAGCGCGCACCTTTGCGCGTTATGCTAGCCTTAAAGGCATCATTTTTGTCTTTCCCGAAGACTCTTTGGCTGAAGAAAAAGAGCGCCTCAGCGCCCTTGAACTTAGCCATTCTTTAGGTGTGGAGTGGAAAGCCGTCGCCGGTGGCGCCAGACGGCAAGATTCTGTTTTCTGCGCCCTTAAAGCATTACCGCCGCAGTGCAGCCATGTACTTGTGCACGATTCAGCTCGCCCCTTTTTCTCCCCTGCCCTTATTGAGCGCATCCATACAAAGCTCTTACAAGGCGCCCATGGCGTGATACCGGCCTTGCCCATGACAGATACCGTTAAAGAAGTGCGCGATACTGTGGTTTTACATACCCCCAATAGAAGCAGCCTTGTAAGTGTGCAAACGCCGCAAGGTTTTGAGCGTAGCATTTTAGATGAAGTGCATCAGCGCGCCGCCCAAGAGCATTTTGAAGTCACCGATGATGCCTCCATGTTAGAAAAATGTGGATATACAGTGCATACAGTCTCAGGCGAAAGCAAAAATATAAAAATCACCCATGAGCACGACCTTATGAAATTACAAGAAGAAGCTAACACATGGCCTTGCTCTGGCTTTGGCTATGACGTACACCGCTTTGCCAAGGCGCAAGATACAGCCACAGGCAAAGAGCGCCCCTTAAAACTTGGCGGCGTACCTATGCAAGGAAGTATGCAGGTGCTGGCGCATTCTGACGGCGATGTGCTTTTGCACGCCCTTATGGATGCCATGCTGGGCGCTGCAGCCCTTGGTGATATTGGCTTGCATTTTCCAGACAGCTCAAGCCAATTTGACGGTGCAGACTCTGCCGTGCTTTTACAAGAAGTTTTACGCCTTATTACTGCGAAAGGCTTGCGCTTACAGCATGTGGACTTAACTATTATAACACAAAGGCCTAAAGTTGGCCCGCAGCGCAATGCCATACAAAAAAATGTGGCACATTTACTTTCCTTGCCTCTGGATTGCGTCAATGTAAAAGCCACCACCGAAGAAGGCTTAGGTTTTACCGGTGAAGGGGCAGGCATTAAAGCCGTGGCCTTGGTTAATGGTCTACGTACACAGCTTGCATAGCTTTTTTATATGGAGAGTAATATGAATAGTGAACAATGTATGGTCTCCCTCGAACTTGAACGCCCATGGCGTAAAAGCTATGATAAAGGCGTGGCTCACACCATTACTCCCTTTGACGGCCCTCTTTTTGAACTTTTAGATGAAGCTGCGCGAAAAAATCCCCATGCTACGGCCTGTATTTTTCAAAATACCAAGATAAGCTATGCCAAACTTAAAGCGGAGGCCGAAACCTTTGCCGCTTCACTGCGTCTTTTGGGTGTAAGTCATGGTGATCGCGTGGCGGTGATGCTGCCTAATATTCCTCAGGCCATGGTGGCATTTTGGGGCATTCTCAAAGCTGGGGCTGTGGTGGTTATGATAAATCCTCTGTATATGGAAAAGGAAATCCTGCACCATATTCAAGATTGCGGCGCCAAACATTTGGTCATGCTTGATTTATTGTGGCCTAAAATTACAGAATTGCGCCCGCGCCTAAACATTGAAAAATATATTGTCACCAGCATTGCCGAGGCTCTTTCTTTTCCGCTCAATTGGCTCTACGCTTTTAGAGAAAAAAGACATAATACTGCAGTAAATATCCCTTATGATGACCATGTTTCACCTTGGAAGAGCATGTTTACCACCAAGGAAAAATACAGCGCAGAAAATGAAATTACCTCTAAAACCCTAGCCCTCATTCAATACACAGGTGGCACCACGGGACTGCCCAAAGGGGTTATGCTAAGCCATGCAAACCTTGGCACAAACTGCCATCAAATCATTGAAATTATACAAGAAATAGCAAAAGACAAACATTCTTTTGTATCCCTATTACCTTTTTTCCATGTATACGGTCTTTCCGTGGGGCTTATTATCCCCACAGCGCTTAGAGCTTGCGTTCTCCCCATGCCGCGCTACGTACCGCAAGATGTGCTTAAACTTATCAAAAAGCACAGACCCAGCATTTTTCCGGGGGCACCTTCGGTATATGCCTCCCTTATGCAGCAAAAAAATCTCTCTTCCTTTGATTTAAGCTGTATAAAGCTTTGTATTTCAGGCTCTGCGCCCCTTTCTGCCGAACATTATGCACGCTTTCAAGAAATTACTGGCGCCGCCATTGTAGAGGGCTATGGTCTTACCGAAGCTTCCCCCATTACTCATATTAATCCCCTTTTTGCCAAAGAGCGCCGCACAGCCTCCATTGGTCTGCCTCTACCCAGTACCGATGCCCGTATTGTGGACACAGAGGGCGGTAGCCTAACCCTGCCAAAAGGAAAACTTGGCGAGCTAGTCATTCGCGGCCCGCAGGTTATGTCTGGTTATTGGAATAAGCCCGATGAAACGGCTTCGGCCTTGCGCAATGGCTGGCTATATACCGGCGATTTAGCCACCATGGACGACGACGGCTATTTCTATATTATGGATCGCAAAAAAGACATGGTCATTGTGGGCGGATACAATGTCTATCCGCGCGAAGTGGATGAGGTATTACTTGAGCATCCTTATATTTTAGAAGCAGTAGCTGTTGGCATTGAAGATGAAACCCGCGGCGAAATTCTTAAAGCTTATGTGGTTTTAAAACCAGAGGTCACCATGACCCGCGCTGAAGTTATAGCATGGTGTCGCAAAAAATTGGCTGGTTATAAAGTACCGCGTACGGTTGAGTTTCGTGACGAGCTGCCCAAAACCATAGTGGGTAAAGTTTTACGCCGTGCACTACGCGAAGAAGAAGAACAGCAAAAACAAGTAGAAAGCGTCGCCTTAGCCCATGATGAAAACGAAACGGAGCAAAAATAAGCATGCGTCTTTTTGTGCAACGCGTACATAAAGCCTCTGTCACGGTGGAAGAAAAGCAAGTGGCTAGCATTAATGCTGGCCTTTTGGTGCTGGTGGGCTTTGGACAAGAAGATAAGGCTGACCTGCCCCAAAGCAAAGTTTGGAAAGCCTGCATTGATAAGCTTGTGCATTTACGTATTTTCCCCGGAGATACGGAGGCTACAGCCCATAAGTTTCAGCGCGATGTGTTAGACTTTGGCGGTGAGATACTTTTAGTGTCGCAATTTACCCTGTATGCCACATGCAAAAGCGGTCGCCGGCCAGATTTTTTGCAAGCAGCGCCGCCAGCGCTCGCGCAAAAGCTTTTTGAGCAATGGGTGCAAGACGTTGACGCCTGCCTTCCTTCTCGTGTACATTCTGGCATATTTGGTGCCAATATGAATGTGGAGCTAAATAATTGGGGGCCTGTAAGTCTAATGCTAGATAGTCAGGAGCTTTTTCCGCATCTCTAACAATTTGTCCTAACGTCTTTTTTGGAGCGCACATGGCTTGGTATTTACAACATCATTTTAATTATCAGAGCATCAAAGAGCGCCTAAAACCTACCCCTGGGATAAAACATCACCTGCACAATCTTGGCTATGTGCAAAATGTACAGGCTGGACAAGTACTGGCAGAATTTGTGCCCTTACATGCAGTGACGCAGCCAGACCCCAAATATACTTTCAAAAGCCCCATCTTTCCCGCAGGGGAAAATACACATATTGACCCCGACAATAGTCATAGGCTTCTTGCCTCTGCCACAGGTCATGTGAGCTATGTGCAAGATAAAATATCTGTAGCCACCGTTCTTAAAGTACATTCAGATATTAGCTTTCAAACGGGAAATATTATTTTTTATGGTGATACTGCCATCAATGGCAATATACGCGCCGGCTTTGAAGTGCATGGACAAAATGTGCTTATTACCGGCATGGTAGAAGGTGGCATTGTACGCGCACAAAAATCCATTCATATTCAAGGGGGCGTGCGCGGCGGCGTTAGTCAGCATTGCCTACTTGTGGCAAAAAAAGATATTCGCGTAGGCTTTATGGAAAAAGCCGAAATACAATGTCAGGGCAATGCCACCGTGGAAAAAAACTGCCTGCACTCTACCCTCTATGTAGCGCGCAATGCCATTATTAAAGATCGCCTAGTGGGCGGTACTGTGCATGGAAGGCAAGGGGTCATGATTGCAGGGCAACTCGGCAATAAAGCAGCCACAAGCACACGTATTTTTCTTGGCTACAACCCCACACACATTCGAAAATTAGAAAAAATTGAAAGCCATCTCAATGCCCTAGCCAATGACATACGCCATTTAAACGCTGTGGCTGGACACTTAGGGCCACAAGTCAATGAACTGAGCCGTAAATTGCATGCGGCGCGCAATAAGCAAGCCCGTCTTATCAAGTCACGTAATCATCTTTGGAATTATTTATATTATGACGAAGAGCATGTGACCCATTGCAAAGTTATAGCCCTTGGCGAAGTTTTTCCCGGAGTGGAAATAGCCATAGGCCAAGCCTATCTTTATGTGGACAAGCCCTACCATAAGGTTGTTTTTTCTTTGGAAGATGGCGAAATAGTCTGTAAACCTTATACCCCACCTAAGAAATAATGCATACAGTACAAGCCCTTTTTTCAGAAAACACCCTCATAGATATTGTGGTGCAGCGTAAGCCCCCCATGGCGCCTCTGCATATGTTAGGCGGCGGCGGACAAGAGCGCGAGCTGCGTATTTTGCCCAAAGAACCTCTACAAAATGCCTTGCCCATCTTTGTGGGCAGCGGTCTTGGTCATGCTCTTAAAGCTTTTTTAGCCACCTACACTGGCCCCCTTGCTGTCATTGATAAAGAGCAAGAAATTCTTACCCATACACATGTAAAAGAACGCCTTGAAGCAGAATTAAGCCCAGAGCAAAGGGCACAAATTTTATGGATAAGCCCGCAGAAAAACGGCACCGTGCAAGAGGTTTTACGCCAGCTTACTCAATGGCAAAAAGCGCATAATAAATTACCTTTTTTACCCATTATACACCCCTTTTATCAGCGCCTTGATAAAGACTGGTATGGCCCTTTACGCCAGCACTTAGAAGCCAGTCAGCAGGTAAATTTTTGGGCTAAGGTGCGCAAGCCGCGCTTTTGTAATGATGCCCCGCGCCTTTTACTCATTACCAGTAAATATTTTCTTATGGGTGAATTGGCCTCAGCTTGCGAGCGTCTTGGTATTGCCCACAGATTACTCACCATACCCGATGAGTCCGTAGCTAGCTCTGAATTTATAAAAGATTTTCTCACGGCAGTGAATGAATTTCAGCCCGATTGCCTGCTCACACTTAATCACCTTGGTGTAGATCGTGAGGGTCTGCTTATGGAGCTTTTAGAGCAATTAGAATTGCCCCTAGCTTCGTGGTTTGTGGATAACCCTCATCTCATTGTGCATTTATACGAAAAACTAAAAAGCCCTTGGGTGAGCATTTTTTCGTGGGATTTAGACAATATTAACTCACTAAAAGACATGGGCTTTGAACATGTTTTCTATTTGCCCCTAGGCACTAATACCCATCTTTTTTCCCCCGCAGCCAAGGGCAAAGCCAGCTGGAAAAGCCGTATTTCCTTTGTGGGTAATTCCATGCTTTATAAAGTGCAAACACGCCTTGGAAAAACGCCACTTCCTGCTGGGCTTTTACAATCTTTTGAAGATGTTGCGCATAACTTTGGACAAAGTTACACCCGCTCTATTGCCAATTTTTTACAAGAGTCTCATGCCAAAGAATGGGCTTTATATGCAGATTTACCCAGCGATGAAGTACGCCTTGGTTATGAAACAGCCCTTACCTGGGAGGCCACACGAATTTATCGCGCCTCTTGCGTTGAACAAATCTTGCCTTTTTCGCCTCTCATAGTGGGCGATGATGGCTGGGATAGCATTTTTGCAACAAAAAAATCTCATTTTACCCTGCATCCTGTACTTAGTTATTACACTGATTTGCCAGGATTTTACCCCCTATCAGATATCAATTTTAATTGTACCAGCAAGCAAATGAAAGGGGCTGTTAATCAGCGTATTTTTGACGTGCCAGCCTGTAATGCCTTTGTGCTTACCGATTGGCGCGAACAAATGGATAATCTTTTTGAGCCACATAAAGAAATTGCTTTTTACACCGAGCCAGAAGAAGCACCAGATTTAGTACGTTATTACTTAGCTCACCCAGAGCACAGGCAAAGCATTACCACTGCGGCGCGCCGTCGCGTTTTGGCAGAGCATACCTGGGATCATCGCTTACAAAGCTTATTACAGCATATGCGCTCTGTCTATGGCATCAAAGGTGGTCATTCCACCCATGGCTAAACCCATTTTAGTTTTGCAAATGCAACGCATGGGGGATCTTATACTTTCTTTTCCCCTCATGGGCATGTTGCAAAATATCTATGCGGGGCACCCCCTCTGGACAGTGGCCGAAGAGCAATTTTTTACCCCGCTCATGTCCATGGCGCCGCAAACGGTATTTTTCCCTCCCTCGGCGGCCTCGCAACTTATGCGGCAATCCTACAGAGCCGTTATCAACCTGAGTCATCGTCAAGATGCTGCCCAGATTGCCGGCAGTGTAGATGCTGAAGAGCGCTTTGGCGCCTACACCCAAGGGGGTAAGAATTTTATAGGGGGAAACTGGGCTTTATACCGCGCCAGCATTGTGCAAAATAATAGATATAACCGCTTTCATTGGAGCGATTTACATTTCTTAGACCATGTGCAAAGCAAAGGTATTCCACCTTGGAATGTGAACGTTTGCGCCAATACCACAGGCTCTACCGTAGGTATTTTTGTAGGCGCCAGCGAAATAGAAAAACGCCCCTCAGCGGCGCATTTTGCTAAAATTGCTAAAGCTCTTAGTCATAAAGGTTATACCACCATTTTTTTAGGCGGCCCCTCGGATGTAGCTTTAGGGCAAGAGGCTGAACGCCTAAGTGGCCTTAAAGGGGCTTCTTTATGTGGCAGATTTAATCTACAACAGTTAGCACAAATACTGCAAAATCTTGCCCTCTTCATCACTCCAGATACAGGGCCCATGCATCTAGCCGCATGGCTTAATACCCCCATACTTAATCTTTCTTTAGGCCCTGTAAGTCCCTATGAAACGGGGCCGCGTAGCACCAAGCACAGCCACCATACCGTAGTGCAGCCGGCTCTTTCTTGCGCAGGTTGCTGGCAAGCTTGCGCCGCTACACCGCCTTGTCACGCCAAACTTTCTCCCTTTCATGTGGCGCGCATAGCCCACGCCCTCATACAAAAGCAGCCCTTAAACCCCATAGCGGGACTGCACATATACCGCACCGGCATGGATGCCCATGGGCTGTTTACCCTTAACAGGCTTTATCATAATCAAGAGCAAGCAAACTCACGCGAACGTATTGCGCATTTTTGGCAAGCCTATTTTTGGCATTATCTTACGCAAGACGCCAGCTCTACCGCCAACAAAGCCCAAAAAGCTTTTCACACACTAAGCGCCGCGCATCCCCCTTTAGCAGAAAAACTGCGCACAGGCATCATCGCCTTGGGGCGAGATTTACGCTCTGAGCTCAAAAACACGCTTATTCATAAAAAAAATACACTTACAAAAGATTTCTGGCGAAAATACCCGCAAATTTTACATCCCTTTAGCAGCTATGCCTATTTTTATTTACAAAATAACGAATACAGCCTTAGCGCTTGGGAAAACATCATCAATCATATGGAAAATCTTTACAATACAGTACAATAAAAATTTACCCACCCTATAATACTTTTACATTTATCAAGCTTTATGCTATTTGTTTTGGGTTAAACCTGCTTACGTCTTGCCTTTGCCATCTACAGCAAAGCCTCGAAAAAGCGTTCTAAGGAGATAGTATGAATAAAAATATAGCCATTGTAATCATTGCCGTTATTCTTCTCGGCATGGGACTTGTAACCTATAATGAATACAATACCCCTGCCTCGCCACCTTTTCGCCAAGGGCCTGCTTCTGACATGAATACGGCTATGAGCGCAGAAAATAGCACAGAAATGGACGCAGAAAGCAGCACCAATCCCCAAGAGGCTACCCTTGCCTCCAATACTGCCAATAGCACTGCAATAGCTACAACACCGCCAGTGCCGGCTTCTACACCTGTTTCGCAGCAAGAACCAAAGGCAGCCCCTGCCGCTAGCCCCGCTTCTGCCCTAGGCGCCCCTTTACAAAAACCTGTGGAAAAGCCCGTTCCCCCAACCACAGCCACTGCGCCTACAGCACCAGCTACACCAACCACAGCGCCAGCAAAAGCAGTAGAAAAACCTGCCGCCGAGCCTGTTAAAAAAGCGCCTGAAAAAGTCGTAGCTGAAAAAGTGGAAGATCCCATCCAGCAAGCTCTTGCCGCCAGTAGAAAAGAAAGTACTCTTCCCCCTACATTGGTTGAGCCAAACAAAGCAGAAGTAGCAAAAGCCCCCGCTAAACCAGCGGCTAATACAGCAAAAATTATTAAGCGCATTTCTGTGCTTAAAGTAGGTGATGGTATTACAGTGCGCTTAGATAGTAATCAAAGCCCTGAATACAATGCCTTTCGTTTAACATCTCCAGAGCGCCTTGTACTTGACCTTGAAGGCGCCTGGCAATTACGCGCCCCTGGCGTACCTGCCAATGACTTGGTGTCCAATGTGCGTATTGGCGACCACAAAGACGGTAAACGCATTGTTATTGATTTAAAAAGAGTCCCTTCTGATATTCGCTATTTAAAATTTGGCGAAACGGGTCTTGATGTTCGCCTGCGTTAATTTTTTTCATAATTTATACTAGGGAGACTATATATGTCCGCATCATTGCTTACAAAATCTGCTATTATTGCAGCCATACTCGGTTTAAGCTTACACGCTGCCCCCCTTATGGCCGCTGACTCTTCAGAAAAAAAATCTGATAAAGCAGCGCAAGAAGAAAATATGTATGAATCTTTAAAGCGCTTTAGCCAAATTGTTGAACTTGTAGAAAAACATTATGTAACGGAAACGCCCAGCAAAGATCTTATGGACGGCGCCATTAAGGGAATGCTTGAAAATCTTGATCCGCATTCTACCTTTATGACCCCCAAAGAATATGAAGAAATGCAAGAAACCACCTCGGGCGAATTTTCTGGTATTGGCATTGAAATGACCATGGAAAATGGGCAAGTAAAGGTTGTCTCCCCCATTGAAGATACACCGGCCTTTCGTGAGGGCTTGCAACCTGGCGATATTATTCTTACCATTGACGGTGAAAGCACACAAGAATTGTCCCTCCCAGAGGTAGTATCTCGCATTCGCGGCCCCAAAGGCACCGATGTGGAGCTGACCATCATTCATACCAATTCAAACAATCCCGAAACCGTTACCATCACGCGCGACTCTATACCCCTTATTAGTGTAAAAACGAAGGAATTAGAAAAAGGCTATCATTGGCTACGTATTACGCGCTTTTCTGAGCGCACCACCGACGATTTGCATGCAGCCCTTGAAGAAGCACAAAAAAGCGGCATCAAAGGCATAGTGCTAGATATGCGTAATAACCCAGGTGGTCTTGTCAACGAAGCTGTTTCGGTGGCAGATACATTTTTAAGCAGCGGAGACATTGTTTCCATTCGCGGTAGAAGCCTGAGAGCCATGAGCCGTTATAAGGCCAAAAAACAGAAAAGCGATGTAACCGTGCCCGTGGTGGTGTTGGTTAATGCTGGCTCAGCCTCGGCTTCAGAAATTGTAGCCGGCGCCTTACGTGACCATAAGCGTGCACTTATCTTAGGTGAAAAAACCTTTGGCAAGGGCTCTGTACAAAATATCATTCCTCTGGCTGATGGCTCTGGTCTTAAATTAACCATTGCCTTATATTACACCCCCAATGGCTCTAGCATTCAGGCAGAAGGCATTACCCCTGATATGGAAATCCCCTTTGAGCCTGTAAAGGAAGAAGATCGTAATAAAGCGCGCGTTATTGTGCGAGAAAAAGATTTGAGCCGCCATATTGCCGGTAAAGACGAAAAACAAGATACCAAAGACAGCCCCAAAAAAGCTGATGATAAGAGCAGCAAGAAAGATGATAAAAATGCAGCCCCCCTTAATACCACTGACACCACTGACACCACGGGCTTGCAAAAAGATGTGGCAGAACAATTAGCTCGCGATAATCAATTGCGTATGGCTTTGCAAATGGTAAAAACACTGCCCACCATTAAGCAAATCACCATGGGCGAATAAACATTCCCATACTTAGTAAAAAGCCCTTTGTATTCAGATACAAAGGGCTTTTTTTATGGATAAGATATAAAGCGTGTTTTGAAAAGGGAGAGGGCGCGTAAGAGGGAAAATCTTTTTGGCGCTAGTAAAAGCGTCACCCTCTCCACATATAATAAAATACAAAAATCAAAACTATACATCAAGCTCCATGCAAGCTTGCTCAAATTCTTGTTGGCTAGCTTGCACGGCCTTTTGCTTTGGTGAAAAGCCTGCATCAAAAGCGTCTACCTCTTCTGTACTTACTTCAAATACCGACGAAAAGACGGCTTGCCCTGTGATGTTTTTACCTAAATCAAGTGCATTTGGGCGCAATTCTAGGGCTAAAAGCCCTGTGTAGAAATTTCCATCTCCCATGGCAATGCCGTATTTTTTACCGCCCACAAAACCATAGGGGGCATAATGGTAGGGGTAGCCTAAAGTTATGACACCGCCATGCCCATATTCTTTAGCTACGGCTAAAGAGTGATTAATAAGCTTACGTCCAAAGCCTTGCCTATGTAAGGCAGGGGCTATAAACATAGGGCCAAAAGATATGGTGTTAAGCTTTTGCTCATGCCCACTTGGCAAGGTATAAAGAATATGCGAATGAGTATAATAAATAGCACCTTGCACCTTACCACCTATTTCTAGCACAAAGGACAGCTCTGGTATAAAGTCAGGGTGATTGCGCATGCGGTGCACCACAAAATGTTCATGGGCACCAGGAAAATAGAGATTCCAAAAGGCATCGCGTGCCAAGTTTTCTACGTTTCTAAAATCTTCGAAACGTTCGTGACGAATAATAATAGACATTATATCTCCTGTACTATGTTTGAGGGAAAACTAATTCAATATCTTTATGCATATCAGGATGCAGACTATTTTTAACTGGGCAAGTAGCAGCAGCGCGGCGTAAGGTATCTTGCTCTTTAGGGCTTAGTGCTTTTGCAAAAAATATACGCACACCAAGGCGTGCCACGCGGCGAGGCGTATCTGTACTCATCTCTTTATCTATTTCCATACTCATGCCAGATACATCTATACCATGGCCTTTAGCGGCTATGGCAAGGGTCATCATTACGCAGCCGCCAAGGGCTACGCCTAGCAAATCTGTGGGGCATAAATATTGTCCAAGACCGCCAGAAGCAGCCACAGCATCGCTTATAAGTAAGGGATTACCCTGCATGTCTTCAAAGAAAATACGTAAATTTTCGCTCTCTTTTCCTCTGGCTAATGGCATAGTTATTCCTCGCTTATGTATAATTTAATAATCAATATTTTTGGTAGATAGTTCAAGGGCGCTTTTGCTTACAAGCACCCAAGCTGGGCCGCGAGCATCTAAATGCGAGGCCACAAAGGTTGCTTCTGGGCCGCCGCCCATAAAGACGTCAAATCTATTATTTTTAATGGCGCCGCCCACATCTTGAGGAAAAGCAATTCCGCGCATGGGCGCTGTGCCTTTAAGTAAATGCGGCATATTTACCCCAAAGGCTACAATGGAGCCTAGAGGAATAAATTTTCTATCAGAGGCAAGACTTAGGAGAGGATCTACCACAGTGCCCATGGCTCCTATGGCGCCCTCATCGCCCCATCTAAAAAACACATAAGAAGGGTTTTGCTTTAAAATATCAAAGGTTTTATCAGGGTTTTCGGCAAACCATTTTCTTTGTTCGTAAATATCGCCTTTTTCCACAAGACCTAAATTTTTCATAACCCAGCCAGAGCTTACATATTTATGCCCATTTTGTCCGGCATAATTCACATACATGCTGCTGCCATCTTCAAAAACTAATTTGCCTGAACCTTGAATTTGCAGATAAAAAACATCCACTTGGCTTTCAGCCCAGGCCAGCTCAAGCCCACGACCTGCCAAAACCATATCTTTATCAATGGCCTCTCGGCTATGGAATTTACGCCCCTGACGACGCACTTTTGCAAGCTCTGGCGGAGCTTTATATAAGGCTTGATAGCCTGGTTTATAGGTACGGCTAGCCTTAATAACAGGCTCGTAATAGCCTGTATATTTCATGCCCTCTGTCATAGGTATCCAGGTAAAACGCTGGGCAAATAAGGCAGGCTGCGCGTCTAATTGCGGCAAGATACTTTGTAACTCTTCAAGGCTCACACGCAATTGTCCCCAAGTAAGGCGCAAATCTGGGCGATCAATGGCATAGCTTTCTTGTTTTTTTGCTTTGACATATCGTAAGCTCTTTTGCACAGTAGGCGCCAAAGCACGCCATGAAGTGAGGTTTTGATTACTGGGCTGTAAGTGGCGTAAAAACTCAGCTTGGCTTTCATTGCTTTGCACAAGATGCTGTATGGGTAAGTCCATATCTTTTTGACAAGCTGTCAAAAGGCAGGATGCGCTAAGCACAGTTAAAGCACAGAGTTTAAATAAAGAATTTTTTGATATCATAAAGCGTTTTCTCCCTGATAACGCCTAGAAGGAACAGCACATGAAAGATTTTCCCAAACCAGATTGCTGGCTTGCCCACCGTGTTTCCTACGGTGAGACAGATTGTATGTCCGTCCTCTACTACGCAGAGTATTTACATTTGTTTGAACGCTCCCGCAGCGAGTTTATTCGCGCTCAAGGCATGAGCTATACAGAAGTGGAAGCTAAAGGCATTTTTCTTCCCGTACGCGAGGCCCAGTGCCGCTATCGTTCACCTGCTAGATATGACGAACTTTTACACATACATGTAGCCATAGCTTCTTGGGGGCGTGCATCGGTAAAATTCATATATGAATTATGGAATGAAGACAAGACAAAGCTCCTTGCCGAAGGTATGACAGAACATGCCATGGTAAACAGTCAAGGCCGCCCCGTTCCCGTGCCAGCGTGGCTGAAAGAACTGTGGCAAAAGGTGTAATTTTTTCAAGGGGGGAAACGTTTACACAGCTTTTCCCCTCTCCTTTTTCTAAAAACTACTTAAGCGTTGGTAAAAACGAAAACTAAAGATATCAAGGTATAATTCACTTTGCCAGCAACAAAGATATAGAATACCTTTTCTTTGAAAGTTTAGACAGGAAAATACTTTTTTAAAGTCGCCTAAATAATTTTTCCTCCTACCGCTTCTTCTTGTATTTTCTATAAGCCATTACAAGAACTTCTTGCATTTCTTGGATACAATCACCACAAGCAGTTAAGCTTACACATTTTTTCTCTACCCTTTCTTTAAAGTATGGCATGCAAATTTTTTACGCACGCTACAAATGCTAACGCCTATTTTCAAAATTCGTTTACTTCTTACTCACAAGAGCACATCCATTGTCAAAAAGTAAACAATTATCAAAATGTAAACATTTTACATATTATTAACACAAAATTAATAAAATGATTATCAATACTTTTTTGATAAAGATTTTTCACCACACAAAAAACATACGCATAACGTCTTAATTTTACACAAAAATATTATTTATTTCATAAAAAAATAAAAAAACTTGACAAAAATGATACGATTATTTTAAAAGACAAACACGTTGTTTATGAAATTCATTGTCATTTTCACTTACGGCGGAAAAGTTACTTCTAAGGAGCCCACTGTGGAATTAAAGCGTTATTTTCTGCTCATGGTATTGGTTTTGGCTTTGAGCGGATGCGCCAAGACAGATAGTAAAGTATCCGGTGAAACCTATGTCACCATTGAAGGCTTCATGCAATCGTACATGCAAACTTTTAATAGCCGCGATGTAAATATGCTTGTTGCCTATTACGATGCCTCATCGCTGACCTATGTGCTTAATGATGCGGGTGGTTATTACCTTACAAGGCAATATTTGCTAAAGGCTCTTGAGCTAAAAAAACCCAAATGGGAGAAAATAAATTTACGCCTCACTGACTTTAACGTAGACGGCGCCAGCGCCCTACCAGATGGGCTCACCAGAGCCGTAATTACCTTTGATGTAGAAAGTGACACCTGGATAGGTACATATAATGTAGTATTTGCCTTAGCTAAAAAGGGTAATAGCTTTTTAATAGTTAAAGAAAATATATAGTTTTTGCATGCAGCAAAGCTGAAATAACAATAACATATCACAGCTTTTTTTAACGAAGATAACCATAATTGAGGTATACGAATGGCGTCCATAAATTGTTTTTCTGAAGCCCATGTAAAGATTATAGAACAATTTCTTGCTTGCTATAGAGAGTTATTTGAGCATTCTGGGCATGGAAAAATGAGCGTTGAAATGCGTTTTTTAAAGCGCGGTCAAAAAGAAATTTTAATCAACTGCGGTAGAGAATATCGCTTTACCGTAGATTGCTGCGAAAGCTGCGCCAATGGAAAATTATGCGAACAATCTTCACATATTAAGCCTAGCTTAGATGAGAATGTAACAGTTAAATAGTTGTATAGGCCAAAAATTCGAGCACTTTTGTAGAGCAAGTGAGCGAATACACAAACATGCCCATACTAACGCAAAAAGCAGATAGCACCAGATATACCCAAAAGGTGAGTGATGACGCAGAGTAAGGTTTGAAATTATCTGCGCAGTGGCAAAGCTATTTTGTCATAACTATGTTGTCTACCCCTTGCCTAATAGGCCTGTTTCAGGATGAAGATACAGGTTAAGCAAATGGGCAAGGTAAAAACAAATAAGGGCCCGCCTGTCTAGAAGGACTAGAAGGCATGTATTTTAGGATGATGTCATATTGACATGATTGCTGTAGATTCTGAGGGGGAATTGCGCCAGTCAAAGTGAACAGTTTTATTTAATGGAGTTTATTTATTATGTTTACATTGCGTAACAAAGGGAAAAAACAATCTGGTTTCACATTGATGGAACTCTTGATCGTTATTGCTATCCTTGGCTTACTTCTTGGCCTTATCGCCCCTCGTCTTGGTGGTATCACCGCCGGTACTGCTGACAACGTTTGCGATACCAACAACAAAGGTATCCGCGGCATGACAGCTTTATTCCTTGAAACTGAAGGTTCCTTGCCTGGTGGCTTAACCAACATGGTAATTCAAACTGGTGCTGCTACAGGTACTTTCCCTGTTGCTGATGCTGACAATACCGGTATGTTCCAAGATTCTACCTTTGAAGGTGAAGATGTTGTTTCTTCTGCTTTCACACAACGCATCTTCCCTGGTTTGTATACTCTTTCTCAAGCTGACTTAAATGAATTACGCGCCATGGGCGTTTCTGATGTTCACCACTTACGTGGTTGGGATGGAACTGTTGCACGTAACATGTATTCAGCCCCCCTTGCACTTGGTGACGAAGTTATGATGGTTGGTGTGCAAACAGGTACTTCAGGTGATGCTGAACTTGTAAACCTTGCCTCTGGTGGTTATGGCGATGCTTCCACTTCTGGTATAACCACTATGGTCGCCGACGATGGTGTAGTTGGTAACCCCACTTGGATTGGCCGTATTGTTATGTCCGTATCTGAAAAGTGCGACTTAGTTACTACTGGTTTAATCACCGCTTCTGCCCTTTGCCCCACAGCCGTATTGAATGCTGACAAATTCACCCATGACGAATTCTTCATCATTCTTCCACGTCTTTCTAGCAACGCTGCAGAAATTGCTGCTTTAATTCCTGCTGGTACTGAATATGTATCTCAATTAGTTGACGGCGATGCTGCAGATCCAAATGGTGAAATTCTTCAAGTTGCTGGCAACGATGCTTTCAATGCCGGTCAAGAAGCATGGCAATTTGAAGTGGCTTGCCCAGAAGGTCACAAGTGGCCTGCAGCTGACCACGAAAACTGGATTGTTGTTGCTCCTTAATAGCTTAATAGCATAAATCTGACGGTGGCTTTTGCCACCGTCTTTTTCCAAAGTACTGCATTTGGGCGGGGAATTTTTCTCCGCCCTCTTATACGAAGAAAGAGAGACACAGCCCATGGCATTACAAGATATTTTTAGCCGCATACGCACTTTAGCCAGCGGTGTGCTGAGTCAAAGTGGCGGCGGCACCCTTATGGTGGCTGTTCTTGAAGAATTTTCTGCCAGAGGCGTCTTGGTACGCAAAAAAGGCAAGGGCGGCATAGAGCTATTACGCTTTTTAGAAGTAAATTTTGAGCAGTCCATTGATAGTTCAAAACTCAGATTAGCGCATCTATTTAAGCAATGGGGCGTTATGCCCACCAAGCGCATCTTGGTGGTTACCGACGAATTTACCAGCACCACCGCAGAACTGCCCAAGCCACAAGCCACACGCTTTGGCAAAAAAAAAGCCGATACTGCCCTTAAAGCCGCAGCTCGCTATGAAATTAGCCCCTTTTTAGACTATCCTGCCTCTGAAGCCATGGTGGGGGTCTATATACTCCCCTCCCCCAAGGGCGAATTTCACGAATTTGGCCTTGACGACTCTACCACCGTGCAAGCCATGGTTTTTGCCATTCAAGAAAAAGAATACACACACATAGAGCAAGTATGCGCCACCTTAAAGCTCAAGCTTGTGGGGCTTATGCCAGAAGAGGTCTTTGCCTTTGCGCACTGCGCGCCAAGCCAAAAGGCCATGGATGTAAAGCTGCTCAGCGTGGATAATGAAAGACCGCGCATCTTGGTAAACTGGCGCCCCTATGATGCCTTGGTGGCTCTTACGGTGAAGCATGTGCCTGTTTCTTTTCAGCGCCACGAATTTAATGCCGAAGATTTAGCCCTGCAATCTACCTTAGACTTGGTAGACAGCGTGGTGCAAGAGTATGAAGGCACCTTTGCTAGCGCCCCCATGGTTATTTTGGGCGGCGAAGGCAGCGAGCAAAATTGGCGCACCTTGGTGCGCGAGCACGCACCCGAAAAAGATGTGAAACGCTGGGACGTAGCCTATGACCTGCCCGATGTGCAAGCCCCAGGTGTGGTGCCATCGCGCTATATGACAGCCATTAGCGCCGGCGCGCAGGCTTTGTGCCCGCAGTGCAGCCACCTCATGATAGATAATCACGTACCCATTACCACACGCATAGTGGCGCACCCCTTGGCTTTGCCGGCTCTTATTCTTGTATTTACCTTAACATGCATGGGCTTAGAGGCCTCTTGGTTAAAATATCAAGTGCTCAGCACCGAAGCACGCATTGAGCAATTAGAAGAAGACAAAAAAGCTTTAGATGCCGAGGTAAAAAGAGGCACCGATGCCGTAGCCGCCTATAATGGCCTTTCTAAAGAGCAAAAAGATGTAAAAAATCAAATGGAGCTTTTAGAAAGCGGCCTGTATGACAGGCAATATTTAAAACGCGCTTTTTTGGCAGGGCTTATTGATGTAACCCCAAGTTCTATTCAATTAAATGCTGTGCAGCAATTTTCTGATCAGGTGTGGTTTTTAGAAGGCATGGGCGATCGCTTTGACGTTATCAGTAAATATGTGGTGCAATTAAAAAATTTACCCATGGTACGTCAATGCCGTTTAGAAAAAAGCACGCAAATTACCGATAAAGACAGCAAAGAAGTGCACTATTCTTTTTCGCTACAAGTTAGATTAGATGAACAAGATGAGAAATAACTATGCGTAAATTTTCTATTATAGAACGTTGGGGCGTCATGAGCCTGCTTATAGTGGGCTGCATTTATTTATATTTAAATCATTTTCGTGACGAAATTATTGCCGATCACACTGCCCTTATTAAGAAAAATAATGACATTGTAAAGCTTATTGATGAAACCATTCCGGCAGATAATATTGAAAGCATTGAACAAAGAGTGGCAAAGCTGCGCAGTGATGTGAATGCATTAAAAAAGCAATTGCAAGAGGTAAAAACCCTGCGCCTTACGGAGAAAAGCCGCGAAGAAGAAATGATGCTGCGCATTAACGAAATGGCAGCCAATAATGGCCTTATGGTTGAGCAGATGATTCCTTGTACCAAGGATGAAAAAGACTTGTTCGCCTCTGTGCAAACAGAGCAAAAAACCTTGGGTAGGATTTTATATTCCATGAGTTTATCGGGAAGATTTAAATCTTTTTATGAATTTTTTGCAGAAATACGTAATTTACCCTCAGTGGTTAATATAACCCACGTAAGTATTAAAAGAGAAAAGGAAAGCGAAAATGTTAACGTTGACTTATTGTTTATCATTTAAAAAGATGCGCTTTTCTAAGGCTTTTCTTATTGTGGTGGCTCTGCTTGCCTTGGCTCAGCCTGCATTTTCTGCACAAACGCCCCCGGCTGCACAGCCTAGCACAGCGCAAAAAAGCGCAAAGCCCATACCCACGCCCACTGTTGCTGCGCCTGAAAAAGCTGTAAGCCCTGCCGCAAAGCCACAGCAAGCAGAGGCAAAGCCAGAGTCAGCCCAAAACGCAGCCCAGAACGCGGAACAGAACCCAGAGCAGGATGCAACCCAAAACTCAGAACAAGAAGCCGCAAATGCCCTACCAGAATCTACCAGCAAAAGCGCAGGCTATGTAAAAACTTTTGATATTTCTGGCACCCGTGACCCCTTTTCTAAAATAGTAAAAAATGGTGACCCGCAAGAAGATACCACATGGTGGAATGAAGCCGCCGAAGCTACTGAAGAAGAGGAAGAACAAGAACCCGGTGAATTTCGCTTTGATGGTAGAAATAAACCCACCCATGCCAGCTATGCTCGCCTGCCCCTTATTAAAGTGACGGGGTTTATGCAAGTGGGCGGCAGACGGGCAGTTTCTGCCAATATTCAAAATAAAGGCGTTTGCATTTTATATGAAAATGACAATGTGGTCATAGAGGCTAACAACAAGACAAATTTGTCAAAATGGTTGGTAATTAAAAAAATTCACCTTAACGGTATGACCGTCGTTTTAGATGATGGCATCGAAATAACAGGAAAGTTCTACTAGTATGTTGCATAAAAATCTTTCTTCTCACATAGCATGCTCTGGTTTGCTCATGCTTTGTTTTCTGTTATTGGCTTTTTCTGCAAATACAGCGCATGCTGCACAAGCCGGCAGTGCCAATGCAGCCCCTGTGGTAGAAGTTTTTCAATTTGATAAAACGCCGCTGAGCGAAATTTTGCGCCTTATTTCAGAAATGACAGGGCAAAATGTGGTGGCTACACCAGAAATTCAATCGCTGCCCATATCTATTTATTTAAATAATGTTACGCCCATCTTGGCGTTAGAGGTTATTTGCAAAACCTATAATTTATGGTTTAGCGAGCAAGACAATGTTATTCGCGTTATGCGTGTCGAAGAATACGGGCGTGAGCTCACCCTGCGCAGAGATGAGCAAACCCGCGTCTATAATTTAAAATACGCTTCTTGTTATACCGTGGGCGAAGTTATTAAAAACGTTTTTGGCTCGCGCGTGCGTTTAACGAGCCCTGAGCAAACAGAAAGTTATGGCCATGTGGGTACTGATGTATTCCCCGATATTGGTACAGAGCCAGATGTGGAGACAGATGATGATGAAGTAGAAGAAGATGATTATGAAACCAAGCAAAAGGGCGTTACCGAACTTGCCGGCCTAAAAATGGATGAAGTGGACTTAGCCAGAATGGCAAGATTACTGCGCGAGGGAGATCAATTTACCCCAGAGATGCTTTTAGAGCGCCAAATTGGGCAAGCTAGAGCTTTGATGACGCTTTTCCCCCGTAATAATAGCGTTATTGTGCGCTCGGTAGACTCTAACCTTTTAAAAGAAGTGGGCGAGCTTATAGCACAAATAGATACACCCACTCGCGAGCTTTTATTAGAAGTTAAAATCTTGGGTGTAACCCTTGATGATGGCATGGAATCTTTCTTCGATTTTGGCTTGACGCCTGATACCGGCTCTGATTCTTCCATGAGCATCTTGTCTCAAGTGGGCTCTTTGGCACCATCGCCGGCATCCTTTGCTTTTTCTTTCATTGATAATGTCATTGATATGCGTTTACAAATGCTAAAAAGTGAAGGCAGAGTCACAGAATTAAGCACACCTTTAATGCTTGTGGCAAATAATGCAGCAGGTAAATTCTTTCAAGGTGCTGAAATTTCCATTCGCGAAGGCTATACCGTTACCCAGGCGCAATTTAATACAGAAGGGGCGCAAACTTCCCCTGCTTCTGTAAGTACGCAATACACCAAAGAAGACATTGGGTTCACATTAGAAATTGCCCCTTCTATCAATGAAGACCGTACCGTTACCATGAAAATTTTAACGGAAATATCTCGCGCAGGCATAGGGCAAGGGCCATCTTTTGACTATGTCATTGGCACCCAAGTGCGCACAGGTGAAACAGATACCGTTATTACCACAGAAATTGAAGACATTGTGGTGGGTAAAGATGGTAAAACCTTAATTCTTGGTGGTCTTATAGAAGAAGCCATTGTGGAAAATGAAGAAAAAGTTCCATTCCTTGGTGATATACCCATTCTAGGCTTTTTCTTCACCGACACCGTTAAAACCGCCTCTCGTAAAGAATTGGTCATGCTTATAACACCGCATATTATTATGACCCCTTATGAGGCGCAAAAGATTAAAGAAAGAATTCTGGCTGAATCTTCTGGGCATCCTTATGTAACGCAAGATAAGAATAAATTACTGCAATTAGATGAAAAGACAGGCATTTTAGAAAGCACCATAGACGGCGCTTTGAGCAAAAAGCCCTTTCCTTTCAGTGCAGGCGATGCCGTGCGCAAGCTTGCCTACGGTAATCGTACCAAGGGTTCCATTGTAGAATTAGGTGAATAGTCATGAGTGCAGATGTAATCAATAATTCTAGCGCATGCGCGCCTCTTAATGAGCTTTTGTGGGATACCATAAAGCTTAGAGGCTCTGATTTACACTTAACTCTAGACTCCCTGCCCATAGTGCGTGTGGACGGTGAATTAACAAAATTGCCCAGACAAAAGCTGTGCAAAGAATGCTTAAATGAACACTTAATGCCCATTTTAACGGATAGGCAAAAGGTGGTACTTGCAGAGCAGCTTTCTGTAGATACGGCCTATAAATTAGACGAAGAGCATCGCTTTCGTGTGAATATATTCTATCAACGCGGTGCCCTTGCGGCTGTATTTCGTCAGTTGCCGCATATTAAGCTTTCCCTTGAGGCTCTCGGTATTCCTGAGGGGGTAAATTATTTCTCTGATCTCAAAGACGGTTTAGTGCTGGTAACAGGGCCTACGGGCTCTGGTAAATCCACCACGCTGGCAGCTATTATTGATGAAATTAACAAAAGAAAAGCTTGCCATATTATTACCATCGAAGACCCTGTGGAATTTGTGCATACCAATAACAAAGCCCTCATTACTCAAAGAGAGCTTTTTACCGATGTGCCCAGTTTTTCCGGCGCGCTAAGAGATGCCATGCGCGAAGACCCCGATGTAATTTTGGTGGGCGAAATGCGCGACCTTGATACCATGCGCACGGCTATTATGGCTGCAGAAACAGGTCACTTGGTATTTTCTACCCTGCACTCCAGAGATGCAGAGTCTACTTTGGCGCGTATGATTGGTGTTTTTCCCATCGAAGAACAAAGCCAAATTCGACAACAGCTCTCCTCTACCCTCAAAGGCGTAGTTTCGCAGCGTTTACTTAGACGCAGCGGCGAAAGTGGACGCGTAGCGGCAGTGGAGGTTATGCGTGTAACGCCGGCAATTTCTAATATTATTCGCACCAATAAATTAGAGCAAATGTACTCTACCATCGAAACCGGTGGCAAATTTGGCATGCAAACCATGGAGCTTTCCTTGGTAAAACTTTTCCGTGAGGGTCTTATTGATCGTGAAACAGCTACGCGCATGGCAAAAAGTGAATCTGTCATTAAATCAAGGTTGGACGCTGTAGATGCTTAATTTATCTGCCCAAAATGCACAAAAAAATGCTAAAGCAACGCCCCATGACAAATTGGGGGATGCTTTGTTGCAAGCGCAAGTTGTAACCGAAGAACAATTACAACAAGCCACGCAATTGCAAGCCAAAAAAGGCGGCTCTTTGGCAGAAATTATTTTGGCGCAAGGCTTTGCCGACGAAGAAATCATTACAGAGCACATGGCGAAAATTTGGGGTCTTGAATATATTTTACTGTTTGAAACCACCTTTGATAAAAAGGCCAAAACCTATTTACCAGAAGCCGTGGCTAAGCGACATAATGTATTGCCTATTCGTGTGGATGATGCCTTATTTGTAGCCTCAGCTCAGCCCATTTCACCACAAAATCTTAGAACATTAGAAAGGCTTGCCAAAAAAAGCCTGAAAGTTGCCATTGCCTCTAAAAGCACAGTCACAGAGCTTTTAAGCAGATTATACGAAATTGATGCCGTAGTGGACTTTGAAGATAAAAGCGCCGTGGAAATTGTGGACGGCTTGCTTCTTAAAGCCTTACGTTGCGGCGCCTCAGATATTCACATCGAAGCCCTTGAGCATAGCATTAAAGTGCGCTTTCGTGTGGACGGTATTTTACAGGAAATCAGTAGTTTTCCTACAGATATGCTGGCTGTTCTTACCTCTAGAATTAAAGTTATGGCAGGCCTTAACATTGCTGAAAAGCGTAGCCCCCAAGACGGCGCTTTTGTGTATGAGGCCCCTGAAGATACCATTGACCTGCGTGTATCTTCGCTGCCTTGCATTCACGGCGAAAAAATCGTTATGCGTATTTTAGCCGGTAAATCTAACAGATTAACTGTAGAGCAAGTGGGGCTTTCCGATAGAGATATGGATTGCTTTAACAGGCTTATTCGTCGTCCACACGGTATTATCCTTATTGTAGGGCCTACTGGGTCTGGTAAGTCTACTACCCTTTGCGCGGCGCTTAATTCCATCAACTCCATTGATATAAATATTACCACTGTAGAAGACCCTGTGGAATATAAAATCGACGGCATAAATCAAGTACAAGTAAGTAAAGGCGATAAAGTAACCTTTGCCGCCGCATTGCGCTCTATTTTGCGTCAGGACCCTGACGTAGTTATGGTAGGGGAAACTCGCGACATGGAAACAGCCTCTATTTCGCTGCGCGCTTCGCTTACCGGTCACCTTGTATTTACCACTTTACACACCAATGACGCCGCAGGGGCTTTGCCTCGCCTTGTAGATATGGGCTGCGAGCCATTTTTGGTGGGAGCTTCTGTTTCTGGCGTATTGGCTCAGCGTCTTTTGCGCCGGCTTTGCCCTAAGTGCAAAGAGGCCTATGAGCCTACGCCAGAGCAATGCGCAGAGCTTGGCATTGATGCTGAAAATGTCATCACCCCCTGGTATAAGCCAAGGGGTTGCCCAGCGTGCTTAAATTCTGGCTATAAAGGACGTATTGGGGTTTTTGAATTACTTGAAGTTAACGAGGCTGTACGTACAGAAATTTTAAAAGGTAGCAACGCACGCACCATTGCAGAGGTTGGCAAAGAGGCCGGTATGACTACTTTGCGAGAAGACGGTATTCGTAAACTTCAAATGGGAACTACCTCTATGGATGAAGTTCTCAGAACCACCATTAAGGGCTAGTTATGCCTGAATATACCTACACCGTTCTCTCACCCTCTGGTGAAGAAATTACCAATAAAATGTCCGCCGCTAGCGAAGCGGATGCCCTATCTATTTTAAAGGGCGAGGGGCATTTTTTACTTAAAATTGAGCTTATTGAAGAAGGGGTAAAACGTAAGGGCGAGCTTAGCCTTGATGCCATGCGCGCTTCCCTTGATCCTGCAAAAACAAAGCATTTACCTTTGCTCTTTCGCCAAATATCTGTGCTCTTAGAATCTGGCGTAAGCATTGTAAGCGCTTTAACGCTTATGGAAAATCAATCAGGC
The DNA here is from genome assembly GCA_964371565.1 of uncultured Desulfovibrionaceae bacterium. Taxonomy (GTDB): domain Bacteria; phylum Desulfobacterota; class Desulfovibrionia; order Desulfovibrionales; family Desulfovibrionaceae; genus CAYJAD01. Next base: position 24,110 of record CAYJND010000008.1, read on the forward strand.
CCCTTTGGTCTGCGCCGCATGATGAAAGCCATAAGAATTTCGGTAGAATCTGGTGAAACCCTTTCGCAAAGCTTAGCCGCTTATCCTCAAATTTTTTCGCCTTACATAGTTAATATGGTCAGCGCCGCAGAATTATCTGGTGACATCGAAACAGTTATGGTGCGCATTGCCGACCAATTAGAAATTTCAGCGGCATTTCGAAGACAGCTAATTACCTCTTTAATCTATCCAGGCTTTGTGCTTGTGGCAGCTGTGGGGGTAACGGCCTTTTTAACTTTAAGCGTTATACCCAAATTTGCCGCCATGCTGGGTAAGGATGAAGGCCTACCTTGGGTTACGCAAACCATTATGGACGTCTCTCATTGGATGCAAAATAATTGGCAACTTTTTTTTGGCACCATCTTTGGGGTCATTATTATGGCCATGCTTTTACGCAAAACCCCAGAGGGAAAACTCTTTGTAGATCGATGCTTATTACATATTCCCGTCATTAAGGGCGTGGCTCGCTGTGATATTGTTGTTACTTTTTCACGAAATTTAGCCATGCTTTTTGCTTCGGGGGTTCCCTTGGTCGAAGCCCTTGGCACGGTAAAAAATACCATTGGTAATGCCGCAGCGGTCATGGTTGTGGGCGAAATGGTAGACAGCATATTAGAAGGGGAAAGCATGTCTAATACTCTTGCAAAGCATGAAAAGATTTTTCCCTCTATGGTGTGCGAAATGGTGAGAACAGGCGAGGAAACAGGAGAAATGGTAAAAGTATTAGAGCTTACGGCCAATATTTATCAAAGTATGCTTGAAACAAATGTTAAACGCATGAATGCCATGATGGAACCACTTATTATTGCAGTACTTGGTGGTCTTGTGGCCTTTGTTATGTATGGGCTTATTTCCGGCATGCTGGCGGTGTACGGCTTGTAGCAGGACATTAATGCGGACAACCCACTTAAATACATTTAAAATGCCGATTGCGACAACTTGCATCGTGCAGCACGTGCATCAAGCACTCATTATAAAGGACTACTCATGAATAATCTTTCTTATGCAAAAAAATATGCTTCTTTGTGCCTTGCGCTTCTTTTCTTGGCACCCAACGCGGCTTTGGCTCATGATGGAGGACACAAAGCAGAGGGCGAGAAAAAAGTTAAGACCGCAGAAAAAGCACAAGCGGTAGCAGATGCCATACCCACCGATACAGAAATTATGGCTAAGCAAGACAGCTCCATTCTTATGAGCATCAATGGCGTAGAAATTCAAAAATGGATGTATGATAACGGCTTACGCGATGGATTAATCAAGGCTAAAAGAGAGAAAAAAGAAGCTATAGATGAAAATAGCATCAAAAAAGAAGTCTTACAAAATCTGATTGATATGGAAGTGTTATATCAAGAAGCCAAGCGTCAAGATCTGTTAGTAAATACAGCCGGAGGGCACTTTAGAAGCACCATCATTGGCGCTCGTTATAAAAAACCCGGCGAATTTAAAAAAGTTCTTGCCGCCGCTGGCATGACAGAAAACCAATATGCTGGCATTTGGCAACAGCAAGCTTCGGTAAATCAGCTCCTCACAGAAAAAATATTAAAAGCTGTGGAAGTGAGCGAAGGAGAACTTGTTGCGCGCTATGAACAAGACAAAGACACTTTTACGCGTAAGCCCAAAATTCAAGCTTCGCATATTTTATTGATGGTAGAAAAAGATGCCACCGAAGAGCAAAAAGCTCACGTTAAAAAGCAGATTGAAGAGCTACATACACAAATTTTAGCAGGTAAAGACTTTGCCGAACTTGCCAAAGGCCATAGCCAAGATGGTACAGCAAAACTTGGCGGTAATTTAGGATTTTTTAGCAAAGAAGAAATGGTAAAACCCTTTGCTAATGCAGCTTTTGCATTAAAAATAGGTGAAGTAAGCCCTGTAATAGAAACACAATTTGGCTATCATATTATTAAAAAAACAGGCGAGCAAGATGCTGTGCCAAGTTTAGACGAAATGAGAGCCGAGTTAGCAACCACCATTAAAAATGAAAAAGGTCGCCATAGCTTTATTAAGTTTAAAGAAGACCTTACTAAAAAAGCAAATATAGAATTTAAAGACAAGACATTAGAGGAAGTGTACCATGCGCGGTGATAGCGGCATGACCCTTATGGAGCTGCTTGTAGTTATCTCCATTTTGGGATTGCTTGTAACTGTTATGCTGCCCTTTCAAGGACGCATGAGCGATAATGTGAAGAAAGAAGAAACTGTTCAGCTTCTTGAGTCCATTCGCTTTGGCTTACTGGGCGCTGAAAATGCCTATGATGCCCACGGTAATCGCGTATTAGGCGGCTATGTGGGCGATTATGGCAGTTTGCCTGAATTTGTGGTGCATGAATGGGATACCAGTACTGAGAAATGGAGCATTCCTAAGCATGCCTCTGAGGACAAGCCACAAATTGTGGCTATTAGCGAGTCCTATGTATTTGATAAGAACATTATGCCCCTTGGTCTTTGGACAAATACTCTGACTGTCGAAGGTATTACTGATCCGCATTTGCCTATGGCGCATAATGAGTGGAATGGCCCCTATGTGGTGCCGCCACGTGATGATTTTAAAAACGATGACGATATTTACTCGTATTCCACACCCACTGATTCTGATGAAACTCGCCACTTCTTGTTGCGTCAAGGTACGGGGCGCTTAACGGATGGATGGGGCTCTTCCTTATTGGTATATTTTGATGACCAAGACCCACCCAATTTATATTTTGTAAGTGCTGGCTCTGATAGAAGAATAAATTTTGGAACTGTGGGCTCTTCAGGTAGTACGGACTTTGGCCCCATAGATCCTACCCTACCAAATAATGAAGACAATCTTGTTTTACTTATTTCTCATGAACAATGGAATTTAACAGATCAAAAAATTGCCCTCACCAAGCAAAAGCTTAGTGATATAAAAACAGCTTTACTTGGCAATCGTGGTAGCGTTACCGATGGTATAAGTCAGCCCAATGGCTTTGTGGCAGATATAGGCGGTTTTGAAGTGCTTACAGGCTCCTATGTGTACGACAGCACTACGAGTGCTGTATATAAATGCCTAGATGACCATACATCATCGGGGTCGTCATTTTCCCCATCCAGTGATTGGCAAGCCGTTACTGGCGGGAGTACAGGTAAAACCATTGATGACTATCCCCATGCGCCAGAGTGGGTTACAGGGCGCCAGTATTATGCCGCAAGGCCGCAGCTCTTACTCTCCAATGCAGATTATGTCTATGTAAAGGAAGAAGTGCCGGCAGGTAGCGGAAAGTATACCTATACCTATTATCGCTGCATTCAAAGTGGCACAGGACAAAATCCTACAGTGAGCTCAAGCAGCTATTGGGTAGAAGATGCCACCTTTGAGGGGGCAGCTTGGATTCCAGAGTATGGCAGTACGGTTGCCTATGAAAATGAAATATTAACACCATGGAAATACTATAAAAATGTCGGCTTTGGGGCGGGTTGGCGTAGCTCTTACATCGCTTTTAGCACCTCTTCGCTTGAGGACGCTTGGGGAGAGCAAATTGCATTTGAATACGATACATTAGGTTTGCTTATGCGTAGTGCTGGCCCTGATAAAAGCTTGAATACCGCAGATGATATTACCCAAAGCATACACCGTACAGAATATGAAGTGCCGCTTACAATTATAGCTAAGCCAAGCACATCTCCTGTAATTACACCTACAAGTAATGATTATGTATCACTTTATAGCGCTTTTAACGGAGATATAGCGCTTATTAACGTTCAGATAGATTCCACAAACGTAAATGATGGAAAATTCCTATTTACCGATGAGCGTAGAGCCAACATGTTACCAGAACTTTTGCTAGATGCGACTTCAAGTATAACAACAGGAGCTTCTACCATTCCTAATCCTTCAATGTATACTTCTGGCGGAATATGGATATCCATCGGCAGAGCCACAGCTGTATATTTTAACGTCGTTTCCGGCTCTTATACATCTCACTCAGGCTATCTAGAAACCTTCACTCTTCATCCGCGAACTGACTCCGAAGCTACGCTTGGAGATTAAGATTATAGATGTAGCGGCGTACAATGTAACCATAACTTTTAACATTAAAGGTACACTATCATGAACAAATTTATAATGGCTCTCTTTGCCCTATGCCTTTTTTTAGGCGCAGCAGTTGAAAGTCAGGCTCACAGCCGTGCAGGCTTAGAAAAAGTAATCTTGCAGCAAGAAGTGCCCACAGAAGACGGCATTGCTTATTATTTAGAAGCCTATGTTGCCGAACAAAGAGACGAAAATGGAACAGCCAACAGATTTTTCTTATGGAATTTTGATAAAATTGAAATGGAGGGAAATAAAGCCCATATTCATGTGACCATTCAAGATCAAAAAACCACCAAAAAAAATCCTGATGTGCTCTATCTTACACGTAATAGTGATAATTCATGGAGTCACGTAGATGCTGACGGTAAGGTTATTGAAGCGCAAATTTATACCATGATAGAGCCTCCAACCTTTACTTTGGTGCATCAAATTGGTGCGGCATTACTCATTATAGGTCTCATTGCTATTTTAATTGCCATACGCAGAGTAAAAAAGAAAAGTAAAAAATCAGCCTAATTTTCCATCCACCCCACAGGCAGTGAGGGGAAGAGGGAAAGCTTCCCCTCACTGCCTAACACTTTCAAATACCAATGAGCATATCTTTATATTATGACAGAATATAGTATTTTTTTCTTTGTGGCTCTTGTTTTAGGCCTTGCCTTGGGCAGTTTTTGTGGAAGTGCCAGTTATCGCATTGCCCATGATTGGTCTTTGTTTACGCCTTCTGGCTCACATTGCCCAGGTTGTGGCAAAGGCCTTAGCTGGAAAGAAAATATACCGCTTTTAAGCTTTATTATACAAAGGGGGCGTTGCCAAGGGTGCAAGGCAAAGCTTTCATGGCTCTACCCCATTGCAGAATCTAGCTTTGCATGTTGGTCTGTCATGCTCTTTGTACAATACGGCATGAGCGTAGAATACGCTGTATTCATGTGTATAGGCATGATTTTGCTTCTTATCTCTCTTGTTGATCTAGAAGCTTATTTTATACCAGATTTGCTTGTAACCGTAGGCGCTTTGCTCGCTGGCAGTGCTTCTTTTATGGGCATTGGCATAGATATAGTAGATGCGCTTTTGGCAGCTATTTTGGGCACGGCTGTTTTGCAATGCCTACGCCTTGGTTATCAGTGGCTGCGTAAAAAAGAAGGCATGGGCTTTGGCGATGTGAAGCTTATGTTCTTGCTGGGGTTATGCTGCGGCGTCATGGGTTTACCCTATGTATTATTACTCTCTGCCCTGCTAGCCTTAATCATTACCCTTGTGCTCCACTCGCGAGATGCACACAGCCAAACACGCTTGCCTTTTGGGCCGTATTTGTGCACAGCATGCGCCTTATACATGCTTTTTCAAGACAGTATCATCAAATTTTTCACTTTTGGCGGATAAGAGTCATGTCTGTGCCCATCACAACAGTCTTAACTTGGCTTTGCGTGGTATTTTTTACCTTTTCATTGCCATGCTATGCTACAGAAAAAGCACAGCCAGCAAAAGCTCACGTAGACAGTGCTGCACGAGCAAAGTTACTGCAAGAAGCACAGTCTTTTTTTAAAATAGGGTATGTGTTTCAACAACAAGGCCTTGAAGACATGGCTTTGCAAGCTTTTAAAAAAAGTCGCGCTCTTTTGCTACAAGCCAGTGGTGAAAAAGCAGAGCCATTACAAAAGCAACTCACTAAAGTAACAAAAAGCCTTGAAAAAAAATCATCCTCAGTGGCATCTCGCCCCAAAAAAAGTTTTAAGACCCTAGGCGGGGTGAAAGTAACAAGACCAGCCCCGCTTATGCCAGAAAATTATGTGCGTAGCCATGCTCTTCGCTTGCTTACAGAAAATCGTAAATTTTTAGAAAATAGCTTTCGCAAATCTCATAGCTATATGCCCATGATTAGAGAAGAGTTTTTGCGCCAAGGCATTCCCTTAGAGCTGGCCTATCTCGCCATTATAGAAAGTGGATTTAATACGGACGTGTTATCCCATGCTGGGGCAAGGGGCATGTGGCAATTTATGCCCGAAACCGCAAGATATTATGGTTTAGAGGTATCTGCTCAGCGCGATGAACGTCTTGACCCCATTAAGTCTACCAAAGCTGCCTCTGTGTATTTAAAAAAATTGTATAATCAATTCAAAAACTGGCCTCTGGCATTGGCGGCCTATAATTGCGGTGAAAACCGTGTGGATAAAGCTTTAAAAAAGCACAATGCCAAAAGCTTTTGGGAGTTAGTGCAATACAATGCCCTACCTAAAGAAACGCAAAAATATGTTCCCAGTGTCATGGCAGTGGCACTTATCTCGCAAAATTTAAATCTGTACGGACTCAAGGTGCATGAATAAATATTATTTTGCCCATGCGCTTTATAAAAAGGTATAATTATGACAAATATTTTCACCATAATAGTCACATTAGGAGCTTTGGTTTTTTTCATGAATTAGGCCACTTAATCACAGCCAAAATATATGGCATAGGGGTAAGGGTCTTTTCTTTGGGCTTTGGGCCAAAGCTTACCTCTCGCACCATTCGCGGCACAGAATACAGGCTATCTCTTATCCCTTTAGGCGGGTATGTTGCATTTAAAGACAGCAATTCACCTGAAAAAAGCCCAGGCATTACCTTTGAAGAAGCCTCTCTATGGGCTCGCATTTTTGTGGTTCTCGCAGGGCCTGTTGCCAACTTTATGCTGGCCTTTGTGCTCTTTTTTGGTGTTTTTTGGCACCATGGTTTACAGGTACTAGACCCTGTGGTGGGCGGGGTATTGCCTACCAGCCCTGCAGAAAAAGCAGATATCCAAGTGGGAGATACCATTGCAAAAATAGGAAATGTAAAAATTTCCTACTGGGAAGATGTCATCAAAGAAATTTCCGCCACAGAAGGCAGACCTTTTCAAATGACATTAGTACGAAATGGTAAAGAGCTAATACTGGATGTTACACCTAAGCGCTTAATGCAAAAAACGCTTCTGGGCGAATCTAAGCCAGGGGGTTTTGTAGGTATCAACCCTCAAGGGCCGTGGAAAACAGTACATCTTACTGTTATAGAAGCTGCTACTCAAGGTGCATCTTTGACCTGGGAAACCACTGTAGAGACCGTCAGAGCCTTTTATAAGCTTATAATGGGGGAACTGCCATCAGAAAGCATTGGTGGGCCTATTATGATTTCACAAACCATAAGTGACCATGCTGAAAAAGGGCTTTCCACATTACTTATCTTAATCGCTGTTATTAGCGTCAACTTAGCTGTGGTGAACTTGCTCCCCTTACCTGTGCTTGACGGCGGACACGTACTCATGTTCATTATTGAGGCCATAAGAGGACGACCCACTTCTGAAAGTATACAGAAAAATTTTCAACGTATTGGGCTTGCCATTATCCTCTTGTTGCTAATTTTAGGAACATATAATGATATTATGCGCTTGTAAGTATTAGTATAATACTCTTTACCGACTATTTTTTTACACTATACGCATGCTTTTTCTCTTTAAGCCCGCACTATTCAAAATAGCTGAAGAATTGAAACAATCAAGCTTTGCACCGTTAAAGACGCTTGATAAAACACTTTTTAACTGAAAAGAAGAAGTGGGGAGAATGTTTCGCTTTAGCAAAAAAAATGGCATCACAAAAGGCTTCCATCGAAAAATGAAACTTATCCAGCACCGAGCGTACGGCTTTAAGAATTTTGAGAATTACCGACTGCGCGTTCGCGTGCTTTGTTGTTAGGGAGAAGAAGTGGCTGAAACTGGAGCTTGTGACATCAATATACGCTCCCCAAAATGAAAACTTTTAACCGTCAGAAAACACATATATCTGGTCTTAGTGCCCTTTTCTTTGGTGAAGAATCAAAAAAGCCCCCAGTTGCAAATCTATGGTGTCTAGTTCATAGAAACAACTGAGGGCTTGGGGGGGGGCAATACTACTTAGGATAGATACAGTGCTTTTGCACACCAAAACGAAGCTA
>CAYJND010000008.1:32154-32461 GCA_964371565.1 uncultured Desulfovibrionaceae bacterium
TGAAGGCAAACTCCAAAAAGAACGTTAGCAAGAAGTGTTCCTTTTAAAAAGATTTATCTTTTCAAAGGCTAACACGATTACCCTATCGCACAATGTAAAGAATTTCGACGTTTTGTCGATTTTTTTTACAAGTAAAAACATATACAAAAATACTGTGCGCCACATAGAAATACCATATATTACTACTGTAGTTAATGCTTAAAAACGTATTTCCACTCGTTTTTAAGAAAGGCACGTCTGCTCCAAATACCACTTTGGGGCCGCCGGAAGTAAATTCCGGCTTATTTTACGCGGCGGCAAGCCATGC
>CAYJND010000009.1:0-31458 GCA_964371565.1 uncultured Desulfovibrionaceae bacterium
ACAGGCCGGCGTTATAACCGACTTAACTACCGCTCCGCGTTTTCCCTTTTAGGTGGTGCAACAAGCTTTAACCTGCGCCCCGCCGTGTCGGGCTACTTGCCCTCGGGAAGACTGTATCTACGCACATTGTCCCTTTCTGTCAACTTTTTTTTATAAATTTTTTTCATGTTTTTTTTGATATTTTTATTTATTCTTATATTTCAAAACATTGCAAACATTCTTTTATAGCGTTTTGAAGTTGTCGATTTTTTTTACACACACTTCAAGAGGCTTTACGGGCATACATAGACTAGCACTCACTCTTAAAAATCCACACGCGCAGCGCCTTTTCTCTAAACGCCCCACCTGTATATAGTGATAGCTCACGCCTTAGCGCGCTCTGAGCCTTGATTCATTATTTTTTACAAATGTAGTTTTTTACCCAAAAAAGGCGCTGTGAATCAAAGCAAGCACTTTCTGTAAAAAGAGTGTAAGGTTTTTCGACAACACTGTCAGCATTTCTTACACGAAACAAGACCTTACAATATATTTTATTATAATTTTAGACAGTTACACTTTGGCACGACAATTGCTACAAACAAAGCAACTTTGTCTTAGTCACCTAATTGGATGGGGGAGGGCATAAGTTAAAACAGGCTCGGATTAACACTATATTTGGAGGATTTTATGAAAAGATTAGTTGGATCATTAGTACTAGGTACTATGTTATTAGTAGGCGCAGGTCAGGCTCAGGCTGAACTTTTAACAAATTGGACATATAACCTTACTAAAGTATCGCTAAATAACCCTAACACCGACTTTGTTACCTCTAGCGGTGAAGATATCAGCTTTACATCTGGTGGCTACAATATCGACCTTGCACCAGGGGCGACTACCAGTGGCAACCTTACCTTCCCTGGCGCCGACACTTCTGCCAGCAGCAGTAACGAGGACAAGTTGGTAAATCAAACAACTGCTAGCACAGAAGTTTTTAACACTTCTGCAACAAAATTGGCTGATCTTGTTTTTTCCTATAGCGCTGTGAGTGTAGATAATCCTAATGTAAGAATGAGCGTCACCTATACCTTACCATTGTATACTTACTATGATGCTAATGCCGCAACAGCTTACATCTATTACAACAACAGCGAAGTTGGCACCATGGGCGCAACAGCTATTACCCATGACGGCTACAAATACGGCGTCACTGGCTTCGGTTTATTTGTTGACGGCAGAGCCTTAGAGAATTTCAGCGGCGCCGAAGGTGACCCGAACCTCTACTCTGGCTGGGCTATTAACGACGATACTATGAGTAACTATTACGATGAATACGTAGTGGGTGGCGACGCGAATGTAAGCACTGGCGAGAAAACAGGCGACGCATTTGGCGCCTACACCATTACTGGTATATTCTCCATTGCCAACTCACTTGTACCAACCCCCCCTGCACCTACTCCAGAACCAGCTACCATGTTGCTTATGGGCGCAGGCTTAGCAGGACTAGGATTTGTGAAGCGTCGTCGTCAAGCATAATACACGATTATCACGCATATTTTACCACCCGTAGCGCTTTAAGCAATGCGGGTGGTTTTTTGCGTAAAACAAAGCAAAATGATAGTCTTTTTTTGCCAAAGGCTCTTGCCAAAGGCATATTTTTTTGATAAGTTTTTCTTACACTGACCACTGCGAGTACTTACACTTGCAACACTGCTAATGTGGGTATTTTTGGGGTCTACACCAGGCATCTTTGCACTGTATTTTGCTTTTTTTACAGCATCTATATACGAGCTTAGAGATTCAAAAAATGTGTATCAAGTTCAAAGGTTCTGTATATAGCTTTTTTGTTCAAGGAGAATTTTTTATGACGCAAGTTTCACAAGTTTTCGCTAAGTGTTCTTCTTTTAGCATGGCTCTCTTGCTGGCTCTTTGCTTTGCCATTACCGCTTGCGGCGGTGACAATGTAAAGGAATTTCAAGAAGAAGGGCGCAAGCTTATGCAAGAAGGCAATGCCAACGGTGCCATTGTTTTCTTTAAAAATGCTTTGGATAAAGATTCTAAGAATTTTGAATTGCGTTTTGATTTAGCAAAGGCCTACCTAAAAGCCGGAAAACTGCCCCAAGCAGAAGCAGAATTGCAAAAATGCCTCTTGCAACAACCTAACAACACAGCATTACTCTATGAAACTGCGTTTTTTCACACACGCAAAGGCGAAGCAGAAAAAGCCCTTGAATATATAGCCACCTTTGAGCAGGCCGGCGCCCCCACAGTGGAAAGCCGCCAAATGGCAGCTGCAAATTATAGCTTCTTGCAAAAAAAGGATTTAGCCGAACAAGCCTATAAAGATGCCATAAAACTTGATCCTAAAAATGTAGAAACTCGCTTACAGCTTGCGAGCTTATATCTTTCTGATGGGCGTAGTATTGAAGGTCTTGGTCTTGTGGATGAAATTTTGCAAGAAGAGCCAAACAATACCCGCGCCTTAAACATGCAGGCCTTGCATGCTGTGCGCACCATCGATTTAGATAAAGCCGCAAACATTTATACCAAGCTTATCACACTATCCCCCAAAGATGTGGGGCCTGCGTACGCTTTAGGTGATGTTCTCATGCGCCAAGGTAAAGTAAAAGAAGCGGAGATTGTCCTTGAAAGCATGCGTAAAAACTTTAACGTCAATGCGCAAATAAATATGCTGGCAGGTATGATTGCTTATGAGCATGAAGACTATGAAAAAGCCAATTCCTATTTTCAGCAAAGCGTCGATGCTCAGCCCACGGCTGAGGGATTTTATCGCTTAGCTGCTACCTTGCACTTGCTTAAAAACCCTGAATCAGCTTTAAGCAATTTGCGTCGTATTTTAGACGTGGCTCCTAGTCATGGGGCAGCGCGCATGCTTACTGCGCGCATTTTGTTTGAACAAAAACGCTATGAAGAGGCAGAGCTTGAGGTCAAGCGCTTTACAGAGCTTTATACGCGCAATGCAGAGGCCTTTCATATGTTAGGCTCGGTACAAAACATTCTTGGTAAAAAAGAAGAAGCCTTGGTTTCTTTTGAAAAAGCTTTAGAAATAAACCCCAAGATGATTCAATCAACCATGGGACGTACCAATATTTTATTAGATCAAAATAATGACACGGCTGCCGTTAAAGCTTTAGAAAAAGGCATTAAAGCCAATACCGACAGCGTAGGCGCACGCGCGGCCTTATTTAACTATTATTTAGGAAAGCAAGACTACACCAAGGCCGAAGAAGTGGTGCTAGAAGGTCTTGTTGAAATGCCTGAAAACCCTCTTTTGCTTACCCTGCAAGCAAGTTTGCAATTAGCCTTGAAAAAAAATGAAGAAGCTTTAGTCTCATTACATAAGGCCTATGCCATAGAGCCTAATTTTTTACCAGCTACGCAATTGCTTTTGAATATTTACATGATTCAAGACAAAAGCGAAGAGGCCTTAGCTCTTTGTGATGCCTATTTAGCTCATCAGCCAGAAAATGAAAACTTCTTGGTAACCAGTGCCATTTTATTAGACAAATTAAAAAGAACTGATGAAGCCACACAAAGACTAGAAAAAGCCAATGCTTTACATTCACAAAGGGCGCTCGCCTCGTTGGTACGCCGTGCTGTACTTGCTGGTGATGCAGCCAAGGCAGAGCAATATTTACTAGACAAAGTACAAACCATGCCTACACCGCAAATGCGGACAATGCTGGCTATATTTTATGTGCACCAAAACACTTTAGATAAAGCCTTGGCCATTTATGATGACGCAGAAATAAAAGACACCCTTGAAGGTTCCATGGGTAAATATAGACTGTATGTTACAGCAAAAAAATATCCAGAAGCCTTAGCACAAGCTGAAAACATTATTAAGTTGCATGCTCAGTCAACGGGTGGCTATATATTAAAGGCTCTGGCTTTAGAACAAAATAAAAACTTTGATGAAGCCTTTAAAACCTTAGAGCAAGCCTATAAAAACTTACAGGCTACATCTTTGCTCATTAGCCTTGGCGAGCTCTGCTTGCGTGAGAAAAATTACACCAAGGCATTATCTTATTTTCAAACAGCTCTTTTGAAAGAGCCTAAAAATAAGGTCGCGTTGGCAGGGCAAGGTTATGCCTATTTACAGCAAAAAGAGTATGAAAAGGCCGTAGATGCTTATGAGCAAGCCTTAGAGCTAAGTCCTAAAGACGTGGTTGTGCAAAATAACCTTGCTGCAGCCTTGGCTGAAGAAGGTACAAACACAGCCCGCGCTGTAGAGCTTGCTACAAAAGCCTATGTGCTAGAACCAGAAAACGAAGCCATTGTAGACACCTATGCCTTTACTTTAATAGCTAATAAACAGCTCACTGAGGCACTAAATGTCATTCAAACTGGTCTTCAGGCGCACCCCAAATCAGGTACATTGCACTATCGTTTAGGGCAAGCCCTTTTGGCCAATAGCAAGATTAACGAAGGCGTAAGCGCCTTGCAAAAAGCTGTGGAATTGGGGTCTTTTTCTGACCTAGAAAAGGCAAAGGAACTCTTAAAAAAGAGTTTGTAGGTACTACATGCGCCGCCAGCTTTACTTGCGGCGCATGTAAAACATAAATAATTACACATAACAAAGTGATATTTCCTTTGTTATTCTATGTATTACGATGACAATTTGGTTCTATAGGTCTAAAACCCTATGTTTTACGAGATTGGCCGTCTACCAAGCTCACACCGTGATTTACAGTATTGTGGTTACAGGGATTAAGGGGGGTTTATGAACACGACTTGGGTTTCCCGTGCACTGGGAAATATGCTTTGGCTTGGACTAGCCTTTGCGTGTACAGCTATTTTTCAAGAGGCCTTTTTTTTAAAAATGCCTTCTGCATCTGCAGATGTAGATGCGCATCTGGCGCTGGGCATTTCCATCTTTGCCTGCGCTCTTACGTGCGATATTTTACTTTCAAAAGAAGAAGACATTTCCCTTTTTACCTTCATAACATTTTTTTGCATGCTGGTTTCGGTGGTGCTTGTTCTTATGTCGCAACTGGCGCAATCCGTTACTCTCCCCCCTATCCCTGTTATGAGTACCTTGATTGTCTTTGTCATTGCTAAAACCATAAGCCGCTTTTTTTCCTCTGATTGGAGTTATCCCAAGTTCTTATGCACTAAGGTTATGATAGTGGGTGATAGTAAGTCATCTAAGCTTATTCATGCGCAAATAGATCAAAGCCGTGGGCGCTTTAGTTTGGAAAGTCTTTTTTCTGTAAATGAACGTACTCATGAGCGCACAAGAGCCGAAGAGTTGTATACAGACTCTTCTGAAATGGGCACAGACAAGCTTTATTTAGAAGCGCAAAAAGTGGGTATACAGACCATTATTGTATCCTTTGCTGAAAGACGCGGCTACATGCCAGTACAACAAATGCTTAAATGCCGTATGCTTGGTATAAACATAGTAGAAGCACAAACTTTTTATGAATATATTTCACGTAAATTATATATTGAAAATTTAAAGCCCAGTGACTTTATTTTTGCATCAGTATTTTCGCTTTCTTTAACACGCCGTATTATTAAGCGCACAGTAGATATTATTGGCTCTGTGACGGGGCTCCTTCTTTTATCGCCGCTTTTCCCTATTCTTGCGCTTATTATTCACCTTGACTCACCAGGGCCTGTATTTTTCAGACAAGTACGCGTGGGGCTACACGATAGGCTTTTTCATATTATTAAGTTTCGCTCTATGCGCAATGATGCAGAAAAAGGCACTGGCGCCGTATGGGCTAAAGAGTCTGACCCGCGCGTAACGCGTATTGGGGCATTTTTGCGTAAATCGCGTCTTGATGAAATACCACAGCTTATCAATGTACTACAAGGGGATATGAGTCTTGTGGGGCCACGCCCTGAGCGGCCAGAATTTATTGGAGAGCTAAAAAAGTCTATACCCTTTTATGGCGAAAGACATAGCGTAAAACCAGGGGTTACAGGTTGGGCACAAGTACGGTATCCCTACGGTGCCTCTGTAGAAGATGCACTTGAAAAGCTACGCTATGACTTGTATTATATAAAAAATCAATCTGTGCTGTTAGAGTTTGAAATTCTTTTACGCACCTTATTGATAATTTTCACGAGAAATGGAGCACGTTAGATGAAAAAGTTATCAGTTATTTTTATGGCAGTGTGTATTTTGTTAGCTAGCATTCCCTTAGCTCACGCCTCAGAAAAGGGATATATCATCAGCAAAGGCGATGCGTTATCCATTCGAGTTTGGGGCGAGGGAGACCTTAGCGCAGAGGTTATGGTGCGCCCTGACGGCAAAATTTCTTTGCCAGGCATTGGCGAAATGACAGCAGCAGGCATAAGCCCGCGTCAATTACAAGCTCGCGTTACAAGCGCTTTGAAAGAGCTTGTATTTGAGCCTTTAGTTTCTGTTTCTGTAAATACTTTTCCCTCTAACAGCATGGTAGTGCATGGGCAAGGCGCTACGGCCGCCGTTGTTCCTTTACTGAAAGAAACCAGCCTATTAGAGCTACTTTCTAGCCTTCAACTTAATCCACATGCTGACCTCGTTGGCGCCTATTTAGAGCGTGATGGTCAAAAAATTGCTACAAATTTTAAAAGCCTTTTCAAAGATGGCGTTGGTACCCAAGGCAAATTAGAAATTTTAGCCAACGATAGACTGTATATCCCCTTGCAAAAAGAGCGCTTGATTTTTGTAGATGGCGCTGTGGGCAAGCCTACATCTGTGCCTTTTGTAGAAGATATGACGATTTTAGAAGCCATTCACAAGGCAGGCGGCTTTAACAAATTTGCTGACAAAAATTCTACCATCATTACACGTAAGGGCCAAAGAATACCTGTACGTCTTTCTGACCTTATCAACAATGGTGATATGACACAAAATGTGCCCCTGCAAGCAGGTGATCTTATTGTTGTAGACACTTCTTGGTTCTAACATACAGTAGATTTTAAATATAGAGGGCGAATTTTTCGCCCTCAACACATACTTTACATTGAAGATTTCAGTTTTTAAGTACAAAGAATTTTAAAAAAGCACGAGCACTGCTTGCGCTTTTCAACATTGTTTTAAGTTTTAAGGTAGTTAAATTGTAATGAAAAAGCAAAATATCAACACGTCTTCCGAGCAAGGTGCAGGCTTAAATATTACCCGCTATCTCACCTTATTAAACAATAATATTAAATTTATTTGTGCCGTAGTTATTATCACATCGCTGGGGGGCTTTGTCACAAGCTATCTTATACCCAAAAAATATCAAGCCACCTCCACCATCTCCATTGAGGAAAATATCATAAGTAACCTTGTGGAAGGTATTGCCATTACCTCTTCTGCAGAGTCAAAAGTGCGTCTTTTAGAATTACAGCTTTTAAGCCGTAATATTTTAATGGAGGTTGCATCTATATTAGATATGGATTTGCTTGCCAATACTCCTCAAAAAAAAGAAGCTCTTATACTATCAATACGCAAAAATACACGTATTCAATATAATAAATTTAGAGGTTTTTTTAGCGTTACCTTTTTAGATGCAAATGCTGTGCTGGCACGCGACTTTGTCAATACACTTATACGTGTTTATATAGAAGCCAACACATCTGAAAAACGTCAAGAATCTTTTGACGCCACCACTTTTTTAAGTGAACAAATCAAAATTTTTCAAGAACGTATTGAAAAAGCACAAGAAGCTATTGATGATTACAAAACAGAACAAGGTATGTTTTTAAATCTCAGTGAAGCAGTAGTGCAACAACAAATTAACTCAATCAATCAACAACTAGAAAGTATAACCATTTCTAAAAATAAATTATTGTCACAGCAACACATGCAATCTGATGCATCGCTACTGGCAGAACAATTGCGCACTAAAGAAGCAGACTTACGTAGCGCTCAAGCTATTTACACCAAGCGTCACCCCATTGTTCAACGCCTAACGTTAGATATACAAGGCTTAAAGGCGCGCCTTAAAGAGATACAAAGTGACCCCACAGCGCAAAGTTCCAATACTCAATACCAAGGCACACAAATTGAACTGCAAGCCCTTGAAGAGACAGAGGTAAAGCTTACAAAAGAAAAAGCTCAAAATATTAAAAACTTAGAAACACTGCCTAGCATTCGTACAAAAATGGCCGACCTTGAGCAACGCAAAGCCAATGAAATGCTCATTTATCAAAAACTCGTCAGCCGTTTTGGACAATCTGAAGTTTCTAAGCAGATGGAGTTACAAGATAAAGCAGTAAGTTTTAAAATAATTGATGCAGCTGTTACCCCCACAACTTTTGTTTTTCCAAAGCGTTTTATTTTTATGCTCGGTGGTATTATCGCCGGTTTTGGTCTAGGCATAGGCCTTGTACTCTTACGCAGTATTTTACGTACACGCATTTATAGCGCACAAGATTTAGCCATCTATGCTGTGCCTGTGCTGGCAAAGTTACCTGTAATTATTAAACCAGAAATTTTAGAAAAAAGAGAACGCAGTAATTATATCGCCATGGGCATTACCGCTGTGGTTATTCTTTTTGTTTGCCTTGCTGCCGGTATGGAATTTTTAGGTTTTACCTATATTGAAAGATTATTTCCTGTATAACTTTAGCGTACGAGAACACCTATGAGTATTATAGAAAAGGCCATGGAAAAAGCACGCCAAGAACGTGCTACAATGCAAAATACCTCTCCAAATGCTAAAGAAGGTATGCAGGAAACACTCAAGGCGCCCTTGCACCATGAACCCAAAAGCATGTCCAATGAAGCGGTGCAAACATCGCTCAAAGAACACGTTGTCGCAGAAAAACACATGGCACCTGTAGATGCAACTACATCAAGTACAATTGCCACAGAAAAAAACGTTGCAATAACTGTAGAAGAAGAACAAGAAGAACGTACAACACAGATAAACCCCATACCTGAACTTATCATGGCAAGCCAAGAGGCTCTCACTCTTGGGGGATCTTATCGTTTGCTTAAAGAATATATTATTGCCCTGCGCAAAAGTCAGCCTGAAAAATCGCTTTTTATGATTACAAGCCCCATGCGTAATGAGGGAAAAACCTTAACATCTTGTAATCTCGCCTGCGCTTTAGCTGCCGAATTTGACACAACGGTCTTGCTTATAGATGTAGATTTACGCGCCCCCTCATGTCAAAGAGTGCTCGGGGTAAAAAATCCCCCCAAAGGGCTTTCTGACTGCTTGATGCACAATACCCCCATTACCGATTGTCTCATTCATACAGGTATTGGCAAATTATCGTTATTATGCGCCGGAAGCATTATTGATAATCCGGCAGAGCTTACCACCTCTAAACGCATGCAAGACTTTTTGCTTGAAGTAAAGCATCGCTACCCAGATCGTATTATTATTCTGGACTCCTTACCCTTACTGCCCTTTGCAGAAAGCCGAGCTTTAAGTCGCATGGTAGATGGTGTCATCTTGGTAGTACGTGAAAATGTTACCTATAAAAGCCATATAGAAGCATCTTTGCAGCACCTACAAGATGTCCCCTTATTGGGCATGGTATATAATGCAGCCACGGCCTATGGCACAGAAAAAGACATTTTTAATTACTCTTACTACGGTTATGACGCTGAAGAAAAAAAGTAATAGAAATACCACTAGAATTTTTTTGTCTATAGAGTCTATGCTACGAGGTTTTTATGTATCTATCATTTTTTTCTTTGCACCAAAAGCCCTTTGAATTATTACCCAATCCAGATTTTTTATATTTAAGCGATGTGCATAAAAAAGCGCTTACTTTTTTGCAATACGGCCTTATGGAGCACACAGGCTTTATACTTTTTACCGGCGAAGTAGGCACCGGAAAAACCACCACCATTCGCCGACTGCTTGGCAAAGTATCCGCAGATATGACTGTGGCTACAGTTTTTAATACTCAAGTAGATAGCGTGCAACTTTTGCGCATGATTAATGATGACTTTGGCCTTGCCAGCAGTAGTAATGCTAAGGCAGAATTATTACGCGATCTTAACGAATTTCTCATTGCTCAATACGCCGCAGGTAGGCGCTGTGTACTTATTATTGACGAAGCTCAAAATCTTGGTCTTGAACAATTAGAAGAAATTCGCTTACTCTCAAACCTTGAAACGGCCCACGCTAAGCTTTTGCAAATTATTCTTGTGGGTCAACCAGAGCTTAGAGATAAACTCAGCAGCGCAGACCTTATTCAATTGCGCCAGCGCATCTTAGTGCATTGCCACCTCTCGCCTTTAAGCGCAGAAAATGTCGCTTCTTATATTTTGCACAGATTAGAGCAATCGGGTAACCGAGACGCTTTAGACTGGCAAAAAGGCACCTTAGAACTTGTTCACGAGGCCACGCGTGGCGTGCCAAGGCTTATCAATATTTTATGTGATTATATTTTGCTTGATGCCTTTACTAAAGGGCAAAATGTAATCACCTTCGACGACCTTGAGACCATCTTAACGCAGCTTGACTTTGAAAGCCAATTTTGGGCTGCAACAACAAGCGCCAAAGAAGAGCCCACTCCCCTTGCACAGCAAAACCCTAGCCCCATACGCGAGCAACATGCTCAACAAGCGAGCGGTGCCACGTGGACCCCAGAACAAGTGGACGGCCTATGCACACGTATGCAAAGTTGTCTTGATATGATGCAGCAAAGCCTTGTTTCTTTATCGCAACTTATTGTTCTGCTTTCTCAAACTGTAGTTACAGAGACAGAAAAAAAAGCACAATCTAAACAAAACACTGAAAATCTCTAGAAAAAATACTAGATTATATCCATATATTAAATAAAAATACACACTTTAACTCTAAATTTTAAGCAAATTTTCTTGACAAAAAGCCTTAATTTTCTAGGATGTAAAGACTAATATAAAAACTTTATCATAAAGAAAGACAGAATATGCACATGAAAATAACTAAGACATCATTGCTATGCGCCTTGGCATTAGGTTTCATTCTAAGTTCTAGCAACCTTAGCTTTGCCAACGATACAGCCTCTTCTAGCAGCGCCTCAACTGCTACCTCTGAAGTTTCTGCACAGCAAAGCTCTACTGTAGGACTAGACAATGTGGATAGCGAGCTGGCCGAAAGTGACACAGGCTCTGACTCTATCTATGAGTTTAAAGCCAGCATTGGTACCGGTTTTGAATACAATGATAACATCAATGATGATGCCAATGATCGAGTGACAGCTTTCATGACACATATTCGCCCAAGCTTTTCTTTTGCAAGACTAGGCGGGCGCATTACAGCAAATATTAACTATGCCGGTGATTATACTTTTTACCTTGGTGAAAAATCAGAACCTGAATATATACACAACATCGATGCCACTGTTTCTGCAGAAATTATACAAAATTTGTTCTTCTTAGATATAAGTGAAAATATGTCTCAAGTATATGACAATGTAACCAAGGGAGAATTCCAAGAAGGTGACAGCCTAGACGATGCACAAAACCGTAACACTTTCACCATAAGCCCCTACCTTTCTTTAAGACCGTCTGAAAGAGCCAATATTACCCTTGGCTACACCTTTACTGACACAAGATATAGCCCCGCCCAAAATAGCAAAACACCCAGTTTTTTGTCTCTTAATGGCGAACAGTATGATTTTAGCTATAATGTTAACCAATCCCACACTGGTCACATTAAACTCAATTACGAGCTGAGCGAAAGAGCTTCCATGTATACAGGTGGTAGCGTAACACGTATTATTTACGAAGATGATGAGGAAACCAATACCACCCGCTATAACTTTTATGTGGGCGGTTCCTACGCCTTTAGCGAAAACTTAAAAGCCAGTCTTGAAATGGGCCCCACCTATAGCACTGACGATGCTAATAACAGCTCCCTATCACCTTATGTGCAAGCTAGCTTAAATTATAACATCGGGCGCAGTAGTTTTAGTCTTTCCTATAATACATCCTTTGAGGACGACCCAGAGTCTGGCGATGTGGTGCATAAAAGCTCCTATAGCTTTAATTGGAGAAAACAATATGAGCGCACAAGACTTCAAGTAGGCATGGCCTATAATACCTTTGATACGGAGTTTGGCGATGAAGCAAGCTCCACCTCCGACTCAGAACAAGGCAATACCATCTCGCCCATAGTCTCCTTAGATTATGAGCTCACCCCACGCCTATCTACATTTATTAAATACAACGGTAATATTTATGAAAATCATAAACTTGGTGAGCACACCCATTCTGGCTCTTATGGGCTTAAATATCAATTAAGCGATAGCAGTACCATTGGTCTTAGCCATAGAATTTCTTATACCATCCCTTATGAGGAGGATGCCTATATTAACAATCAAGTTATGCTTGATTTTTCATATACTTTCTAGCGTAGAGTAACGCTCACAGGTACAGGAGGAACCATGCCCATTGCGCTCACAGTTGATGTAGAAGATTATTTTCAAGTTAGTGCCTTTGAAAGCTCCATAAAGCGCAGTACGTGGAACTCTCTGCCCCATCGAGTTGCAAAAAATACCCATACAGTTTTGGATATTTTTGCTCAATATTCTTTTAAGGCGACGTTTTTTGTGCTGGGCTGGGTGGCTGAGCATTATCCTGATGTGGTGCGCCGCATAGCACAAGAAGGCCATGAAGTATGTTGCCATGGCTATGATCATGCCCGCATTACCACCTTAAGCCCTGAAGCTTTTAAGGCAGACATTGTACGCGCCCGCACTTTGTTACAAGACATTTCAGGCCAAGAAGTTGCCGGCTATCGCGCCCCAAGCTATAGCATTACAGCCCAAAGCCTTTGGGCGCTGGACGCTCTCATCGAGGCAGGCTTTAGTTATGATTCCAGCATCTTTCCCATCCACCATGACGTTTATGGCATACCTGGGGCGCAGCGTTTTCCGCATATTTTACAACGTGAAAAGGGCACCTTACAAGAATTTCCCCCCAGCACTTTAGCTTTTTCACTCCTTGGTAAAAACCTTACCTTTCCTTTTTCTGGCGGCGGCTATTTGCGCTTATTACCTGTGCCTTTGCTTTCAGCGGCCTTTACCCATTTAGAAAAACAAGGGCATGCCGCCACCCTCTATTTTCACCCCTGGGAAATTGACCCAGAGCAACCTCGCATGCAAGGGCCGCTTAAATCGCGCTTTCGCCATTATGTGAATTTGTCACGCACCCAAAGCAAATTGCGCTATCTTTTTGAGCGCCATAGCTTTGCCCCCATGGGGCAAGTACTTAGCGAGGTTTTAGGCCATGACGCAATATAATGTACGCCCTTTAGCGCTGTATGGTGAAGAAGCCGACCTTTGGCAAGCCTATGTACGCTCTAAAGATCAAGAGCTTGGCTATGCCTTGCCTGCGTGGTTACACATATTTTCTCAAAGTTTTGGGCATAAAAGCTATGTATTAGGGGTTTTTGACACAAAAAGCACAGCCCCAAAGCTGGCTGGCGTTTTAGCCATAAGTCATGTGCGCTCTGCCCTTTTTGGCTCCTTGCTCTGCTCGCTACCCTTTGTGAATTATGGTGGCATTTACAGCGACACTACCGAGGCCGCCGCAGCTTTAGAGCAAGAGGCGCGCAAGCTGTGCCAAGAGTTAGGCGCCACATCTATAGAGCTTAGACATAAAGAGCCTTGCGGGCTTAATCTGCCAGCCAAAGCCGACCATAAAGTGTCCATGGTGCTTGATTTACCTGAAGATGCCGACCTGCTTTGGAAAGGCTTTAAAGATAAAGTACGTAATCAGGTGCGCAAAGCGCAAAAAAATGGCCTTACGGTACTACGCGGAAAAGCAGAACTTTTAGACGATTTTTACAGCGTTTTTTGTGTAAATATGCGCGACCTTGGCACCCCCGTATATGCCAAATCTTTTTTTGCCGCCGTGCTGGAACACCTGCCTAAAGAAACAGAAATTTTATGTGTCTACCGCGAAAATAGTTGTATTGCGGCGGGTATTTTATATGGCTATGGCACAAGCATGCAAATGCCTTGGGCATCTTCATTGCTACATGCTAGAAATTTTTGCCCAAATCACCTTTTGTATTGGGAAGCCTTACGCCTCAGCTGTGAGCAAGGCTTTAGCCAATTTGACTTTGGACGCTCTACCCCAAACAGCGGGCCTTGGTCTTTTAAAAAGCAATGGGGCGTGCGAGAAGTGCCACTTTATTGGGAATACATTTTACCTCATGGCGCCGCCATGCCCAAGCTTTCAGTAAATAATCCTAAGTATCAACTGGCCATAGCCGCGTGGAAAAAACTGCCTTTATGGCTAGCCAATGCCATGGGGCCGCATATAGTGCGAGGTATTCCCTAATGAAAACCTTATTTACATCTTTACTTACACGCACCTTACCCCCAGCTGGCGCGCCCATGCCTTTTGGCAATATCTTGCGTGCAAGCACAGCCGCTCTTTGCACAGAAAGCACAGAAAAAAAACTCTGCCAAAAGCTCGCTCGCACGTTTCAGGTGCCAGAGCTTATGCTTTGTCATTCAGGGCGCTCTGCCCTATCGCTCATTCTCACAGCTTTGCATAAAAGCCTGCCCAAGAGTGAACAAAACACACGCCTTGAAGTGCTTATTCCGGCCTATGTGTCCTATTCTGTGCCTTCAGCTGTGGCTCATGCCGGCTTTACTTTGCGCCTATATGATGTAGACCCGCAAAGCCTCGCGCCCAATAAGGCGTCTATTCAAGCCGCCACCTCTGAAAAAACCCTTGCCATTGTGCTGTGCCATCAATTTGGTTTGGTCTATGATGGCGCGCCATTACGAGATATTGCCACCGCGCACGGAGCTTTTTTGGTGGACGATGCCGCGCAGGTTATGGGCGCCATGGTAGGTAAGGACTATGCCGGAACCATGGGGCATGTGGGGCTTTTTAGTTTAAGCCGAGGCAAGGCTGTTACCGCCGTGGAGGGGGGCATAATTGCACTACCTCACAGCGAGCACAAAGAGCGCATAGCCACCGCTCTAGAACAGTGTGCGCAAAAAAGTAATACACAAAAAAACAGTGCGGAATCGGTTAAAATGCTTATTAAAGCCGCAGCCTTTATGTTTTTGCGCCAACCTGCCGTATATACGTTACCGGCATCCCTGCCATGGCTACAGCTGGGCGCTTCTATTTTTGAGCCTAACTTTCCCCATGGTGCCATGTGCTCTGCCTCAGCGGGGCTTGCTCAAGCGGCCTTGCCCCTTATGGAAGCAAGCCACGGGCGCCGTCGCCATAAGGCGGCCTATTATGCTCGGGCTTTACAAGATATTGCCGAGGTAAAAGGCATTAGCCCTGCTGCCCATACGCGCCCTGTTTATGTGCGCTACCCCCTAGTGCCTACAAAAGGCAAAGAAATAATCATTCAAAAGATTTTACGTCATAATGGCGGAAAAACGGCTAAAAAGCTTGGTATAAGCCGTGGTTTTCCCCTGCCTTTATACGCTGTTAATGATTTACAGCCGCACCTAACGCAGGAACATGTACTACAAAAAACAGCTGAACAGCGCTTTATGGGCGCCACCTATGTTGCACAAAACCTTATAACCCTTCCCACCCACGATCATGTGCGCAAGGAAGATATGGATACTATACTTGAGTTTTTAGCGAAAATGTGCCGCTAACAAGCTGTTGAAGTTTATAGGAGTCTTTTATGACGCTGCTCTTTTGGTTTTTTGCTTTTCTTTTGGTATATCCACTTATTATATACCCTTTAGGCTTATATATTGGGCATTTTTTGCGTCAAAAAAGCGCTCAAAAAATGACCACGCCCGCAAGTCAAAACCCGTTCCCCACGGTGAGTATTTTGCTTTCCGTGCATAACGAGCAAGCCGTCATTAAAGAAAAAATTGAAAATTTTCTAGCCTTAGATTATGAGGCTGACAACCTTGAATTACTCATTATTTCTGATCAAAGCACCGACGATACGCATGCTATTATTCAAAGCTATGCCCATGAACCGCGCATTCGTCTTTTATGCCAAGAAAAGCGCGGTGGCAAAACCCTAGCTTTAAATCGCGCCGCACAAGAAGCCCGCGGAGAAATACTTTTTTTCACCGATGCCGATAGTATGCTCAACGCAGATGCCCTGAAAATTTTGCTGACGCCCTTTACGCATGCCCAAAAGGGAGCTTCTGTAGGTTTGGTCAGCGGCCGTTCTGTTTATATAGACGCTCTTGGCAAGCAAAGCACAGGCTCGCTGTACCGGCGCTATGAAGAGTGGATAAAAAGCTATGAGGGCGAACTTTTTGGCATTGTGGGTGCCGATGGCGCCATTTATGCCTTGCGCAAAAGCCTTTACCAAGAGTTAGCCCCAAGCATTATCAATGATTTAGCACACCCTATACAAGTGGTGTTAGCAGGTAAATTAGCCCTAGCCGAGCCCCATGCCCTCGTTTGCGAACCTGCCGAAGACGATGGCTCTGCCTTTGACAGGCAAACCCGTATTATGGCGCAGTCTTGGCATGTATTTTTCACCTACGCCCGCCCTTTATGGCAGGCAAAGCGTTGGGGCTTTTTGTGGCAATGTCTCAGCCATAAGGTCTTGCGCTGGCTGGCCTTGGTATGGCTTTTAGGTTTTGGTATAAGTACCCTAAGTCTTTTGTCCACAGGGCATATTTTTGCAAGCCTTGGACTTTTGGGTCTTATGACATTGCTTTTAAGCGCGGCTCTGGGCGAAAAAGCGCATCTTTTAGGGCGCATAAGCCGCCTTTTTATCTTGCAAAGTGCCGCTGGACTGTATGGGCTTATGCGTTTATGGCGCGGCGAGGCCTTTGTAACGTGGAATCCTAAAGGAAAATAAGGAAACACCAAAATGACGAAGCAGCCACGAATTTATTCCATAGATGTACTTAAAGGCATCTGTATGGTATATATGATTGTTGATCACTTACGCGATCAATTAAGCCGCATGGGGCAAGAATTTTTAGGGGCAAACAATCCTCTTCCTATTCATGCTAGCCTCTTAGAACATGTAGAAACGGCTTCTTTTTGGTTACGTTGCACAGGAGGTTATTTTTTTGCTCCTAGCTTTCTTTTTTTAGCCGGTGCCAGTTGCTACTTATGGCAATCTCGTCGTGGACCTGAGGCTTCTTTATTTCATTATTTATTTTTCCGTGGTATCATGCTGGCTTTATTAAACTGCGCACTCTTTTTTCACATGCCTTTTTCTCAAGGTGGCTCGTTTACCTTGCACGTTTTATGGCCCATGGGCTTAGGTATGATTTTATTGGGTGCCATCAATACGTGGCCTAAGCCATTACTTTGGAGTATAAGCATTGTTTGTATAGCTGGACAAAACTTTTTTGAAAGCATCTCATTTACTTCTCCATTTTGGAATATTCTTTGGGAGCTCGCCTTTAAAGAAGCCTCTATTCCTCTACCATGGGGTGCAAGTCTCTATAATTTATGGCCTCTTATGCCATGGTTTGGCATGTTACTTTTAGGCTATTTAAACGGTTCTATCTTTACACAAGGCCGACAAGCTGCCTCAACGTGGGCAAAACTAGGGCTTTGTTGTCTTATTTCTTTTTTAATTTTACGCCTCAGTGGCGTATATGGCGACCCAAGTATTTGGCAAGTTCATACTACGCTCTTAAAAACAGTGGGCGCTCTTATAGCAGTAAGTAAATATCCACCATCATTACAATTTACTCTTTACGGGCTAGGAATAACTTTTCTTTTTCTAGCAGCCATTGAGCGTTTTGAATGGCGCCACCCTATGTTGCTCATATTTGGTAGCACGCCACTTTTCTTTTACGTTGTACACCTTATCTGCATACGCGCTAGCAAGTTTATAATTTTGCATTTACCCGCAAGTATTATTCATCCTATTCAAACATATATCTTTTCTCTAGAAGGGCTTATATTTGGCACAACACTCATAACACTTTTTCTATGGTTTTTATGTAACCAATACAAAACACTTATGAAATTTTATGCCAAGAAAAAACAACGTTCATTGCAGCAGGCAAGCTCATAATATTTTATAAGGAAATACCATGACAAAAGTACTTGTAACCTCAGGAAATACGCGCGTAGCCTATGCCATATGCTGCAGCCTTGCCGAAAATAATTTTCAGGTACATATTGGCGATGGAACCTCTTTTACCATGGCTGGTATGTCGCGCCATTGTAAGGGGCGCATGACATATCCCTCGCCTTTCACTGCGCAAGAAGCCTTTATAGACAGTGTCATAGCCTATGCTAAAGCAAAAAATATTTCTATTCTTTTGCCAGTACTAGAAGAAACCTTCACCTGTTTAAAGTATAAAAGTCGCTTAGAAGATGCAGGTTTAGCCTTACTTTTACCTAGTTATGAGCAAGCTTTGCAATTGCATGCCAAGGGCACGCTCACTGAAATTACGGCAGGACTTGGCCTTGATACCCCGCCCACATGGGAGCTTAGCCATATTCTTTCTGGCGATATGCCTTATACAGATTTACCTTATCCTATTATTGTAAAACCCAAACAGGGCGGCGGGGGCTGGGGTATGCAAAAATTTAGCGAAGCCGCAGATTTTTTAGATTCAGTAAGTAAAGGAATCGAAAATCCGCAAAATTATATTGTGCAAGCCATAGTGCAAGGTCAGCTTATTGGCGTATGCGGTATTTTTTATAAGGGCGAGCATATTGCCTCTGATTCGTATATTTCTACCACTGTATATCCCTTACGTGTAGGTCAGCCCACCACACGCATAAGTAAAGAATTTTCAGGAGCCATTGCCGCGCTTAAAACTTTGCTTAACCATATGCAATGGCATGGTGTGTGCGAAATAGATTTTATTTACGATGAAAAAAATAATAAAAATTATCTTATTGATGCTAATCCTCGTTTTTGGGGCTCCATAAAGCAAAATATTGCAGCTGGGGTTAATTATCCCTTATATTACGCTTTACTTGCGCAAGGTAACACCAACTTTACCCCGCCAAAAGCACAAGAAGGTACACGCAGTCGCTGGCTTGGCGGTGATATTTTGCGCGTTCTGGCAGAATTTTGTGAATCTAAGCAAAAAATTGCCTATATACGCGAAGCATTACAGAACCCTAAATCTTATGCCGCCAATGACGATTGGCGCTTTAGCGACCCTTTACCATTTATGACCTGGGGCGTAACCTTGGTGCTTAATAAAGTTTTGCGTCGCAAAAAAGACAGCTTACCTGGAGTTTGGGAATAATATGCAAGCCCTTGCTACCTTTACCCTTTATCTTCTTCTTTTTGTCTTTTTAGGGCGCTTTCAAGAAATTTTTACCTTTTTAGCGCCTTTACAATTGGGTAAACTGAGCATTGCCTTGGGGCTTTGTGTTGTCTTGGCAAAAAACGCGCAAGATGTAAAATTTTTCTTACATAAAAGCCCCATTAAAACATATATTCTTATCATGCTTGTCTTAGCTCTATTAGGGGTGCCTTTTAGTGTTTACCCCGGTAATGCTTTGGAAAAATGTTTAGGATTTTTACGTTTATTATTAACGGCTTCTCTTATAGTAGCTTTAAGCAAAGATGCACTACCTAGCATGCTATTAGCCATCACCTGTGTGGTACTGTTTATTTCTATACAAATGCTTTTGAGTACAAGCACGGGACGCGTTGCTGTAAGCAGCACCTACGACCCCAATGATATTGCTCTGCTTTGTATCACTTTTTTACCTTTTGCCATGGCACTTATCAGTCACCCACAAACCTTAGTCAAACTCATTGCCCTTGCAGCCAGTGGTGGCGCAGTGGCAAGTATTGCCCTTTCCGGATCACGAGGCGGATTTATTTCCATGCTATCTGTAGCCATATACGCCACTTTTGTGATCAAAAAAAGGCGTATGCTTCTTATAATGCTTATGGTTGTTGGCGCAGCCATATTTGTAGCATTGGCTGGAGATGCGCTATGGGGAAGATTGCAAAGCCTTATAGATGGCACTGATTATAATTTAGATGCAGGCGCAGGACGGCTTGAAATTTGGAAAAGCGGCTTAGAAATAATCATACAGCGGCCTCTATTTGGTGTAGGCATAGGACAATTTATTACCGGGCTTGGCACGCTCACTGGTTCACCTTGGAAAGCAGCACACAATACTTTTCTTGAAATAGGCGTAGACTTGGGTGTGGGCGGGTTTTATGCCTTTTGCGCTATTTTACTTTTTATCTTTCGCCTTTCACTACGCGGAAGCCAGGCAGATTCCCTTAATCCGCAAGAAAAAAATATCTACCTCTGTTTACGCTTGAGCCTACTTGGCTATTGCGTCGGAGCTTTCTTTCTCTCTCAAGCCTACTCTTCTATCACATACACACTTTTTTGCTTAGCGGTGGTTATGTATTTTCACTTAGAACGTAAAGATCATATACTAGAACAAACCATGCAGGAAAAACAGCGCACTGATTTTATCAAAGTAAACGCCCTGCAAAAAAGAAGTAGTATCAGCCCCGCACCTTTACAAGAAAAAGCGGTTACAGATAAGGTGCAACTATCAGAACAACAAAAAATGATGTTAAACGCCACCGACGCACAAAGGCAACTCAAAAAAGCTCGTCTTGAAGCTGGAGATACTCTTTTACAAAAAAATAAAAAAAATACGTAGATATATTCAACAGAGCGCCACTACATTGCACGCAAAAAAGCGCGGGCTTTTCTATGTAGTCGCAATACATATGCTACCTTTTTGGCATCCTCATATTTTTGTACTAGGCTCTTTGCCCGGTGTAAGACACGTATGAACTTCCAAAACTTACTTTGTACCTGACTTTCTTTAATACCCACATAGGTACTAGGTAAAGGCTGCACAATATTAGCTTTTTTCAATGCAATTAGTAAAGCTTGTGTATCTTTTTCTTGGCAAGCTTGCCAAAATTCTTTTGCATATTGCTTTAGCCCCACATTGAGAGCCGGACCAAGAACATCTTCTTTATCGCAAAGAACGTCAACACATGCCTGTAAATACAGTTGTATATCTTCTGGTTTTCCTTGCATGGCATAATAAATATTTCCAAGCCATTCCAAGGTAAATTGAGACTTTAGGTACAGCTCATAATACAAAGATTTACCATGTCCATCTAATAAATTTTGAATAGTTGTAAAGTGAGTTATAAAAGAGGTAACATTATGCGTAGAAGCGCGCACAGCTTTATGATTAATTCTATATGTATATACATAATGTTCTAAAGTAGGAATAAAATTCACATAACAAAAATACTCGCAAAAAAAGACACGATCTTCCGCCATAATTATACCTTCGGGAAAAAGCATATTATGCTTTTTAGCAAGGTCACTTGCATAAAGATGCTGTGTAAAAGTTCCTTCTGGATAAATGGGCTCATCTGTTTGTTGCGATAATACTCCGCGTAACGTAACCCAACGCTGTTCACAAAAATAATCTAACAAAGCACGTACCAAGGGCGCTTTTTGTTCTCTCATAAAAGCTAAAAGCGGCGCCAAAGCATGGGGCGGTAAAATATCATCGCCATCCAGAAAGAAAAAAGTTTCCCCTGTCATATGCAGTAAAGCCGTATTTCTAGCCCCGCTCACGCCTTTCATTCTTTCATTACAGAGCAACTTAATATAGGGGTATTTTTTTACATATTTTTCTACAATGCTTTTTGTGTTATCTGTAGATCCATCATCTATCACTAACACTTCTAAACGCACCCCCTCTTGAAGAATAAGTGATTGTAAAGTAGCACCAATATATTCTTCAAGATTATAAACAGGTATAATAACACTTATTTCTGGCTGCTTACACATACAGTACCTCAAAAGTAATTTATAAAATAGCGTATAAATTATAGAATAAACCTAAAACAGTCAATAATCAAAGCTTAATTAGTACGCTGCTGCGCTATGAAATTACACAGTAATGCATAAAGAAACTCTTTACCTCACTGCATCTATAAAACTCCTCCGAAGGCGCCCTTATAACTGCCCTTAGCTTGACAATTTACGTCTATCAAGAGTAGCATTCCATTTGAAATCTCTTTATACATTTTAAAGTAATGCGCAACTTTTAGAAACAACACCTCGCGCGAATTTTAGGAACAAGTCATGAAAAAAAAGACAATCTGCTTAACTGGCTATGCTTATGGAAATTTAGGTGATGATCTTTTTTTTAAAATAATTTGTGAAAGATATAAAGATACAGATTTTTACATTCAAGGTATGTATCAATATGCGCATTTTTACAGCACCATAGAAAATTTAAAATACATCCCTCTAAACACTCGAACTATCAAAAGATTCATCTACTATAGGTGCAAAAGCATAGGCATTGAAATCCCCTCTTTGCTCTATCCCCCCAAAGCCCACGCCCATGTTAAAATTGGCGGATCCATGTTTATGGAGGCAGATGGTTGGTACGAAACCTATGAACACCATTTAGACTTTCTCAAACACTTTGAAAAAAATTACGTTCTTGGGGCAAATTTTGGCCCGTATACACAAGAAGCGTTTTTCGAGCAATACAAACACTATTTTTCAAAATTAGATGATATTTGCTTTCGCGATACCAGCTCTGCCAATCTTTTTAAGGATCTTAGCCAAGTTCGCCAAGCCGAAGATATTGTCTTTCAATTAAACTACCCTCAAGGTGAGGAAGAAAATTATTATGTTGTTTCACCTATATACTGTAAAAATCGCATTCATCTAAAAGAGTATCATGACACGTACATGCAAAAACTTGTTACCATTATAGACAAGCTTACAGAAAAAAATTCTGAAGTGGTTCTTATGGGCTTTTGCGAATTTGAAAAAGATACCTTAGCCATTGAAGAGCTATATGCTAAAGTAAAAAACACCACAAAGGTGCGCATATATAACCATAATAATATTGAACAATCTTTACATATTCTCGCCCATGCCAAGGGCATTATAGCCACACGTTTTCACGCTATGATTTTAGGATTTGTTTTTCAAAAGCCCACTATCCCCCTTATTTACAGCGAAAAAATGCGTACGGTATTGCAAGATATGAAATACCCCGGCATTTCTTATGATATACAAAACATGGAAAACGTGGACAACCTAGAACTTATCCAACATCTAGAAAATAAAATAGAATTTGACGTTGCCCCCATAAGAAAAAGTGCAGAGAAACATTTTCAAAAGCTTGATGCTTTCATAACTAACTAAGCCCATCGCCATGAAAATACACCAACTTAAAGCTGGGGTTATATTAAGCTATATATCGCTTTTTCTTGGAAATATCATCTCCATTGTCTATACCCCCATTATGTTGGGTTTGCTTGGACAAAATGAGTACGGCCTGTACCAATTGGCAGACTCCATCATTGCTTACCTTGGTTTGCTAACTTTTGGACTTGGCAGCGCTTATATACGATTTTATGCCATTTACAAAAAAGATGACAATGTTCAAGGCATTGCCAAGCTGAATGGTATGTTTTTGCTCTTATTTACTCTCGTGGGCGTGGTGGCATGTTTATGTGGCCTTAGCTTTACCATTACCTTACCTAACATTTTTGGCACAAACCTTACAGCGTCAGAAATTGAACTAAGCCAAAAACTTATGATTGTTCTGGCCATAAACATCGGCCTTTCCTTTCCTTTTTCTATATTCACATCCTACACAACAGCCCATGAAAGATATGTTTTTCAAAGACTGCTTGAAATAGGGCGTATTATCTCTAGCCCCCTCGTCACGTATCCTTTACTTTTAATGGGATATGGTTCTATGGGGCTCGCTTTTGTTACCACAGGCCTTAATATAGCCATAGGTATTTTTTACATAGTATATAGTATCAAAAAACTTCACATGAAATTTATTTTTCGCGATTTTAATTTTCCTTTATTAAAAGAAATGTTAATTTTCTCTTCCTTTATCTTCATCAATATTATTGTGGACAAAATAAATTGGAATGTAGATAAATTTTTGCTAGGTATATATCAAGGCTCTGTAGCCATTGCTGTATATAGCATTGCTGCACAGCTCAATACCTATTATTTAAATTTTTCCATTTCCATCGCTGCGGTATTTACCCCAAAAATTAATGCTCTTGTTCATGAAGCTCAAGGCGATGCTCTGTTGAATGAACTTTTCATTAAAGTAGGGCGCATTCAATGTATTGTACTTTCCTTAATTTTATCAGGGCTTTTCTTTTTTGGAAAACCCTTTATAGAGCTTTGGATAGGCAAAGAGTACACTATGGCCTATACTATCATGCTCATATTAGTAACGCCAGTCACTATCCCCCTCATGCAAACCCTTGGTATAGAAATACAAAGAGCAAAAAATTTACATAAATTTAGAGCCTATCTTTATTTGGGTATAGCTCTTGCCAATTTAGCCATTAGCATTCCACTAACTAAAGCCTATAGTGGCATCGGCAGCGCCATGGGCACCGCTATGGCTTTATTTGTGGGTAATGGTATTATTATGAATATCTATTATCACAAAAAATGCGGCATCAATGTCATCGCTTTTTGGAAAGAAATTGCCACTTTTATTCCTGCCCTCATCTTGCCTATAGCTTCAGGTTTACTCATGCTCAAATACGCAGATATTGACTCTTGGCTATGGCTGATTTTTTACATTGGAGTATACACCTGTATATTCACTCTAAGTATGTGGTTTTTAGGATTAAACAGTCAAGAAAAGGCTCTTGTTCCCCGAAAGTTTAAAAAAAGCTAGCTCTTAACCATGCCCTAGCCCTTTCTTATTCATTCTTTTCTTGCATAAATATATAGGTATTGTTAGTATAAGCTATTGTTTGAAAACTAGATACCGTATCTTATATGAATTATATACATGGTGCTTTACCTTACTCTTGAATACTAAATTTATTGTACTTATAGTTTAGATTTTTATAAAAAGCCTATAGACACAAACCAAAATCTTTAGCAAAGACTAAAGTATGTGTGTCATCAAGCTGGAGAACATTATGCGCATTCTAACTTTTGCAGGCACCAGACCAGAAGCCATTAAAGTGGCACCTGTGATCAAAGCTTTACAAAATCAACCTCACTGCGAATCTTTGCTTATATCTTCTGGACAGCACCACGAAATGCTCTATCAAGCCTTTGCTGATTTTCAGCTAAGCCCTGACATAGATCTAAAAGTTATGCAGCCAAACCAAACACTTGCATCATTATCAGCTAAGCTTTTTACAGCGGTAGACAGCTTATTGCTAGAGCAAAAACCTGATTGGGTTTTGGTGCAAGGCGACACAACCACCGTCATGACCACAGCTTTATGTGCCTTTTATCGTGGCATTAAGGTGGGACATATTGAAGCAGGCTTGCGTTCTTTTCGCCTAGATGCGCCCTTTCCTGAAGAGCTCAATAGACGTGTAGCCGGCATTGTAGCACAAAAGCATTTTGCCCCCACCACCACTGCCAAGGAAAATCTTTTGCGAGAACATGTGGCTGAGCAAGATATTTATGTTACAGGCAATACGGTTATTGACGCCCTACTTTGGATGCGTCAACACGGCGGTGCCACCAAGGATATATTACCAAGCCCTATACTTACGGCTTTAGATCAAGGAAAACGCCTTATCCTTGTAACAGGTCACAGAAGAGAAAATTTTGGCGAAGGCTTTTTAGAAATATGTAAAGCCCTTAAAATGATAGCTGAAAATCACAGCGACGCCTACATTGTGTACCCTGTTCACTTAAACCCGCAAGTAAGCGGCCCTGTTAATGAAATTTTGCAAGGGCAAGAGCGCATTCTCCTTATTCCACCTTTACAATATAAAAGCTTTATTGCGCTTATGGATGTGGCAACCCTCATTTTAACAGACTCTGGCGGCGTGCAAGAAGAAGGCCCAGCCCTTGGCAAACCTGTATTGGTTATGCGCGAAATTACAGAACGCCCAGAGGGCATTGCAGCAGGCACTGCAAAATTAGTAGGCGCTAAAGCACAGCGTATTGTTGAGGGAGTACATACTTTATTAAGCGATGATGAAGCTTATGCCCAAATGGCACAAGCAATTAACCCCTATGGAGATGGGCAAGCAGCACAAAGGATTGTGCAAACTCTTTTCCATTCGTAAAATGAAAAAAATGTCCATGCAAGGAGAAACGTTCATGCCTAGGGTTTCCATAATTTTGCCTGTGTATAATGGTGAGCGCTATTTACGAGAGGCTTTACATTCCATTACTGCGCAAAGCATGCCAGATTTTGAATGCATCATTGTCAACGATTGCTCTACGGATGGCTCTTTAGCCATAGCTGAAGAGTTTGCTAAAAATGATGCCCGTTTTAGCATTATTACCAACGAAAAAAACTCAAAACTGCCTTTTTCTCTTAATGTAGGGCACAGGGCTGCCAGCAGTGATTTGCTGACCTGGACCAGCGATGACAATATTTTGCTCCCTAACTTTTTAGAAACCCACATGGCACACTTTACCCCAGATGTGGACTTAACCTACGCGCCTTATATTTTCATTGATGAGCACGGCAAGCCACAAAATTTTGATGGCATTGAAATTCCTTCTTATCTGCCCCTCAAGAAAAAAAATATAGATGGGGAAAATCTTTTTATCTATGATACGTTGCCCGCAGAATTTCTCTGTAATGATAATTGTATTGGCGCATCGTTTATGTATAGAAAAGAAGTTTTTACTAAAATAAATGGCTATGACGAAAATAAATTTCTCTACGAAGATTACGATTTTTGGATACGTGCCTTTCAAGCTGGCGTGCGTTTTAAACGCCTTGATGACATTGTCTATAAATATCGTTCACACCCCGGCGCATTGAGTGCCCGAACCTTCCCAGAAAAGTTTTACAACTTTCGCTACGAAATTCGCCATTTAGCACCTAAAGACAACAAAGATCTCGCCTTTGAAACGCGTATGACCTTGCACCGTGACATTTGCCCTCATCTTTCTCACGCCAAACATTTACGTATTTTATGGGAGAGCTTTTGCATAGACCCTCTAAAACTGTGCGCCCTCTTCCTAAAAAAATGTAAGAAAAAACTTTTTTAACGTTTTCTTACAGAGGATAAACTATGCTTACAGGGCAAGATTTCATTGTTTTTTCTGATGATTGGGGGCGTCACCCTTTTAGCTGCCAACACATTATGCAGCACTTTTTGCCACACAATCGTCTGCTTTGGGTCAATACCATTGGCATGCGTACGCCCACCTTGAGCCTGTACGACATAAAACGCGCTCTTGGTAAAATTCACTCTTGGGTAAAACCTGCGCAAAACACAAATGGGCATCAAGAAATACACCCAAACTTGCGTATTCTTTCGCCCTTTATGATCCCTTACAATACCTACGCACCCGTGCGCGCCTTTAACGCTAAAAATGTGGTAAAAGCCGTCAACGCAGCCGCGCAAGAGTGGGGTTTTCATAATCCCATACTCCTCACCACGCAGCCCCTAGCGGCAGATTATTTAGGCAAATTGCACGAAGCTCTTACGGTGTATTACTGCGTAGACGATTTTATTCACTGGCCGGGCATGAATCAACCCAAGCTAGTGCAAAGCATGGAAGACAGTTTGGTGAGGCAGGCAGATCTTATTTTTGCCGTATCTGATAGTTTATGTGCTTCGCGGCGCAATAACAAAGCCCCCACCCAATTACTTACCCATGGGGTAGATATAGCCCATTTTGCTAAAGCTGCCACAAAACAAGAGCGCCCTGCAGAACTAGCTCATATTACACAACCTATCATAGGTTTTTACGGACTTATTGACGGTCGATTCGATGTGGATTTGGTAGAAAGCCTACTAAAAGCTAAGCCTCATTGGCATGTGGTCTGCATAGGGGCAAAGCTTATTGCATTAGATACATTAGAAAAATACCCTAACTTTCATAGCATTGATGCTATAAGCTATGATATTTTACCAAGTTATGCCTCTTGCTTTGACGTGGCTTTTATTCCCTATCATATAAATGCCCAAACAGAAGCCATTAACCCCCTAAAATTACGCGAATATATTGCCACTGGCAAACCCGTAGTTTCTACCCCCATGCAAGAAGCACTTCGTTTTGATAAGGTCATTCATATTGGCGAACGTGGCTCAGCCTTTATTTCAGCCGTAGAGCAAGCATTGCAACAAAGCCCTTGCCCAGAAATGCGCGCACAGTGCCTTCAAGGTGAATCTTGGCAAGATAAGGCTGAGCTGGTGTCTCATTGGATAGATGCAGCCTTAACCCAAAAGGGGAAAAAGCATGTCTAAACCACGCGTTCTCATAGCCATGGCTTCAGGCATTTTAGGAGGCCCCGGCAAAGGCTTAGAGCAATTTTTACGCCACGGCGGTCTAGAAAAATGCTCTCCCTTGGTTATTGATTATGTCACCGGCAAAGAGCAAGGCGAAACAGAATATGTAAAAGTCATTAAAAGCACCGGTGCGCCCATGGCTTCGCTATATCAAAAAAATGCTTTGGATATACATCTTGTGAGCCAAGGTTTAGAACTTGTCCAAAAAAATAACATTCAGATTTTACAATCTCATGGTTATAAAAGTCACTTATTATGCTGGCTTTTGCATATAAAAACCGGATTACCTTGGGTAGCTGTGGTAGAAGGCTGGACCAGCGAAAATTTTAAAATTCATTGCTATACAGCTCTTGAGCAGGCACTTATTCACGGTGCCACAGAAATTGTGGCCGTATCTGAGTCTTTACGCTCTCGCCTGTGGCCACTGGCACGCAAGCGTTGTAAGGTCATTGCCAATGCCATTGCCCGTGAAGAATTACAAGCTACCATAAGCCGCCAAGACATGCGCCGCAGCCTAGGCTTAAACGAGGATGCCCTTGTTTTTGGCGCCATGGGTCGCTTAAGCCCAGAAAAAAATCTTCAGCTTTTTTTACATGCCATGGTGGCAATAAAAAAAGAATATCCCAAAGCTCATGCTCTTATTATGGGTGACGGACAAGAAAAACAAGCACTACAAGACTTAGCAAAAGAGCTTGGCCTTGAACAATCTTGCACCTTTACAGGGCACATCAACGGTACAGCAAATTATTATAACACCCTTGATATACAAGTTATGCCCTCATTGTCTGAGGGTATGCCTTACGCGGCCTTAGAGGGCATGTGTTTGGGCTTACCCATAGTAGCTAGTGACGCTGGGGGCATTCCTGAAGTGGTACAAAATGGCCATACGGGCTTACTTTTTCCATCTAATAATTTGACAGGTTTTATAAAAGCTTTATTGCGCGTCAGTGGTGACGCCCTTTTACGCCGGCAATTAGGCAATGCAGGAAAAGAGCGCATAGACGCACTCTTTAGTCCTGCAATTAGAACAGAAAAATTTATCAATCTTTATCAAAATAGTATACGAGGCTAATATGGGACTTTTTTCACGTTTTTCTTTGGCGGTGCGACGTAGAGAAACGCCTTTTTATGATAGAATTTACCGCATTGCCAAGGCCATACTTTCCATAAGTATGCCTTGTATACCCGGCTTGCATAGATTTCTTTATGGCGAATGGGATATGCGTACCCGTGCTTGGCATGAGTTTTGGCGTGTGGTCTATTATGAACCCATGTTCAAAGCGCGTTGCAAAAAAGTGGGCAAAAGATTTCGCCTTGAATATGCCGGCAATGGCATTTGCCGTGTGCTGGGGAATTTACACATCACCATAGGCGACGACGTAACCACATTTGATAATATTGGCCTCAGTGGTACTCGAGTTTACGATGCACCGCAACTCACCATAGGTTCCAACACCTATGTGGGACCCAGTTGCATTTTTAACATTGCCAAAGAAGTCCGCATTGGCTCCCACACCATTGTGGGCTCAGATAATTTCTTTGGTGATAACCCCGGTCATCCCAGCCACCCTGTACGACGTATGGTACCCGGTGGTGGTTTACCGGAAAAAGATCGTATTGCCCCCATTAGCATTGGCGATCATTGTTTTTTAGGACGAGATTGTTTTTTCTACCCCGGCACAAAGGTGGGCGACGGCGTTATTATGCGCTCCAAAAGCACCGTTTCCGGTACACTTCCTCCTTTTGCCATGGCCGGTGGTAGCCCGTGTAAGGTTTCTCGTCTTATTTATATTCCAGAAGAAATGCGCGAACAGGCCGGCGAAGAAAAATATGCCCAGTGGATAGCCGAACAAGAAGCCTATATGAAAAAATATCCCGAAACAAAACGAGGCCATTATGATAGCTAATGGGGTACGTTTTCTTTTTGTATGCCTGGCGCTTATACCTTGGTTTTGGTATCGCTTAAGCTCTTTTTTAGTGGGAAAAACCAAGGCTTTTCAAGGTGTTTCACAGTTTTGTAGTCTTTTTCCTGGCAAAGTGGGAGAATTATTTCGCGCAGCACTATATCGCCTAATTTTACCACACACATCACAGCGCACAGCCATAGCCTTTTTAAGCACTTTTTCTGATGCGCGGGCAAGCCTTGCACCGCATGTCAGCATAGGGGCTTATTGCAATATAGGCTGGGCACATATAGGTGAAGACTGCATACTCTCATCGCATGTATGCATTACCAGTGGAAAAAACGAACATGCCTATGCAGATATAACTACCCCCATTCGCATGCAAAAAGGGCAAGCACAGCCTGTGCATATAGGCGCACAATGCTGGATTGGCGCCAATGCCACCATTATGGCAGATATAGGGCAAGGTGCTATCATTGCCGCAGGGGCCGTAGTGACTAAACCCATA
Source organism: uncultured Desulfovibrionaceae bacterium (assembly GCA_964371565.1). GTDB lineage: Bacteria > Desulfobacterota > Desulfovibrionia > Desulfovibrionales > Desulfovibrionaceae > CAYJAD01. The sequence goes on from CAYJND010000009.1 coordinate 30,474, forward strand.
CCCCCTTATGCCATAGCCGCAGGGGTTCCGGCTAAAGTTATTGGCTCTCGCCTGCCTGAGGGGCATAGCCTGCCTGCCGACAATATAGCCCCCAAAAAACCTGTGGTATTACAATTTCTAACCACATTAAACATGGGCGGCGCCGAACGCTTAGCTTTGTCTGTTTTAGATAAAAATAAAGAACATATGCAGGGTATAGTAGGTGCCATGTACGGCGAGCCCGGCGACTTGGCCACCTTAGCTCACTCCATGAACATCCCTTATTTTACTTTACAAGCCCATAATTGTGGACGCTTACAAACCATCTACCGTCTCTATAAAGCCTTACGTGAACATAAAGTAGATATTATACATACACATGCAGCATATTTATTAAATTATGCCCTACCCGCTGCCAAAATGGCGGGTATACCCATAGTGTTTACAGAGCATTCTGTGTTTGACTTACAACAAATACCAGCACTACGCCGCACCATTACCTGGTCTGCGCCTTTTTTAAACGGCATTACTTGTATTAGCGAGCCTATTGCTCAATATTTTTCGCAGCACTTAGGTATTGGCGCACAGCGCGTGCAGCTTATTGAAAATGGCATTGATACAGAAGCTTTTTACCCCAAGTCAAGGGCAACAGCCCCCCATGACGAAAACACCATAACCCTGCCATGGCATACCCAAAATGCAGAAAATGAACCGCCGCTCTTTATTTTTGGAACAGTAGCTCGCCTTTGTCCAGAAAAAGACCACCCAACCATGCTACACGCCTTTGCTAACGTGGTAAAAACATATCCCCACACGCGTCTGCTCTTAGTAGGTGACGGGGCAGAAAGGGAAACCACAGAAAGGCAAATACAAGAGCTTGGCCTTACAGACAAAGTTCACATTACAGGTAAATCTCTAAACATTGTTCAATGGTTACATAACATGGATATCTTTGTCATGTCTTCAGAACATGAAGGATTACCCATGGCCATTTTAGAAGCCATGG
>CAYJND010000010.1:0-30782 GCA_964371565.1 uncultured Desulfovibrionaceae bacterium
CTTTTCCAATGGGTAATTAAAATGTAGGTATATCTGTAGGTAAAAAATATTTTTAATTTTTTATCTCAAACAAAATCAATAAAATAGCACGTAAAACCTGTAGCTCTCCTAGCTACCAATATAATTCACGGCTTCGCAATAATTTTTGCGGAGCCGTTTTTGTATGTATAGGCCTTATATGTACGCTTTTCTTAAAGGAGAAAAAAATGAATATGCAAGAAATTTCTGAACGCAGTGACACGCTTTTAGAGCAACTTTTTTCCCTTTAGGAAGGCAGTGTCAAAGCTACACACTCTTTTTTGTCGCAAAGTGAAATAGAGGCCATTGCGCCCTATGTGCCACAAGGCTTGAAAGGAATACCACAGCTCATTGTAACTTTTGATGAAGAGCAAGCCCCTGTGGCTTTTATGGGCTTGGATGGTGAGAAGATTGAAATGCTTTTTGTAGCGCAGCATAAGCTACGCCAAGGCATAGGAAAAAGCTTAATACATTTAGCTCTAGAACACTATGGATGTAAAAAAGTATGTGTTAATGAACAAAATCCTGAGGCTGTGAAGTTTTATCAGCATATGGGCTTTGCCATTACAGAGCGCTCTGAGCTAGATGAGCAGGGCAATCCCTACCCCATTTTACATATGCAGTATGTATAAGCACATATAAAACGCAAACCATGATCATATATATGTTTAGTGGCTGGCATCTTAATGAATATGAAAGAGTATTTGCGCAGCAATAGAGCAGTATAACAGCGAAAGATACAAAAGATGAAAGCCCCTCCTTTAAGCGGAAGGGCTTTGGAATGTGGCACGATTGCGTTTTGAGTTTATGTTTTTTAATGTAGTTTTTGCATAATGCACCCTTGCGTGTCAAAGCTCATACTTTCGAGCTCGCCCTCTATATGTATAGAAGGATTGCTTTGTAATTCTGGCAATAAGGCTTCAGAAATATAACAAGTTTCCAAGAAAAGCGTATTGGGAATAATCACAAGCCTGACTTGAGGCGGCGGGGTGCTGCCCTGTAGGCAGGTAAGCATGGTTTCCATAACTTCGCGCTCTGTATCTAGGTACACAGGAATTTTAGCGCGAATGGGGAAAGTAGCCGTGAGGCAATTAAGATAGGTGGCTTTGCGGTCAATACCTTCCACAAGTTTTGTGGTGGTAAAATCTGCAAGGCCAATACCGCAAGCATTGCCGTGTGAATCTTCGCTAAGGTTCATAACGGCAAGATAGCGTACAAAGGGTTTAAGTGGCTCTGCTTCACCTTGAATGTACAAGCGGCCAATAACATTGGTGTCCATACCTGTGCCGCTGAAGTTTTTACCCATGGTTTGCACCACTAAAGCATCGAGTCTCTCTACCGGTAGGCTTGGCAACAGGGTCTTTGAATACAGCAAGGTTTTTGGCTCTTCTGTGAGGATTTCATGACCAAGTATGCCTTGAATGCGCGCCGTTTCTTCATAGGCATTTTCCACAATGGCTATGCCGCCTATGATGGGCATTTTTTCTATAATCACTTGGCCCACATCACGTAACAGCGGCGAAAGCTCTTCCACTTTTCCTTGGCTGTGAAACTGCTTAGCCCCTTGTGGGCCGCCTAGACCCACCACGAGTTTTTTGAGTAAACCGCTTTCATAATCGCCCTTAAAAGATGTATGTGTCTTTACGCGATTGATGGGAATGATGGCGTCCATTTCAAAGGCCGTGTTGAGCATGTATACATGAAGCTGACTTTGCGTTATGCCAATTTCTTGCCCCTCGATGCAGGTGAGCACGGGGGCGCCGAGGGCTTCTTCGGTAATGCCAAGGCTGGTGAGCATTTCTTTTTGACCGTGCTCTGTGCCGCCGCCGTGGCTACCCATGGCTGAAAGAAGATAGGGCTGTGCTCCTGCGGCGCGTACTGTATCTATGGCGGCTTTGAGCATTGTGGTAATGTTTTGTATGCCGCGACTACCCACGGTAAGTCCCACTTTTTGCCCCGCCCCTATGTGAGCATGGGTTAATATTTTTTGTATTTCTTGCCCCATGGTCTCAGCTAGATTTTGCACCTGTGGGCGCGGAAAAGATTGACGTATTTTAATAAGCTTTGGGAATGTCATTGCTGACATAATGCCTCCTGCGAAAGTCTTAGAGTTAAATGTGTTAGACCGCAGCCTTTGTTTCTACGCAATCCATGGCATCAAGCCAGTGGTATACAGTATTACTGTGAGGTGCATGAGCGTTCAATTGCATAGTGCAGCCACTGCAACCTGTAAGTACAGTGTTTGTATTTTGTGACGTAAGCCCTTGCCAGCAAGCTTCGACCATATTCTTGCTAAGTTTGGGATTAAGCATTTTTAAAATGCCCCCAAAGCCACAGCAAGGGAAGGTTCCCTTACGCATATGCGGAAGCACTTTTTGAAGCCATTGTAAATCTGCATCAGCCTTGCCCCAATGGCAGGGAGAGTGGTAACTCAAAGCACCTTGTTCTTCTTGGTGCAGGCTTTGCGTGTGTTCGGCTTGAAGTAAGGTACTTAAAGGGGTGAGGGCTGCTGTCCACTGGGTAGCTTCTTCTTGAGTCAGAACGTTAGGCAAATGCGGATAGTGGCGCAAAGAATGTGAGCACGAGGCGCAAAAAGTTGCTATGGCAGGTTTGCCAAGCTCTTTCCATACATGCACATTGTGTTTAGCCGCTTTGTGGCTGGCGTCAAACATGCCTGCATGCTCGTGCGTGCCGCCGCAACAGGTGAAAAGATCGGTAGAAACGGTTCTTGCCCCCAATTGGTGTAAAATGTTTTGAGCTGTTTTTATCCATGCAGGGCGTAAACGCGTGGCGGTGCACCCTCCAAAGAGTACAATCTTTTTTCCATGTAATGTTTTTGGATGACTAGCTTGTAGGCGTATAATAGGCGCCAGAGGCGGCGGCGTTTTCATGGCTAAGGCGCTGGCATGTAAGGTAGCCATATTTTCTGGCAAAATCCCTTGCGGTATTAAGGGTGCCATACGTGAAGCTATGGGCCAAAGGTGCTTTCCGCGATCAATCCATTCTCGCCAAGCATATTGTTGCCACTGGGGGTGTTTAGCACGGGCGTCAGCCAAAGCTTGTGGTACAGAAAGGCCAACGGCGCATACAGCTTTACAGCGTTCACAGCTGGTGCAATGCCCTGCCAAGAAGAGCATTTTTTTCCAGTCAAGCAGACCATCGTCAGCCCAGCCTTTGCGCAAAAGAATTTGCTTGGCCTTTGGGCTGTATTGCTCACGGTTAAAGAGCTTAAATACGGGACATACGTCCACACAAGCTCCGCATTGGGTGCATTCCGGCTTATTCATATTTAATACCCCTTGCCCGGGTTCATGATGCCCTTGGGGTCAAAAACGGCCTTAATATGGCGCATAAGCTCAAGTTCGCGAGGGGGGATTTGCAGCGAGGGGTCTTTGCTAATGCCGCAGCCATGTTCTCCGGAACAGGTGCCACCAAGGGAAAGTACAGCCTTGTTAATAGCAAGCTTGGCTTTAAATACTCGTTCGGTTTCGTCTGCATCTTCGGCATGATAGAGCAGATTTACATGAATGTTACCATCGCCTACATGGCCAAAATGTATGAGGGTTACGTCATATTCGTGGGCAATACCCTCTATGACTTTTAGAGCTTCTACCAAGGAACCTCTGGGTACAGTAACGTCATCGCTGGCTTTATTGGGTGCAATGAGAAAGGCCGTGGGATTGATGCGACGGCGTATTTCCCAAAGACTTTCTTCTTCTTGTCCTAAACCTGTCTTATGCCATATGGCCGTAGGGATATTGCGTGTGATGCTTTCAATCTCAAAAGGCAATGTTTGAGCGCTGCCGTCTACACGTATGAGTAGGACAGAGCCTACTTGCTGGGGCCACGGTACGGGGCCGTTTTTTCCCATAACATTAATAATTTTTTCTCCAATATATTCCATAGCACACGGCAATACCCCTGCAGCCAGTATTTGTCCCACGGCTTTTAGCGCGGCTTCGTGATTTTCATAGCCAATAAGGATAGATGCAGAGCTTTCTGGTTTTGGCAAAAGCTTGAGCCAGAGTTTGGTAATATAGCCAAGGGTGCCTTCAGAGCCCACCATAAGGCGAGAAATATCAAGCCCCACCACATCTTTATGATTACGTCCGCCAAAGGTCACCACTTCGCCACTGGGTAAGACCACTTCCATGCCCAAAACAAAATCCCTTGTGACCCCGTATTTTAAAGCGCGCATGCCGCCAGCACAGGTCACCACATTGCCGCCAATGGTGGAGGCTTTAACGGTGGCTGGATCTGGAGGGTAGTATAGGCCCATGGCTTCACAGGCTTCTTGAAAGGCGGCAGTGTTTACGCCAGGTTCTACCACGGCCACAAAATCTTCCTTAGAAATTTCAAGGATATTGTTCATGGCCAAGGTGGAGATGACAAGGCCCGGCTCCACAGGTACGCAATCACCCACAAGGTTGGTTCCGCGGGCGCGAATGTATACGGGAAGCGAGATCTCATTGGCAAAGGCCAAAACTTTTTGTACCTGTGCCACATTTTTGGGACATACCACAGCGAGGGGGGTGCCTTGTTTTTTGCTGGCGTCAGAAGCGTATATATACAATTCTTCAGCACTGGTGATGACTTCACCTTCAAATAGTTCGTGCAAAAAGTTCATGTGCTCTTGCGTCAAGGTACGTGTATAAGGCGTCATAGAGGTAATATCTCCGTATGAAAAGGTGTATATTTTAGGGGATAAGAAGTTTTTTCAATTTTCCCCAAAGCGGTGTGCCGTTGAGCAAGGAAAGTACCGAACCTATAAGTAGTATGGCAGATATGGGTGTTTGTAGAAAAATCCACCAAGAACCTTGACTGATAAGCAAGGATTGATTGAGGCTCATATCTAGCATTCTACCCAAAATCATACCCACAACTAAAGGTGCCACAGGTATTTTAAGCTTATCCATAATATAACCCAAAACACCAAAGCCTAACATGAGGTATACATCAAACATGTTGTTATTGATGGCAAAGGTGCCTATGACGCAAAATACGGAAATGAAAATAGCTAACAGCTTGCTAGAAATACGAGTCACATACACAGCCAAACGAGTAAACAATAAGCCTATGCCTAGCATAAAGAAATTGGCAAAAAACAGTGCCCAAAGCAATGTGTAAGCCACATCGGCATAATCTGTCATAAGCGTTGGCCCTGGCATAATACCATGGGTCATAAGACCACCTAGCAAAATGGCTGTGGAGGAGCTTCCGGGAATGCCGAGGGAAATGGTGGGCACCAATGCGCCGCCTACTACAGCATTGTTGGCAGCTTCCGGCGCAGCTATGCCGTATCTAGAGCCTTTGCCAAAGCGTTTTTTCTCTACAGGCGGGGCAAAGCGTTTGGCCTCATTATAGGCAAACCAGCACGCCGTGTCACCACCTGTGCCGGGAATAAGTCCGGTAAACACACCAATGACGCCGGAGCGGAAAATGGTGGGCATAAGGGGGCGCATTTTTTCCCATTTGGGCAAAACGCTGTCATCGATTTTGCCGTGTTCGGCATTGTCTTGCAAGTCATTTTCCAAAAGTCGCAGCACTTGTGGTATGGAAAATAGACCAATAAGAGCCACGGTGAAAGGAATCCCCGAAAAAAGATCTATGACATCAAAAGTAAAACGCGGGCTGCCTGAAATGGGATCCATGCCAATGGTGGAAAAGAGCAAGCCAAGACAGCCTGCCAACAAACCTTTGATGGTAGCCTCTTGAGAAAGAGATGCTAAAATAGTCATGCCAAGCACAGAAACAGCGGTAAGCTCTACAGGGCCAAATTCTACAGCCACATACCCAAGCAATGGCGCCACCGTGAGCAGTACAATACTACTGAGTACGCCACCTACAAAGGAAGCAAAAAGCGAAATACCCAAAGCTGTGCCAGCTTTGCCCTGCGAGGCCATGGGGTAGCCGTCTAAGATTGTGGCAGCGGCTGAGGGCGTGCCGGGGGTACGCACCAAGATGGCAGCAATAGAACCGCCGTACATAGCAGACATGTAAATAGAGGCGAGCATGCTAATGCCGGTTTCTGGCGCTAGGGGAAAGGTTACAGGTACCAAGATGGCTATGGCCATGGTGGCAGAAAGACCCGGCATGGCGCCTACAAAAAGGCCAATGGTGGTACCTATGGCTACGGCGAGAAGATTAACAGGGGCAAGTACTTGGAAAAGACCCAGGAGAATATTGTCTATAGGCATGTTAGGCTCCTAAAATATTTTCTAAAATTCCAAGAGGAACTGGTAAGTGTAAAAAACCTACAAAAAGAGCATAAATAAAGCTAGAAAATGCTATGGCCACGAAAATAGCCCACTTTGCAGACAAAGCCTTAAAAATAATGCCAGTAAGACAGATAAAGAGAGGGGTGACCACAAAGTAGCCAATGGGTTGTACTGTAAGAACGTAGGTTAAAAGGATTATGGAAAAAAGAATGAGGCGTGACCACATAACAGGGGTACTTTCTTCTTGGGCTTGTTGCTTTTTTTGCGCCGTCCATGCTTGTCCAAACATAGCCAATGCAAAACCCACTATGGCTATTATGAGAATTCTGGGAAATTGTGTGGCCTCTTCTGGTATGAGGTATGATTGGTGCCAAAATAGCGTAGCTAAAGCCAGTACCGCTATGACAAAGAGGGTTTCTTTGCGAAAAGTTGTCATAATCCTTCCTTTTCTTAAAAACTATTGGCAGGGTCGAAAGGATATATCCTCACGGCCCTGCCAAAGTTTGTTAATTTTTTACTTCATTCCAGATTTGTCTGAATATTTTTTCATCGTCGGCAAGATATTTGGCATATTCATCACCGATTTTAATATCCACTGGGGTGGCTCTGTCCACACAACCCTTGATAAAGGCGGGGTCAGCAGCCATTTGGCGGAAGGCATTGATAAGCTTTTCTTTTACTTCTGCGGGAATATTCTTGGGGGCACAGTAGCCGCGAGAAGCGCCGGAAACAAGGTCTACGCCTTGTTCACGGGCGGTGGGGGCGTCGGGTAAAAGCTCATAGCGCTCGGGGGAGAGAATGGCGAGCACACGTAAATTGCCGGCTTTAACCTGAGGATATACGGTGCCAAGATTGTTAAAGCTTACTTGCACCTTATCTCCAAAAGCTGCTTGCCATGAAGGACCATCGCCTTGGAAAGGAACCATTTGTACTTTGGTGTCGGTCAATTTGTTAAAGCGTAAGGTGGCAAAAAAATCATCTCCGCCTGTGCCGGCATTACTTACGGTTACTTTGCCAGGATCAGCTTTGGCAGCATCGATAAAATCTTTCAAAGTTTTAAAAGGGCTGTTTTTACCAACCACAATGATATGCGGGTCGGTTACAAGGTTGGCAAGGGGGGTAAGATCGTCGATGGTATAGGTGATTTTTTCATTGATGATGTAGTTGGTCATCAACATGGGGGTGTTGGTAATAGCTATGGTGTAGCCGTCGGGCTTGGTAGATTTGGTAAGGCGAGTCCATGCAATGGCACCAGTGGCGCCAGGAAGGTATTGGTTGATAAAGCCTTTACCCAAGATTTTTTCAAGATAGGGCTGGGAGAGCTGGGCTAAAATATCACTGCCGCCGCCGGGTTTAAAGGCTTGAATAACAGTGATTTGTTTAGTGGGATATTCTTTTGCCAAGGCAGCTCCTGCAAAGCTTACGAGGCAAAGGGCAGACAGAGCAGAAATACAAAGTTTTTTTGTGAATATGCGCATAATAACTTCCTTCAGGTTATACATTAAAAAATATCTTCAAACCTAAAAAACGAAAAATCCTCCTCTATACTATCTTAAAAGTGAGGGCGATTCCTTAGCATTATTGCTGCAAAGGTGGTGTAACCGCAGAGCCTATCTACAAAAATGTGCTAAAATAGTACCGATTGGTATATTTGCATATAAAATTGCAATGAGTATGCCATTTTTTTTAGTGTTATATTTTAAGCTCTTTTGATGCGAGTGTCACAGTGAATAGTGCGCTATGCACTATTTGTTTGGTGCATAGTGCGCAAATGCACTAGTTTGATGCATTTCGGGAGATTGTTTTTTACAAAAAAGAATTTTTATTGATGCCAAGCTTTTTCATTTGCCTGTACAAGGTGCTACGATTAATGCCCAAATGCTCTGCCACATGGCCTTGATGCCATTGGTGTTTTTCTAACAGATGTATAAGGTGTGCCCGCGAAAATGCATGGCTGGTACGCGAGGGAAGGGGGGAGGAGTGTACTCTATCTGAAAGTACAGTTGTTTCTGGTGTAAAGCTTTGAATAGATAGTGTTTCTTGTACTAATGAGCCGTCAATGACGCCTTGCAAGCAATCCATACCGAGGCTTTCCATGGTATAGCGTAGTTCACGTACATTACCAGGCCATGGATATTGTTGTAAAAGGCTGAGAGCTTCACTGTTTAGAGTGATGTTATTTCCATGGGTTTTTTCTAAAAAAGCTTGTGCCAAAAGGGCTATATCGCCTTCTCTATGGCGCAAGGGCGGCAATTGCACACTTAAGACTTTGAGTCTGTAATAGAGGTCTTGGCGAAAAAGGCCTTGCGCCACACGCTCTTGAAGATTCACATTGCTGGCGGCAAGAATGCGTAAATGCACTTTTACTTGCTTGGTGCTGCCAAGTCGCATAACACTGCGTTCTTCAAGAATGCGCAATAAGCGACTTTGCCCATGTAAGTCCATTTCTGAAATTTCGTCTAAAAAGAGGGTACCTTCATGGGCCATTTCAAAAAGGCCTGCTTTACCCTTGCTTTTGGCACCGGTGAATGCGCCGGCTTCATAGCCAAAAAGTTCAGATTCTAAGAGGCTGGGCGCAAAAGCGCCGCAATTCACTGCTACAAAAGGACCATTTTTTAAGAAACTTGCATTGTGTATGGATTGAGCAAGTAATTCTTTACCTGTGCCTGTTTCTCCAAGAATAAGTATGGAATGGTCACTGCTTGCATAGCGTTTTGCCTTTTCTATGGCTTTAAAAAGGCTCGAGGAATTTCCCAAAATATGAGAAAAGGTGTACTGAGCTTGTAAGCCGTCTGAGGCACTTTGAATTTTCTTTCCAAGGGCGGCAATGGAGCTTTTTTCCTGTAAGGTAATAATACTGCCAATGTTTTCTCCGCGCATACGCATGGGGAGAATGCTGTAAAGTATTTCTTTTTGCCCAAGGGTGGCCATTTCATCATTAACGCTTTGCCCTTGTTGCATAGCGTGCACAGCTTCGGCGATGGGAAAAACAGCGGCAATGGGACGCCCTTCTTCATATCTTCGTAATTGCAATATACGTACAGCGGCAGAGTTGATAAGAGTAATGCGCCCTTCTGGGTTTACAGAAATAATGCCGTCACGCGAGGCATTGAGCACTGCATACAATTTTTCTTGTTCAATGTGCTCAAGTTTGCGTGCGTAGACAATTTTTTGGGCTTCTTGCAAGGCCTGGTAAACGGATTCTTTGCCAGAAACAAGCAAAGCGCTGGGTACCCCAAGTTGCTGAGCCTTAAGGGTAGAGGTGATGCCACCCACAATAATGTCTGCCCCATGGCTTACGGCCTCACGCACCACATCTTCAAGGGAATTTTTAGTGCTTTGGCTATGATAAACTGTAAGATTCATGCCTAAAAGTTCAGCAAAGGTAGCGTATTGATCATACATTTGTGAAGAACCCACAAGAGCTGTGTGTGGATCTTGGAGACCTGTTTTTTCGCGGGCTTGATACAAGGTTTCGGTAAGATCTTGAATACCTATGGGAATATATACCACAGGAATGGCTATGTCAGAGCTGGCAATAAGGTCTGCTGTCCAAGCACGGGCAATGATAACGTCTGCACCGTTTTTTTGGGCTTCTCTTGCAATGTTAAGGCATTCGGTCAGTGTGGAAGTGACAATGTCCACTGTATGTGCCATGCCCATTTCAACAGCCACTTCTTTTGCTATATTGTAAACTTCTGTATGGGGCGCAATAAAAACAATATTATGCATGGATATGTCCGTGTTGTCTTGGTAAAATATGGAAAACTAGCCCTTGCCTAAGCCTACAAACCTGCCTATACTGCTGTATATTTTTGCACAATTTTACAGACGAGCGGTGTATGCTGCATATAATATTTATTATGCTTCCTCTTTTTTGTGTCATTTTTTTGGGCTGTTTGGCCGAAAGATTTGCCATTTTACCCAAGGAAACATCGTCTTGCATTAATCAATTTGTGTATTGGTTCAGTTTGCCTTTGTTGCGTTTTAGCATTTTGGCGCAAATGCGTATAGAGCAAATATCGTGGGGCATCACCGTAGGATTTGTCGGCGGCATGATGCTGACGCAAGCTCTTGTAGCTTTGTGTATGTATGTGGCGAGGTACAATGTGCGAGATAGCGCCGTGGGGGGCATGGTGGGCGCTTTGTCTAATGCGGCTTTTATGGGTATTCCCACCATTATGCTTTTGTTCCCAGATAATGAGCAGGCCCTAGTTGTCGCCGCATTTTTATCTATATTACCAGCTGTTTCTCTAATCTCTACAGATACATTTTTGTCCGTTACTGCTGCCAATGCTAAAGGGGCTCATTGGAAAGATAGCGTCAAAAGTATTTTTGTAGCGCTTTTGGGCAATCCCAATCTTGTGGCTTCTGTGTTAGGCGCATGCATTGGTCTTGGGGGATTTATCCTGCCTGACACCTTGCTTGTTACAGCTCAAATGCTTGGCAAAACCGCCGCTCCTTGTGCTTTGTTTTGCATAGGCATAACCCTTGTGCGCCAGATACACGAATGGAGGCTGCGCCGCAGGGAAAAAGAGTGTGGTAGCCTCAAAAATAGCTTATTACAAGGGGGGCTTATACTCACAAAGCTTTTCATATGCCCTTTGCTTATGTTTTGTATAGGGTCTTTGTATGGCGCTGAGGGGCAAAGCCTTGCCATCATGTGCATCATAGGCGCCATGCCCACGGCGGTGGTGGGCTCCATTGTGGCATCGCGCCATGGGGTGCTGGTACAACAATGCATCACATGCACATTGTTTTCCACATGCCTTTCGGCTTTGAGCATACCGTTGATTGTACTTATTCTTGCGTAGTGTATTTTAACTACACAGAAAACATGGTAGGCGCTGAGCCACGGTCTAGCATGTCTAGCTTACAAGCTGGGCGTAGGTACAAATGTGGTAAGATGTGCCGAAGTATTTTTCCTCGACGAAGCTTTAGTGGTTTTGCTATGACAGTATTTATGCGAGCCTTTATGAAATATTTTATTACCACGTGCTTTCTTTGCCAGTGAACTACGCGGCGGTGCTTATGGCTTCGGCTACGGATATATAGTACGAGAATGCGTTACTCAATGGGCTTTTTGTTAGCAGCGTGCTGGGTTTACGCACGAGCCTATTATCAAAAGCGTTATTGGCTATCAGTAAAAAAAGAAAAAACGTGCTCATTTCATGGTCTTGCCTTTGGTGCAAAAGCATGGTGAAAGCTTCCAGTGCTGCAACAGTATTTTTAGTTATATAAATGATTTAATAATATTTTTTTGATGTTTTTTACTGTGAATGTGTTTGCTTGCCCCTTAAAAGAGGATGATTTACCCAAGACTATTATGGAATTCCTTGCTTGCGGTATGGGGGGTATTGCAGATATGATATCAGATAAAGAAAATGGCTATATACTGCCTCTATATTATGCATTTGTTAACCCAAGAATAACAATATAATAAGGTGTATATTTACGGGAAATTCGATGTTTACAAATAAAACTCTTCTCATAACTGGCGGCACGGGCTCTTTTGGTAAAAAGTGCGTTGAAATTATTTTGCGCGACTATCAACCAGAAAGGCTTATTATTTTCTCACGCGACGAATTGAAACAATTCGAAATGCAACAGCAATTTTCTCCGCAAGAATACCCTTGTTTGCGTTATTTTATTGGTGATGTGCGTGATAAAGAGCGTCTTTATCGTGCTTTTAAGGGGGTAGATTATGTTATCCATGCCGCAGCGTTAAAGCAAGTTCCCGCAGCAGAATATAATCCCACCGAGTGTATTCGCACTAATATTCAAGGTGCAGAGAATATAGTGAACGCCGCGGCGGATTGCGGTGTGCAAAAGGTTGTGGCTCTATCTACAGATAAAGCCGTAGCTCCTGTGAATCTTTACGGCGCCACCAAGCTTTGCTCTGACAAACTTTTTGTGGCTGCCAATGCTTTTATGGCCTGTGACACAACTTATTCTGTGGTACGTTATGGAAACGTTATGGGCTCGCGTGGCTCTGTTATTCCTTTTTTTATTAAAAAACGCGAAGAAGGCGGGCCTTTACCCATTACTGATCTGCGCATGACACGCTTTTGGATTACGCTTGAAGAAAGCGTGCATATGGTGCTCAACGCCTTTAAGCTTTCCGGTGGCGGTGAGGTTTTTGTTCCTAAAATTCCCAGCATGAAAATCACTGATCTTGCAAAAGCCATTGCTCCCCATATGTCCACGGTAGAAGTGGGTGTTCGTCCCGGAGAAAAGCTGCATGAAACCATGATTACGTCTGAAGATAGCCGTCATACCATTGATATTGGTCAGTACTACGTCATTAAACCTGAAACCTTCTCTTATAAAGGGCCTGAGGGCACAGCGGTGCCAGAGGGCTTTGAATATAATTCCGCCACCAATGAGGACTGGCTCAGTGTGAATGATTTACAAATTACTTTGAAAGAACAAGGTTTTGATGTAAAGTAATGAGTCAAGATTTTATTCCCTACGGACGACAACTCATCGACGAAGACGACATCCAAGCCGTCCTTGAGGTGTTACGTTCGGATTTTCTCACCACCGGCCCTGCCGTGGCGCGTTTTGAAGCCGATGTGTGTGCTTTCACAGGTGCACGCTACGGCGTTGCTGTGAGCAATGGTACTGCAGCTCTGCATGCCGCCATGCATGCCATAGGCATTACAAAGGGTGATGAGGTTATCGTGCCGCCAATAACTTTTGCGGCCACATCTAATTCTGTATTATACTGCGGCGGAAAACCTGTATTTGCAGATGTTTGTGCTGATACTTTACTCATTAGTCCTGATGCTGTTGAAGCCGCTATTACCCCAAAGACTAAAGCCATTATTGGTGTTGATTATGCTGGGCATCCTTGTGATTGGGATGCTCTTGGCGCCATTGCTCATAAGCATAATCTGGCTCTTGTAGCTGATGCTTGTCATGCCATTGGGGCTGAGTATAAAGGGCGCAAAGTGGGCACGCTGGCGGATATTACGATTTTTAGCTTTCATCCTGTAAAGAATATGACTACAGGCGAAGGTGGCATGGCAGTGACCGATAATGCAGATTATGCCGAAAAAATGCGGCATTTTCGGGGGCATGGCATTACTACCACCGCCTCTGAGCGCGAAAAAATGGGCGGCTGGTATTATGAGATGCAAGAGCTTGGTTTTAATTATCGTATTACGGATTTTCAATGTGCATTAGGTTCTAGTCAGTTTAAAAAACTTTCATTGTGGGTTAATCAACGAAATGTTTTAGCTCAAGAGTATGACAAGGTATTTCAAAGGACAGCCATTCGCCCACTGCTGAAAAAAGATAATGTTTTGCATGCGTATCATTTATATGTGGTTCGAGTACAAGATAGAGATAAGAAATTTAAGGAACTTCGAGGTCAAGGCGTTGGTGTAAACGTGCATTATATGCCTGTGTATTTACATCCTTATTATCAAGGCCTGGGGTATAAAAAGGGGCTATGTCCTGTGGCAGAAAGTGTGTTTACTAATATGCTGACGTTGCCGCTTTGGGTAGGGTTACAGTCAGACGAGTTATTGAGAATCGTTAGTGGGCTTATAAAATAAAACAGTAGTGTATGAAAATATGCTAGAAAAAAATATCTTATCGCCCCGCGAAGCCATGTAATCTATGACATGCGAGTAGAAAAAATAAGCATCAAGGTGCTGTGTTTGAGTTTTCTGATCTTTCTGGCTCAGGAAAATCAACCCTAGCTCACAGTGTTGAAATTTTTTTCATGAAGTATATATCTCACGCACTCTAGAAGAATGTGAACGTCGTGATGTAAAGGGATATTATAAACTAGCAAGAGAAAGAAAAACTAAAAATTATACGAAAATTTCTGCCCTGTACGACATTCTCAAAAATCCAGATATTCCTCTCCAAACGGATATTTTTTTGAAAAGGAATGTGCTTTACTGATGAAGATTATATATGGCAGAAAGTAATTTTGTGATTCTACGTTTAATAATCCTGATATGATATCTTGCTGGGATTTACAAGCAGTGAAGAACAAGAGAGTGTTAATTAATAATGAATGTAATTAAAAAAAATATTAAAACAATAGCTTTTCCAGATGTAATACGAATAGAAAGTTCTGGTATATGTAATTTTAAATGTCGTCATTGCCCTACGAGTTTTCATAACACAAATAGAGGTATTTTATCGGAAGAAATATTTAATTTGCTTTTAGACCAATTTGCGGAAAAAGATTTTATTCCAAGGGTGGCGGTGCTTTATCACGGTGGAGAACCGCTCTTGAATAAGAAATTACCTAGCATGTTACAAAAACTGAAAGCCTTAGGCGTTCAAAAGACTGTTATCACTACGAATATTTCTTTAATGACAAATGAAATTGCAGAGCAATTGTCAACGGGCATCCTTGATGAACTAAAAGTTTCGTTTGATGGTCTTTCAGCAATTGAAAATGATTCTATTAGAATAAATGGAAATTTTGCCAAGGATCATAAAAAATTACTATACTTTCTATCTATAAATAAAAAAACATCTGTTCGAATTGCCAATGTGCAAGTTTTGAATGTCGAGAGATTAAAAGAGTATTTAAATGGTCAAAAATTAAAACCGCCTTTATATCTTTTGGAAAAATTCGGACATTATAAAACGGTAGAATTTCAATCTGTTCCTGCTATGATTTGGCCAGGATATGATAAGACAAAAAGTTCGTATTCGACGTATGAAACTGATACTTTAGAAAATTTTTATTGTAATACGTTTAACGAAACAATAACAATGCTTTCAAATGGGAACATTGTTCCATGTTGCTATGATTTGCTTGAAGAGGAAATTTTAGGGAATATCACCCAAAATACCATTTTTGAAATTAGAAAAATGCAAAAATCACAAAGATTTTTTTTAGCAATGGAAACACAAAAAAATATTCCTAGTATTTGCAAAAAGTGTAATAAAACTGGATATAAATATCTTATTACAAAAAAAGGATAGTGATGAACGAGCAAGAATTATTTTGGAAAGGTACGTTTGGTGATGAATATATAGGGCGTAATACCCTCAATGAATTACCACGATATATCAATCGTTGGTCGCGCATTCTTTCTTCTTTACCAACTTCACCTTCAAGCGTTTTAGAGCTAGGTTGCAATATTGGTGTAAATTTACATGCGCTACATACAATTTTACCGCAAGTTTCATTGAGTGCTGTAGAGATAAATTCTAGCGCAGTGGAACAGGTGCGCAGTTGGGGTAAAGCAACTGTATATGAAGGCTCTTTGCTAAATTTTGCTCCCCCAAAAAAATATGAGTTAAGCTTCACATCTGGTGTGTTAATACATATTGCATCCGAATTTTTGCCAAAGGCTTATGACACATTATATAATTCTTCGTCTAAATATATTTGTATTCAAGAATATTACAGTTTAAAACCAGAAGAAATTCAATATCATGGGCATGCAGGGAAATTGTTTAAACGTGATTTTTGTGGAGAGCTTATGGATAGGTTTTCTGACCTACAACTTATTGATTACGGTTTTTTCTATCATCGCGATAGCTTTATGACCGCTGAAGATTGCTCTTTTTTCTTGTTGCAAAAACAAAATTAAAAAGGGGGATATATGAGTCAAATAATAAAGAAAAAAGCTTATATTCACCTTGGGCTACATAAGACAGGGTCTTCTGCTATCCGTCATGCCATGCGTAAATTTCATAATGAAGGCATATTAAAAAAATACAAGTATGACTTTTGGGATCGTGAGATAAGTGTACACGAACTACATCGCTTTCTTGATGATGTTGATCTTTGTGCTAAGCTTATTACCGAAAATATAAATACGCCTGAAAGAGAGGCGTGGCGAGATGCAATTGTCACCACAAATGCAGCATTTTCTTCATACCAAAAAGATGGAGCTTATATTTTAACCGATAAATTTGCCCCTGTTCTTGCCAAAGCTTTTAAAGACTACGATGTACACATCAGCTTTTATCTTCGTCGGCAAGATATATATAGTGAGTCATTCTGGGCAGAAATGGTAAAAGAAGGTCTTTATTGTGGTGATCTTGAATCTCATGTAGCGTCAAGAGAGCAGTCTTTGTACTATAAATCGCTCTTAGATACCTATGCACAATATTTTGGTAAAGAAAATATTACAGTACGTGTTTATGATCGAAAACAGTTTTATAAAAATAATATTGTGAATGATTTTTTACGAATTGTAAAACTAGAAGATTTATCCAATGAATGGTACGAAAAAAATACTAATCCATCATTTTCGCCCGCAGCTTTGCGCATGATCCATGCTAATAATGCGCAGCATAAGCTTAATCATGCCGAAGTGGTAAAACGTATTGAAATGTTAGATGCAGAATATGCAAAGGGTGATATTTCAAGAACTGACTATGCCATTAGACATTGTTATAATTCACACGGATTTGATTTACATGAAAACACCTACCGCAGAACATATATTAGATTGCTCAGTTTATATGGTTTAAATAGCCATGTTAATAAAGGATATATGAAAGAACAGGAACGCCGAATCTTTCTTGAAAAATTTAAGGAAGATAATGCGGCTGTGGCACGAGAATACTTAGGGCGAGAAGACGGCGTGCTTTTTGATGATAAGATGCCAGAACACATTGTAGGTACGGGAGAACCAAGTGCAACCGATGTTGCACAAGTGCTGTTGCCTATAATAGCACATTTAGATGAGCGCATAGAAAAACTCGAAAAGCAATGTATTGATCTTAAATCTTTATTGGAAAAACAAGAAAGTACTGAATAAGTTTATGACTAAATCTCTTTGTATTGTAATGGCACGTGGTGGCTCAAAACGTGTGCCTCGTAAAAACTTACGTATTTTGACAGGCAAGCCCTTGGTTGCTTGGCCAACGTCCGTTGCGTGCCAAAGCAATATATTTGAACATGTACTAATATCCACAGAAGATACTGAGATAGCCAATGCGGCGGTTAATGCTGGTGCTATTTATCCCTTTTCTCGTCCTGAAGCTGTAGCCGATGATTATGCAACAACTGCTGATGTCTTACGTATGTCTTTGGAGCAATGGAAAGATTATTCTGGCTCTTTGCCTAAATATTGTTGCTGTTTGTATGGCACGTCAGCTTTTATTACCAAGCAATATTTACAACAAGCTAACGAATTAGTGAAAAAGACGGAATGCGTCATGGCTGTAAGCCCTTATGTGCACCCTATTCAGCGAGCTATTTCCCTGTCAGATAATAATGAAGTTAATTATTTGCAACCGGAATTTGTGGCAATGCGAACCCAAGATTGCCCTAAAAATTATCATGACGTGGGGCTTTTTTACTTTTTTTCTGTGGAAGCTTTTTTTGAACATGGTGCAACAAGCTTTGTACCTTTGCAAAAAAGAGCCGTAATAGTTTCTTTGAATGAAGCTATTGATATTGATACAGAAGAAGATTTTATCATGGCAGAATTTTTGATGCAAAAGCGTAATGCAATATAAGAAAAACTGATGCGTGCAAAGGCTTTGCTCAATACAATCCACAAGACCTTGAATACAGGAAAATGAGGTTCAAATGAAATATTGCAAAAGATGTTTACAGCCAGATACAAGACCAAGAGTTTTCTTTAATGAAGACGATATTTGTGGTGCTTGCTTATGGGAAGATGAAATAAAAACCATAAATTGGAAAGCTCGTGAGCAAGAACTTCAAGACATAGCTGATAATGCAAAAGCAAAAGCAATAGGGGCTTATGACTGTGTTGTTGGTGTTTCAGGTGGCAAAGATTCCACTTTTCAAGCTCATTACGCAAGAGATGTTTTAGGGTTGAGAACTCTTTTGGTAAATAATATTCCGTCAGACATTACACCTATTGGCGTAAAAAATATTGAGAATCTCAAAAATCATGGATTTGATGTTATAGGAATAGATCCTAATAGAAAGGTTTTGCAAAAACTTATGCAAAAAGATTTTTGGGATTATTGTAACCCTATAAAGTGTACAGAATACGTTTTATATGCTTCAGCTTATATTATCGCAGATAAATTTGATATTCCTTTAATACTACAAGGCGAAAACGCCGCCCTCACCTTGGGAACTTCTTCGGCGCAAGATAAAAGTGGAAATTGCTTTAATATAACAGAATCTAATACATTAAAGGATGATCCTTTACAAGAATATGTAATAGATGATATTTCTGACAAAGATTTATTTTTATACAATGTGCCCATTAAAGAATTAATTCAGAAAGATTTTAAAGGTGTTTGGTTAAATTATTATACGAATACATGGACACAGCAAAATAATGCCCGCTTTTCCATTGAGCGAGGGCTATCTATATACGATGAAAACGTAAACCCATACGATTTAGGAACCTATCGTAGGTACTCTCAGCTTGATGCTTATACTACATGTATTAATCAAGTTTTTAAGTATATAAAATTTGGCTTTGGACAATGCACTGATCATGTGGGGTATGATTTACGTAGCGGTGAAATAACAAAGGATGAAGGCAAATTTTTAATTAAAGAATTAGACGGAAAGTGCGGTCAAATTTTTATAGATAAAATGTGTAGTTATTTAGATATTGATGAAAAAACAATGTGGGCCCATGCGGAAAAATTTAGAGGCAATATGTTTACGCATGATAATGAGGGCAATTGGATCTTAAAAAATCCCATTTGGGCGCAAGAGCCAATACAGGGGCAGCATGATGTAAAAGAAATAATGAAAAAATTGGGAATGTAAAGTGCAAAAATTTACAGAAAATGATATTCGCCCTGATAATCTTACAGAAAAAATGCAAGATAGCTTAAATGCAGATATAAAATTTTTAGCTGACCGAAGAGCTGACTTTTGCGAGGTGCTTTGTCCTGCTTGCATGACAAAAAATAACGATGTTGAGCTTACAAAACATGGCTTTAGCTATGTGGAGTGTAGTAAATGCAAAATGCTCTATGTTTCACCTCGTCCCACTGCAGAGATTTTAAGCGAGTTTTATCCAAATTCAAAGCAATATCAATTCTTTAACGACTATATTTTTCCAGCGTCAGCTGAAGTGCGTAGAAAAAGAATATTTGTTCCACGCGTAAAGAAAGTACTAGAATATTGCGATAAATATGGCATAGAGAAGGGAAAGCTCATTGAAATAGGCACAGGCTATGGAATTTTCTGTGAAGAAATTGTAAAAACTGGTTTGTTTGAAGATATTGTGGGAGTTGAAGCCTCTGATTCATTAGCACAAACATGTGCAGGCAATGGCTATAGACTTTATAATGGCTTGTTAGAAGATTTAGTAATTCCAGAAAAATTTAATGTTGTCGTAGCGTTTGAAGTTTTGGAGCATATTTTTAATCCACAGAGTTTTTTAGAAAAAATATTTGGTTTAATGTGTAATAATTCAGTGCTTATGCTGACTTTTCCGGCATGGGGGGGCTTTGATACTTCCATATTGCGTGAGCATTCATCTAGCATTGACCATGAACATTTAAATTACTTTAATGAAAAATCCATATCTTTATTGTTACATAGTGTGGGTTTTGAAGTTTTAGAGATTTCTACACCTGGCGAATTAGATGTAGAACTTGTTAGAAAAGCCACGCTTAAAAACGAGCTAACACTGCCGAAATTTATAAAAAATATATGTATTGATAGTTATGATGAGCTAGGTGCAAAATTTCAAAATTTTCTTAAAGAAAATAAGCTGTCGTCTCATATGATGGTGGTTGCCAAAAAAGCTAGTTAATATTTCATGAGTGATAAATGTATATAACATTGCGGAACGAAAATGATAAGAACTTGTAAAACACGTGGTATTACAAATTCTTACTTTGATGAAATTGTGAATAGACATGCTAATCTTAATTTAGTTGTGAAAGATATAAATGGTAACTACAGGCGTAAAGTAAAAGACCTTGTATAGTACACGTTGTCTCATCATTCGTGCCGATGCTTCTCCCACCATGGGTACAGGGCATGTCATGCGTTGCCTTGCTTTGCAGCCATCGACATCGACACTGAAGACGATTGGGAATTTGCAGAAAAGCTGGCTCAAGTGCAAGGGGTGGTGTAGTCGGAAATGTGGATAGGATTTGTTATATGTCTAAGCTAGGCCTAAAGCTTTGGTCGACAAATATAGACCATTATTTCAATGAAGCGCAAAAACTCTATGAAGGTAAAGTTTTTGACTACATTGAGCTTTATGTTGTGCCAAACTCCTTACACACCATTGAGAAGTGGGCAGAGCTTGAAATTCCTTTTGCGCTGCATGCGCCGCATTTTATGCATGAGGTAAATTTGGCGGACAGAGAGAGGTTTCAGTACAATAAGGAAATCTTTGCGCAAGTGGATGAATTTTCACAAGGCTTAAATACTACCTATACTGTCATCCACGGTGGCATGAACCATGCTATTGAAGAAACCGTGCGACAGGTGAATTTGCTTAAGCCGCGAAAGCCACTTATAGAAAATAAGCCTTACAAGGCTCCTTTGCTTACTGACTGCTTGTGTCGCGGGGCAACATTAGAAGAAGTTACTTATGTGATGAGCCAGTGCGGCTGTGGGTTTTGTCTTGATATAGGGCATGCCATCTGCACAGCCAATAGCTTAGGATTAGAGCCTTACTCCTATTTAGAAAAATTTGAGACCTTGAATCCTGCATGCTATCACTTAAGCGATAACTTTATAGAAAGCGACATGGATATGCATCTGCATTTAAATGAAGGAAACTATGACTTTCCAAGGATTTTTTCCATCATCAATACTGAAAAGCCCATTGCTATAGAAACAAAAAAAGATAGTAAAGAAAATTTGAATGATTTTAGGGAAGATGTAATATGTCTGAAAAACTTCTTACAATAACTATTTTGTCAGATAAATCATCGTGGATGAATGCGTATAATCTACTTTTGAAAGAAAAATTGGAGAAGGCGGGGCATGGTGTTCGCCTTATACATTCTAAAGAAGATTTGCAGAAGGGAGATATTGCTTTTTTTCTATCTTGTTTTGAGATAGTGGGGAAAAAATTTTTAGAACTTCATAAAAATAATTTAGTGGTACACGCGAGTGACTTGCCTCAAGGTAAGGGCTGGTCACCTGCCACGTGGCAAATTCTTGAAGGAAAAAAAGAAATCCCTGTAACCCTCTTTGAAGCAGATGAAAAATGCGATAATGGGGTTCATTATTTAAAAGATATACTCCAATTAAACGGAAGTGAGCTTATTGATGAATGGCAAGGTAAGCTTGGTGATAAAATTGTGGAGATGTGCATAAAATATGTAAAAGAGCGTTGTTATATTAGAGCTTTAGCTAGGCAAGAAGAAGTTGAAAGTTTTTATCCAAGACGGAAACCAGAAGACAGTCGGTTAGATGTGGATAAAACGATACAAGAGCAGTTTAATATGCTTAGAGTTGCGGATAATGATGCTTATCCTGCTTTTTTTGAAATGAACGGTGCTAAATATATTTTAAAAATTTATAAAGATACAAACAATGGTTAATACCTATATCATGGCTGAAATATCCGCCAATCATAATGGCTCCATTGAGCGTGCAGAGGCTATCATTAAAGCCGCTGCAGAGTCCGGTGCTGATGCCATAAAAATTCAGACTTATACAGCGGATACGCTCACCATTCCCTGCGATAATGAATATTTCAAAATTCAAGGAACTCTTTGGGACGGGCGCACTCTTTATGATTTATATCAAGAGGCTTACACTCCTTGGGAGTGGACACCGCGCCTTATGGCTTATGCCAAGGAACTAGGCTTAGAGCTTTTTTCTACGCCCTTTGATGCGACTGCTGTGGATTTTTTGGAAGAATGCGGCGTATGTACGTATAAAATAGCATCTTTTGAGCTTGTGGATATTCCCCTTCTTAAAAAAGTGGCGCAAACGGGCAAGCCTGTTATTATGTCTACAGGTATGGGCACGCTTGCTGAAATTGACGAAGCCGTGCGTACTGTACGTGATAATGGTACCACAGATTTGACTTTGCTTAAGTGCACATCTTCCTATCCCGCACCAGTGGAAGAAGCGAATTTGCGCACTATTGCGCATTTAGCCGAGGCTTTTAGTTGTAGAGTAGGGCTCTCAGATCATACCATGGGCTCAGCTTGCGCTGTGGCTGCAGTGGCACTGGGCGCTACAGTTATCGAAAAGCATTTCACCCTTGCCCGTGCTGATGGCGGCCCTGATGGTGCCTTTAGTATGGAACCTCATGAATTTAAGAGCATGGTTAATGATATCCGCATGGTGGAAAAAGCTCTTGGACGTGTTAATTATGAGCGCACAGAAAAAGAGCAAGGCAGCGTGTGTTTTCGTCGTTCTCTTTTTGTGGTGAAAGATATCAAAGCAGGCGAAGCTTTTACCGAAGAAAATGTGCGTAGCATTAGGCCAGGGCATGGTTTGCATACGCGCTATTTAAAGAGCGTACTGGGCAGAGTTGCTCGTGTGGATGTGCAGAAGGGCACGCCATTAACTCAAGATATGTTTTAATTTTTTCTACCGGTATGGGGCACAATTTTTTTGTATAATTAATTTGCTCCACTCAGGGCGACGTACTTCTCTTAGTGGCAAAGAGTGTAGCGTGACTTGGCGTGGTGTAAATGCTGGGGTGCGTCAGCGGTATTTTCCCTCGACGAATCACCAGTGCATTTGTTATTATACTATCCATGCAAGCATTTATGAAATATTTTATCACCAGCGTGCTTGGTCTGGCAGTGGATTATGCGGCGGTGCTTATGGCTCTAGCCGCGGGTATATCGTACGAGATTGCGCTGCTCATGGGGCTTTTGGTGGGCGGTGTGCTGGGTTTTACGCTACTGACCTATTGGGTGTTTCCCACGCAAAAAAATGCGCTTTCATGGCAGCGTATAGCAAGTTTTCTTGGCGGGCTTGCTCTTATTTACTGTATACGCACGGCATGGATGTATGCTTGGTATAAGGTAAGTGCTGGCGTGCTCGCGCAAGAGTGGGATTATATAGCCTTACTTGGAGCCTATGGAGCCTCATTTATGATGAATTTTCTTTGCCAAAAATTTTTTTATAATAAGGGTTGAGAATTCTACCTAGAGGCCTTTTTTATAACATATAAGTTTTTTTAGTATACTTTTTTAACGTGTTTTCTGTGTTGATGGCATGTTGATGTGCCAATGCATCTAAGGTGAGGCCGTTAGAAAGCATATTGGCGGCAATAATTTCTAAGGCTGCGGCTAAAATAGCTGTAGGTACTTTGGTAATATACCCCGTTGCAATGAACTCATTGACTACAGGAATACCGAGAGCTAAGCCAAGAAGGCAAAAGAACAATGCTAGAGCACTAAAAAATTGTAGTGGTCTGTAAAAGCGCATGATTTTAAAGATGGTTAACAGCACATGAAAACCGTCGGAGAATGTGGACAGTTTGGAGTACGAACCTTCAGGCCTATCGATATATCTAATGGGAATTTCTTTACAGCGCAGGCGCGCTTGCGATGCAAAAAGAGTAATATCTGTCTCTATTTGGAAGCCTTCCACCAAGAGTGGATATGTTTGAGCTAGAGGAGCGCTTAATGCTCTATAGCCTGTCATAATATCGTTAAAGTTTGAGTTGCCCACAAAGTTAACAAGACGTTGCACAAGTTTGTTTCCAAAATTATGCAATGGCCTTGTGTTCTCACGCTGGTAATCACCACCCGAGAGCCTATCTCCTATGACCATATCTGCTTCATTTTGTAGTATAGGCAGTACCATTTCTGTTGCTTGATCTGCTGGATAGGTACAGTCGGCATCGGCAAGAAGATAGATGGTGGCCTCTATTTCCATAAGTGCACGGCGTACAGCATTGCCCTTGCCTTGTCTTTTTTCTTCAATAACAGCACCTTGGATATTGTGCTCTTCAAGTACCTTTCTGGCAATGTTTTGGGTGTCATCTGAAGAATTGTTGTCGATGACATAGATTCTTGCGTTAGGAAGTTCTTTGTGGAAAGCTAGTATGGTTTGCGCCACTGTTAAGGATTCATTATACGCAGGTAAAATGATGGCAATTTCTTTTTGCAGTTCCGGAGAAATTTTTTTTTCTGACATCTTGATTTACCTTTTAAAGCTTACGTAAATTTAAGGGCAATAAATCTTTAAAGCTGGCCTGTTTCTCAGGAGTGAAGAGGTAAAAGCAAGCAAAACAAAGTATGGGCCAGACAATGATATTTACAAAGAAGCTGTGCTTAATGCCCGATTGGCCGGGTAAAAGACAAACCCAGACTAGAGGAATAAGAGCGGCAAAAAGGGTTATCCACAAACCTCTTGGCATGGTACGCTCTTCTTTGCGGCGAATCCAGAAAAGCAAGGCAAAGAGGGGTGCCCAAACTTCCATATGCGTTATGAAAAAGTTTTTCCATAAGGCTAATAAAATCATGCCTATGCCTGAAGCCGCATACATTTCTACGGTGGAACCAAAAATTTCGGCTTTGCCAAGGTCGTAAATAAAATAAAGAATACCCCATTTACACAGCCACGGTAGCAAGAAACCCATGGCCCATGCCACACAAGCCCAAAAACCTTGCGCAAGCAGTGAACTACTTGTTTCAAGGGTTTCTTCTGTATTTGTAGCCCAACCCACGAGAAGAAAGCAGAGTAAGGGAATGGAAAGGGATAAAGACCCCATGCTTAAAAAGGTGAAAAAGCCGTCTAAGGCTCCCACGCAAGCCATGAGCGTAAAGAAGGCTTGTTTGCTACGAACAAGGGTTGCCGCAATGGCGGCCATAAGGACGAGCCAAAACTGCGCCGCATGGCTGAGGAGCACATACATACTGGGGGAGTTCACCAAGAGAAAAGACCCTATAACCAAGGTCGCATGGGCTGTGGATACGCGAATTTTAAGCGCAATGCCAAGACATAAGAGTAAGAAACAGCTTATAATACTGCATACGGTTCGCGCCGTTTGCATATCAAAAAAGGTATAGAAAAGACGTGTGAAAATACTGTAACCATGAATGTAGCGAGAGTACATACCGGCGGGCGGCTCAGAAAAATTCTTTTCTGCCGCTTGGCTTAGCCCTGCACATTCGCCATAGGTTTTATTGAGAAAAAGATCATCTATACTTTTATAGGGCTGAAGGGCAGTGCCTATGCCAAAACATTCCGTATACATATCCACTCGTAAAGGCCGGATGAGAATGGTCACAGGAGGGTAGTTTTGGGTAAAATGTTTATCGGTATAAGCTTTATGTATGTTTTCTTGTAAAGGCTTGGCAGGCAATTGGTATACAGCATAAAAAGCCGCATAACCGAGAGTAATACAAGCTAGGATGCTTATAAAAGCTTTAGCCCATTGCTTGGAACTTGGAAGTTCTTGGCAAAGGGCTTGAAAGAGCGTTTTGCACCAAAGAGAAAAAGCATGTTGCATAAGGTTCCTGCGGTCGTGAGTTCTTCTTGGTAAGTGTTTATCAGTATATTACAAGTAATTGTATTTTTATTTGCACTATATAGACACCTTAACTCAGATTTTTTCAGAGGTATTTTTTTCTATATGATAACGAGGGCGTCCTTTGACCTCTTGATACATTTTGCCCACGTATTCGCCCAGTAGTCCCACGCAAAGTAATTGAATGCCGCCTAGAAAAAGAATGAGAATGGTGGTTGTGGCCCAGCCCTCTATAAGCTCGTTGGTAAAAAAGGCTTGGTAGACTACATATAATGCGTATAAGGCAGAGAGCAGTGCTGTGCTAAAGCCCAGTACCGTAATAATGCGCAAGGGCACCACGGAAAAAGAAGTGATGCCATCCCAAGCAAAGGAAAGCATTTTGTGCAAGGGATATTTGGACTCTCCAGCCAGGCGTTCTAATCTAGCGTAGGATACATAATCCACAGAAAAGCCCAAAAGGGGAATAAGGGCTCGTAAAAAGAGATTTACTTCTTTATATTCGCGAAGCGCTTCAATGGCTTCGCGTGAGAGTAATCGAAAATCGGCGTGGTTAAAGACCATCTCCACACCCAATTTTTGCATAATGGTGTAAAAACCCTCTGCTGTGGCTTTTTTGAAAAATGTATCACTTTCGCGTGAATTTCTAACCCCAAAAACCACTTCGTGCCCTGCTAAATAGCTTTGCACCATGCGCGGAATAACAGCAATATCATCTTGTAAGTCGGCGTCAATGGAGATGAGAGCGTCACCTTCAGCGCTAAGTAGGCCTGCCAATAATGCTTTTTGGTGTCCCACATTATGTGCCAATTTAATACCCTGAATATGGGGGGATTGCTGGCTATAATTTTCTATGAGTTGCCACGTATTGTCCTTACTGCCATCATCTACAAAATAAATGGTGGATGTTTCGGCAATAAGATTTTGCTCAATCATATCCTTTAGTAAGGTGAGGAGTTTTTCTTTGCTATCGCTTAAGACAGCTTTTTCATTGTAGCAGGGCACAACAAAAGCTATTTGTTTGGACATGGGGTATCCTTTGGTTTAAATGCAAAATATTTGAATAAAAAATAGGTTAATATGGTAGTAAATGCCAAGGCGAAAAGTTGCGCAGCATAAGGGGGTAACTCCGCATATTGCACAGAAAGTTCCAGCACTCCAGCATTGATGGTATAGGCAATGGCCCATGTGGCAAGGCAGCGTATGTACTCTGCAATCCATGCCCCTTTACTTTGAAAGACAAAAATCTTTTGCATGGTAAAGGAAATGAAAGAAGAAAGAACCCATGCTAAAGCCAAGGCCATTTGATAGCGAGCTTCGCCCACAAGAAGAAGTAAGGCTACAAAGAGAATATAGCTTATGCCTGTGTTGAGACCACCCACGAGGAGAAAGCGGATTTTTTCAGGAAAACGAAAAAAACGCTGCGCCATGGGGGACATGAATTTTTCATTCATTGTTGTTTACCTCGTAGATTTTCTTCAGATGCTACTTTTAGAGCTACGGTTGCCATGAATAGGCACACGCGTGCAATGTATAAGGAAAGGCTTTGTTGTTCAAGAAAAGATTTCAGATGTGCAGTGAAATGTAGGTACATATGCTTTATTTTCATAAAGCCTTATCATTTCGACTAAACGCGCAGTGCTTAAGAGAGGGCGTGTAAAAATAGAGTAAGACTATATTTTCTTTACTCTAAGTTCCTTTTATTGTAGGAATACAAAAAATATAACACCTTGTTTCCCCGTAAAGAGGATTTGTATGCTGTCTACACCCCTAAAAAAAAGCCTTTGTTTTCTCATGCCTTGCATTGCCTATATTTTCTTTATATTGCTAGATAATAGGCTCTTGCCCGGCATTTCTGGCACGGGGGACACGGTGCTTTTCGCTACCTTTGGTCATGCATGGTTGCAAGATATGTTGCCTTATGTGGATCTTTTTGATCACAAAGGGCCAGCCATATTTTTTGTGAATATGCTGGGTGTGGCCATGGGGCAAGGCTTTGAGCAAATAGAACTTGGCATTGTACTATTAGAAGTGCTTTTTGCTGCGGCATGGCTTGCTCTTGCTTTTTGGCTCTTTAGAAAAAATCCCATCTATGGGCTGTGGGCTTTGCTTAGCGGCATCGTAGTGCTTTTACGCGATGCGCATAATGGTGGTAATTTTACGGAAGAATATTGCCTTGTTTTTGCCATGGCATGTGTGGTTGTGTTCTTTAGTCAAAATATTTCGCTCAAAGGGCGATTTTTTCTCTATGGTCTATGTGGTGCGGCAACTTTTCTATTTCGCATGAACAATGCCATTGTGCCGTTTATGATATGTGTTTTTGCCTTTTGCCAGCTAAGATCTTTGCCTGAGTGGAAGGAAGCTTTTGTGGCGGCATTGGTGGGTTTTTTGACAATTATGTTGCCCACAGTGTTATATTTTTATGCTCATGATGCTTTTTCATTGATGTTAGATGGTGCTCTTAGATATAATTTTACTTATGTAAATCACGATAATGCTGTGCAAGGCATGCTTAAAATGGTTTGGCGTTTTGCCCCCTCCTTGACAATGGATGGCTTATTGCTTGCTTGGCTTGTGGCTAAACAAAGAAATGTTCGCACCCTACAAGCTATAATTCTCTTTTTCACCACCTTGTTTATAGGCTGTTTACTTTCGGGGCGTGCCTATAACCACTATATGATTACGCTTTTACCGGCGCATTTTTTTCTTTGCTATGCAGCCATGCCCACCTTGGGGCCTGCTGCCCACACATGGTGGGAAAGAACACATGCGCGTTTTGTTTCTTTACAAAAAATGACTACGCCTAGGGCATATACTATTTTTCTTTGTGTTATTTTAATTGCCACTGGAGTAAAAGCTGTACTTCGTTTTGATACGACGCCCTTGCACGAGGAAAAAGCTTTGCTTCAAGAGGCGGGCGTGCATAAAGACAGCGCTATTTTAAATCTTAACCGTGTAAAAGGCTGTCGTGTTTTTGTGGCGGCAAGTGTTTTGCCGCGTCAACGTATTTTCTTTGAACCCACAGGGCAAGGTCCTGAAAATCAAAAATATCTTTTTGGTCGCACCGTACCAGAAGACTATACACAGAAATATGATTTCATTGTGGGAGACGCTGATTTTACACATGAAAGCTATGAGCCCGTCACCACTTTTCACTGGGGTGTGCTTCATAAAAGGCGCTCTGAATAACTGAGGGGAATATGGTACTTGCATGGGCGATACAGCGTGAGTTGTTTCTCGTGCTTGTTTGCTGTTTAACGTGGTAGTATTTAAAAAATTGACACGTTATGTGCGTTGTATTAAGTAATGCTAGTCCAAGATATTATTGTTTTTTTGGGCTTGGTGCGTTCATGTAAGAATGGGGTTTTGTGTGGCAAAACCCCATTGTGATATTAAAATAATTTACTTTACTGTCTTGTTAGACACTATTTCGAGAGTTGTATGCTTCCTGAAAAAATAAGCCCCATCCAATGCCGCGATACAGCTTTAGCATTTGCTTTTATTGCTTTACTTGTTTGGTTTTTTACAGAAAACATATCTTGGATTTATGGCTGTATGGGGCTTGTGCTTCTAGCCATGATTTGGCCTTCAGCTATGACATACCCAGCCAAGCTTTGGTTTGGTTTTTCCCATGTGCTTGGCACCTTCATGTCCAAGGTTTTGTTAAGCATTATTTACATGCTTATTCTTATGCCCGTTTCTCTTGTGCGTCGTCTTTTAGCTAAGGATAGCATGCGCATAAGAAGTTATAAAGATAATCAAGAGTCCGCTTTTGTGGTACGCGAGCACACCTTTAGCAAAGACGATATTACACATCCGTATTAATATTGAGGTATTTATGAACTTTCTCACTGATGTATGGGGCTTTTTAAAGGTCCGTAAAAAATTCTGGCTTTTACCCCTTATTGTATCTTTATTGCTTATTGGGGCTCTTGTTGTGTTCACGAGCGGTTCTGCTGTGGCACCTTTTATTTACACTTTATTTTAGAGAGTACCATGTCGCAAAATCCTATTTATACCTTAGGTATTTCAGCGTATTATCATGATAGCGCTGCGGCTTTACTCTGCGATGGTGTCATTGTTGCTGCTGCCCATGAAGAACGCTTTACGCGTAAGAAGCATGACCCTGACTTTCCGGAAAAAGCTATAGCTTATGTGCTGGAAGAAGCGGGCATTACCTTGAGTCAAGTGCAAGGTATCGCTTTTTATGATAAGCCATTCTTAAAGTTCGAAAGATTGCTGGAAACATACCATGCTTTTGCGCCCAGAGGCTTAAAGAGCTTTTTACTGTCCATGCCCGTGTGGATAAAAGAAAAGCTTTTCATGCGCACCATGTTAGAGCGCGGCTTTGCTCCATTTTTGCCTGAAGGGGCAAAATTGCCACAGCTGTATTTTCCTGAGCATCATCTTTCTCACGCAGCTTCGGCTTTTTATCCTTCCCCCTTTGAAGATGCAGCCATTTTGACAGTGGACGGTGTGGGAGAATGGGTAACAACCTCTATAAATAAGGGCGTGGGAAAAGATATTTCCACCTTGCGTGAAATTCATTTTCCGCACTCTTTGGGCTTATTGTATTCTGCCTTCACTGCCTATTGCGGCTTTAAGGTCAATAGCGGAGAGTATAAGCTCATGGGGCTTGCTCCTTATGGGGATCCTCATTCAGAACGTACCAAGACCTTTGAGCAAAAAATTCGTGATAACCTCATTGAGATTCGCGAAGATGGTTCCTATGTATTGAATATGGACTATTTTTCCTATGCCACCGATGTGCGTATGTATAATACTTCTCTTTGGCAAAAGCTTTTTGGTCTGGCACCTCGTACTGCTGAGTCTGAGGAGTTAGAGCAAGAGTATATGGATTTAGCTCTGGCCATTCAAAAAATCACGGAAGATATCGTTTTGCGCCTGGCTCGTACAGCGCGTAAGGTAAGCGGAAGTAAAAACTTATGCTTAGCCGGCGGTGTGGCTTTGAACTGCGTAGCCAATGGTAAGCTTTTGGAAGAAAAAATCTTTGATAAGGTTTGGATTCAGCCCGCATCCGGAGATGCTGGTGGCGCTCTTGGAGCTGCTCTGGCCTTATGGCATATTGGTCTAGAACAACCCAGAACGCCTGCCAGTAGCCGTGATTCCATGCGCGGTTCTTATCTTGGACCTAGCTTTGATGCTGGGCAGATTGCACGCATGTGTAAGAAATTTC
>CAYJND010000011.1:0-28557 GCA_964371565.1 uncultured Desulfovibrionaceae bacterium
CTGCGCCCACGGTAGCGGTATAGGTATCTTCACCCACGGTCACAGAAACGGTATCACCAGGCTTAGCATCGCCGCCCACGGTACCTGTTACAGTAACATTTTCACCCGCTTCAGTGGCATTGATAACATTGTCATCGGTGACCTTATCAAGCGTAATGGTGGCTTCAGCCACTTTATCCACGGTAACATTGGCGGAGGTGCCAACGGTAACGGTATTATCGGCGGCATCGGTGGCCGTAACAGCAGCGTCAACCTTACCGCCAGCGGCGTCAATGTCAGCGCCAGGTACGGAGATTTCAAAATTACCGTCTTCGTCCACGGTGCCGGTGTATTTATTGCCGTTTACAGTCACAGTAACTGTATCACCAGGCTTAGCATCGCCGCCCACGCTGCCGGTAACAGTAACGTTTTCACCCGCTTCAGTGGCATTGAGTGTACCATCGCCAGCCACGGAATCAATGGTGATGGTGGCAGAGATTTCTGTGTCCACGTCATATTCTTTGCTAGTGGTGGCTGTACCTGTATTGCCTGCAGCATCGGTGCTGCTTACGGAGGCATTGATATTTTTATCGGCGGCTAAGTCTTTACCTGGCACGTCAATTTCATACTGACCATTGTTGTTTACCGTGCCTGTATAGGTATTGCCGTTAACAGTAAGAGAAACGGTATCGCCTGGTTTAAATTCTCCGGTGACAGTACCCGTGATGGTAATATCTTGCTCAGATTCTACTGCATTAATAACATCATCTTCGGTAATTTTATCAATGCTAACAGAAAGTACGGGCGGGGTAGTGTCTACGTCCACTTTTTCGGAGGTTGTTGTATCATTGCCCTCTTTGTCGGTGACGGTGACTTCTACTTCTAAAAGCTTATCTTCATCGAGGGGAGGATCTACCCATAACTCAAGGCCATTTTCTAGCATATCTTCTGTGATGGGGCCTTCAAAGATAACATTATCATCTTGATCTTTAATGACAATATCTTCGCCAGGTTCTAGGCCTTCTTCTAAGGCGACCTCTACTTGAACCTGGTTGCCATTTGGGCCGCCAAGTTCATTTTTAGAAATAACGCCGTCATTATTTACATCGCCGCCAAAGCTAATAGTAACTTTAGGAGCTTGATCTGCAAAAGAATCATGCAAATTACTTTCTTCAGATTCTTGCTCTGATGCAGTATTTACAAAAGTTTTTAGGCTAGGATCTATACTTCTATTGGCATAGTCTTGGTCCACACGCCCAAGGCTATCAATACCGCCAAGGATGGAACCTTCAGTAAATTCGCGCGAGCGAAAACCACCAGTGGCGGTGGTTGTGGTACCTGCAGCAGGCATAAGATCTTCGCCTAGCAAAGCAAAAAAATCTTCGCCGTTTACAACAAAGTCATTGATGACAAATTCTGGCATATCGTCAGCATAGGCTGTATAAAAATCTGTCAGCTCTATGCTCGCATTATTGTCAAAGTGAAAGACAAGATTGTTGCCTTCGCGAGAAAGTGTTGCTTCGTCTGTAGCAAAGTCAAAGACAAGACGGTCACCCGCAGCAGGGCTAACGGTGGTGTGAACGTTTTCTAAGGGTCTTAAAAGAGAAATATCAGCCATGGAAAAATCCTTTTTTATTTTAGACGCAAAGAAAAGTCCCTTGCAATCTAAGGTAAAAGTAATCGACGTACAAAATAGGTGTACCAAAAAAAGGGGATATAAGGGCGTTACAAAACAACACGTAATATAACGACGAGACAATGTCTCGGGTACTAAGACCCACAAACCAGAAAATTAGGCTTGCAAAAGTAAATAGGAGCGAGTAGCTCACACGACACAAAGTGGCGTAGTAAAGAAATAAGATTTCTTATGCTGTGTGTCAAGAGACAGAAGATATGGAAAATGAAAAAAATCTTACTAAAAGCCTTTGCATTGCTTGCGGTGCCACTCTTAACGCGTAATGACCCGCTAAGAGTGGCGAGCAAACTATGTAGCGTTAGCTAAGATTTCTTCGTTGCTAATGCGCGTGGTATGGTCTGGGTCTATGTGTATAAAGCGTACTGTTCCATCATTATTAAGGATATGTATAGATGGTACAGGTAAGTTGTGATGCTTTTGACCGGAAGCTTTCTCTAAATCAATATTATATTGACTTAAGTACAGTTCAACCATGTCATCAGCCATATGAAAAGCAAGGCCAAAGGCAGCAGAAAGTTCAACACTGCTATCAGAGTAGAGGGGAAAGTGCAATGTATTACGTTCGTGCATTTGCTTTAGTCCTTCAGGTAAGTCAGGGCAAATGCCAAGCACGGTATACCCGCGCTGTTGTAGTGTGGGTAGAATAGTGTTTATGCCCGCTAACTGCGCGACACAAAAGCGTCACCATATGCCGCGGTAAAAGATAATTACCGCTGGTTTGTCTTGTATAATATCATACAAGGTTGTTTTGCTTGCATCCATGGCCTCTAAAGTACCATTGGGTACCTTGCTACCGATACTGAGGGGGGTGATTTGATCTGAAGCTTGAGCGATTTTCATAGATATTCCTCCATTGTAAAATATAAGAAGTTCTCTTTAATACTATCAACATGGAAAAAAACTTAGGAGCCGCATGGTGGCGCTGAGATATTGCTAAAACAGCACTTAAAGCATGTATGCTAATTAAGGCCTTGTGACTTTTTATAAGAAAATGCAAGTAAAGCACTAGGAAAATACCTTGCTTGAGAAAAATAGTCAAATAGATTGTTGTTATATAAAAAATATGAAAATCTGTGTGTAATGCCCGGTAGAGCCCGTAAACTTTTTGTCAACTGTATACTAGTTGAGTAGTGTAAATATATTGAGAGGGCGAAAGAATTTTATTTTATATTTACAATACATTATTGATATCCTCTCGCGTGGTATTAACTTTTTATTAACATAAAAATAACAAAATAAATCTTTACTTGCTAGTGGTATTTCTCTATTTCAATCCTAAAATGAATTCTATTTTCAACTTCATAACTATAAAGTAGTTATGCAACAGCATATGAACATAGCAAAGAGGAAACCATGCGGACAAAAACTTTATCATTTATTTTAGCTGCTACTTTGACAGTATTTTGTGCTTTAGGAGCCATAGGGCTTGTGGCAGCTGTGGTGTATGAAACCGTACTTATACAAGTTGCGGATGATACAGGTGCCATGGTGGACGTAGAGTTTCCCCTAAATCCCAAAAAAATTGTTTGTCTTAATTATGATTCCATAGATATTTTGGATAAGCTTGGCATGGGAGATCGTATTGTAGGTATGATAAAAGATGCCAGTGCTCCTAAGTATTTACGTAAATATGTAGAAGATATCAGTATTGTTGATCTTGGAACCATGAAAGAGCCAAATCTTCAAGCCATAGCCGAATTAAAGCCCCATGTGATTCTTTCAAGTGCTCGCACAGCAAAACTGTACAAAGAGCTTAGCCTCATTGCCCCCAATATGATTGTAGCTGTAGATGCCACGGATGGTTTTTTTAAGGGTGTGCGTCAATTAGCTACAAAGCATGGAATATTGCTGGATAAAGAAAAAGATATTCAAAAATATTTAGTTAATATTGAGCAAAGAATGGAAAGAATTCGTCAAAAAGCTCAAAGCAGAAGTGCCATTCAAGCGATTTTTGTAGGTGATAAATTGCATATCTTGGGTGCCAAGGCTGTAGAGGGTGGCAAAGGCGGTGGTAAAGTGCTTATCTCTGACCTTGGCTTTGACAATAGGGGCGAAGACTTTGATCGCAGCAATACCGAGCTTAGTTCTTACGATTATATTTTAGAAAAAAACCCTGAATTTATCTTTGTTTTAGATAAAAATAGTGCTGTAAATGCCGAGCATGCTAAGGCTAAGGATGTATTGCCAAAGCAAGAAAAGCTTATGCAAACAGCAGCCTTTAAAGAAGGGAAGCTTGTATTTTTAACACCTGAAAATATTTGGTATTTAAATAGCGGTGGCCTTACAGCCATGGAGACCATGCTTGCAAACTTTGCCTCATTGCCTAAGAAAAAGCCTGAAGACGAAAATAAAGAAAAAGCCGAGGGTCGCTCAGACAGAGAACAGAGCCAGGAAAAAGGTGATAATCGTGAGCGTCGCGGCGATAATCGTGAACAACGCGGTGAGAGCAATAGACAGCAGAGCTAAGGTAGCATCGCTTATTTAGCTTTCTCACCAAGAACACAATAAAAAGTATATTAATAAAAAGGGTGATCATTTCATGGAAATATTAAATGTGCAACAATGGATAGAACTTTTTGATGTCATCTACACCAGTGTGGGGGTAGCTGGCCTTGCCCTCATAGGTTTTGCCATTTATGGCCTCTATTTAGGCCTTAGAAATATCATCTATATTCGCCTGGTGCGCCGCGAGTTTCGCAAAAATTATCGCGATGTTTTACGCCATGCCAAGGTAGGTACAGAACAAGCCCAACACATTCGTGATAATCCATTGCTGAGCATAGTGTGGGATGTGGTGCAAACCCACCAAGGTCACTCCGATGACCTGCGCGCTGAAGTGAACTATCTTTTTCATAAAAACTTTGAGTCGGTGAACCGTTCATTATATTGGATTCGCCTTATTACCGTGGTTTCACCTTTATTAGGTTTGCTGGGTACGGTTATGGGTATGGTGGGTGTATTCCAAGCCATTGCCACAGATAGTAGTCCTGATGCCACAGTGCTTGCCGCCGGTATTTGGGAAGCTTTGCTCACTACCATTATGGGGCTTTCCATCGCCATTCCCATGCTTATGATTTACTACTTTCTCTTGTTGCGTTTTAAGGGTTTTCGCGTGGAAGCCATTGAATACAGCTACAGAGCCGTAGGTGTATGGAAAAAACGTCACCACGATAGCCATGAAGGAGCATAAGAATGGATCCCTATGATGACGATAATGATGAAGACTTGTCTGTAGACTTAACGCCGCTTATTGACGTGGTGTTCATGTTGCTCATCTTTTTCATCATGACCACCACCTTTAGCAAGCCGGTTATGGAAATTATTTTACCAAAGGCTGAGCAGGCAGATACTCCTGAGGAAAAATCTAAAGAAATATTGGTATCTATCACGCAACATGGCTCTTTGTTTTATAAAGATAAACGTATCGAGCTTGAGCAACTCGTGGCAGAACTGCGTAAAGACAGCACTGCTGTACTCAATGTGTATGTGGATAAAGCCGCGCCCTTTGAGGCTTTTGTAGAAGTGGTAAATATGGCCAAAGTAGAAAGAGAGGGCCGCTTTGTTATCAGCACGGAAAAATGATGGGGGTGATGGTGCTTGGCGCTCGCAAAAGCCCATGCGCCAAAGCCGTATGCTCTCCATGGGCACCATAGGCATCATTTTGCTGTGCCTTATGCTTGCAAGCATCAAATTTGCTGAAAAGTTGCTAGCTAAGCCTGCTATTATGCCTTTGGTCATCCCCATAGAAATAGAGCAAGAAATATTTATTAAACCCAAGAAAATGGAAAAAATTCTCGCGCAGGAGTCGGAGCATATCATCTATGAAGCCCCGCCGCCACCGCCGGAAGTTAAACCAGAACCTAAACCCAAACCGCCGCCACCGCCACCGCCGCCACCTAAGCCGCGGCCAAAGCCTAAGGTAAAGCCTAAGGTAGTACCTAAAGCTCCTCCGGCGCCAGTGGCAGTAGATAATGGCGCTGATCTTGCGGCGCAAAAAATGAAAGCTGAACAAATGGCTTTGGGGCTTTTGGTGGGCCTTGTAGAAAAATACAAGAAATACCCGCGTCAAGCCATGAGGAAAGGTGTTCAGGGTGCCATTACTCTACATGTGGTTTTAAATAACCAAGGGGTAGTAACCTCGGCAAAAGTAGTAGGTAGTGGGCCAACGGTGCTACGCAAGGCTACAGAAAAATTGGGTGCCCAGTTGATAGGTAAAAATGTGGGCGTAAAAGCCGCTTTAAATGTACGTGTGCCTATTTCGTACACACTTAAATAAATAATAGCCCGCGAATTCATTCGCGGGCTTTCCAAAATGGAAAAGGGAGAGTTTTTTGCTTTCAAAACAAATTTGGTCGCATTATAAGTATTCTGTGCTCATGGCAGTACTTATAGGGATTTTTTCTTGTATTTCGCTTTTTGTGGGGCCCATGGATATATCTCTCAAAGGTATTTTAGAAGGGGACTTTCAACAAGTAAGCATTCTTTTTATCTCTCGTTTACCACGTCTTTTAGCCATTTTATGCACAGGCATAGGCATGAGCGTAGCGGGGCTTATCATGCAAAATCTTTGTATGAATAAGTTTGTGTCCCCATCTACTTCTTCTACCGTGGCCTTTGCACAATTTGGCGTATTGCTCTCGCTTTTGCTTTTTCCCATGGCAACGCTGTGGCAAAAGACTGCCGTGGCCTTTGTGACATCCATTTTAGGTACATGGTTTTTTGTGTGGTTTACCCAGCAAATTAAATTTAAAGATGTGATTATGGTACCCCTTATCGGCATTATGTTTGGTAATGTTATTGGTGGCATAACCACACACTTTGCCTATAGTTATGACCTTATGCAAACCATTCAATCTACCTTGGTGGGTGATTTTTCGCTGATCATTCGCGGGCGTTATGAAATCGTCTTCTTGGTACTACCACTTATTTTAATTTCTTATATCTATGCCAATCATTTTAATATTGTGGGTCTTGGTAAAGATTTATCCAGCAATTTAGGTGTGCATTATCAGCGAGTTCTTTTTGGGGGCTTATCCATTGCTGCTTTGATTACAGCCTCTGTGGTGGTCACTGTAGGTACCATTTCATATTTAGGACTTATTGTACCAAATATTGTCGCTATGTTCCGCGGGGATAAAATACGCGGTTCTCTGTTAGATGTTTCTTTGTTTGGCGCTCTTTTTGTACTTATATGCGACATTGTGGGTAGAGTTGTTATTTACCCTTATGAACTGCCCATTGACCTTATTTCCGGCGTAGTGGGATCCATAATATTCTTAGTGCTTATGTTTAAGCGTTTAAGCCCAAAAAAGCGTCGTTCAGCCGCGCAAGACAATCAAACAAATGCCACAGGACAGTCTGCCTGTTCGCCTTGCGCTAAGGGATAGGAAGAATTATGTTTAAAGATAAACTGCACTTTAAATTGGGGATATTACTTATACTTTCCCTAATTCTCATAGCCTTATATCAATTTATTTTTGTTAATATGCGCTATTTTGAATATGCCATGTATATACGCACGCCCAAACTTGTGGGCGCTATTATAGCCGCCTTTTGTATTGGCTGTGCCAGCATAGTTTTTCAATCTATCATTAACAATCGCATTGTTACTCCTTGTCTTTTGGGCATGAATGCTTTGTACATACTTATACACACAGCCATTGCCTTTATTTTTGGGGTTACTAGTGATTTTTCAGCCAATAAAAACATAGCTTTCGTTATAGATATAGTGCTTATGAGCGCGGTGGCTACGTCTTTATATGGCTATTTGTTTCGTAAAACCAAATATAATATTCTTTATGTGCTGCTTTCGGGCACCATTATGGCTACGCTGTTTACCTCCATGTCCAATACCCTGATTCGTACCATGGATCCCAATGAATATGACGCTTTACTTACCTCGCTGGTGGCGGGTTTTTCTCATGTAAATGCAGATATCATTTACCTCTCTCTTGTGCTTATGGCAGGGGTGGTATGGATGCTGCGCAAAGAAATTCAGCTCTTAGATGTAATAACCCTTGGGAAAAATCAGGCTATTAACCTTGGCGTGGATTATGACAAAACGGTAGCCAAGCTTTTAGTGGGTGTTACCATTTTTATTACCATAGCCACAGCTATGGTGGGCCCCATATCTTTCTTAGGGCTTATTGTAGCCAACGTTGCCAGAGAATTTATCAAAACCTACAAGCATATACAGCTTATGCTAGCCTCATTTCTCGTGGGTGTGGTGGTGCTTTTGGCAGGGCAAATTCTCATTGAGCATGTTTTTCAATTTAGTACCGTTATATCCGTCTTTATTAATCTTTTTGGCGGCGTGTACTTTCTCTATCTTATTTTAAAAAATAAAGGAATGTAGTATGGAAATTCGCAATCTTGAAAAAAGCTATGCTGGCAAGCATGTGGTTAAAAATGTGAATTTCACTTTACCCAAGGGAAAAGTTATTTCTCTTATTGGCCCTAATGGTGCGGGCAAAACCACGGTTATGAATATGATTACGCGTCTTATAGCCAAGGATAGCGGGAAAATTATCTTTGAAGGTAAAGAGCTTGAGCAGTGGAAAAGCAATGAATTGGCGCAAAAATTGGCCATTTTAACCCAAAGCAATAATATTGCCATGAAGCTTACTGTGGAAGAGTTGGTAGCTTTTGGGCGTTTTCCCTATAGCGGTAGCCGCCTTACCGAAGATGATTATGTAAAAGTGCATGAAGCTATGGAATATATGCAGCTTATGGAATTTCGTCATACTTTTATTGATGAGCTTTCTGGCGGGCAAAGGCAGCGCGCTTTTATTGCCATGGTTATTGCCCAAGATACAGACTATGTTTTTCTTGATGAGCCTACCAATAACTTAGATATTTATCACTCATCTTCTCTTATGAAGATGGTGCGTAAATTGTGCGATGATCTTGGGAAAACTGTTATTTTAGTTTTGCACGAAATTAACTTTGCTTCTGTGTATTCTGACTATATTGGCGCTTTTAAAGATGGTGAGCTGTACGCATTTGGCACCGTTCACGAAGTTATGACCTCTGAAACCTTGCAGCATTTGTATAATGTGGATTTTCGCATTGAAGAGCTGCACGGCAAACCCATATCTATTTTTTATTAACCTTAACCCTATCATAAAGGATTATTATGTTTTCATTTGTAAAAAAAACTTTTGGCGTGTTTGCCATGGCATCCTTGGTGCTTGGTGTAAGCATGGCGCAAGCGCAAGAAATCACCCTTACTGTGGTGGATGAAAAAAAAGCTCCCATAGAGCTTAAAGTGCCTTTTCAGCCCAAACGCGTAGTAGTTTTAAGTCCATCCACCTTGGATGTTTTGGATGCTTTGGGCCTTGGACATACTGTAGTTGGCTTTACCAAAAATAAGTCTACCCCTGCTCATTTACAAAAATACCAACAAGACCCCAATATAGCCGGCGTAGGCACCATGAAAGAGTTAGATATGGAAGCCATCATGGAATTGCAACCGGATTTGATTTTCTCTAGCGACCGAATGGTGCGTTTATATAAAGATTTAAGTATGATAGCCCCAACTGTGGCTGCGTATATTGAGTATTCAAAGGGTTTTTACACAGGCTACAAAGAAAACTTGCAGCAAATTGCTAAAATTTTTGGCAAAGAAAAGGAAGCTCTAGAGCTTATTAGGCAATATGATTCACGTATTGCCAAATTAAAAGCCGATTTTAGTGGTAAAACAGCTATCTTAGGCATTTTTGCCGGCGGTACTTTAAACACACTTGGTGATACCGGGCGCATTTCTCTTATTACCAATGATGTGGGCTTTGACAATATGGTGAAGGATAAAAACGTCAATCATGGTAATATTTCTTCCTATGAATTATTGTTAGCGAAAAACCCTGAATATATTTTTATTTTGGATAAAGATAGTGCTGTAGGCGCCGAAGCTACCGCTGCTGAAGAGCAAATGAATAATGAAATAGTGCATCAAACCAATGCCTATAAAAATAAGAAAATTATTTATTTAAAGCCTGATAATGTTTGGTATGTGGCTGACGGTGGCATTAAAGCCATGGATATTATGCTGAAAAACTTAGAAGACAGCTTGTATATTAAGTAATACGAGCTTGTAAATGTATACCGCGCACCTCTTGCTTTATATTAGGCAAGAGGTGTTTTTTTATAAAAAACTTGGTATGTAGTCGCTTGCTTAACGAGTCGTTTTATAAAATAGGGGAGTTTGTTAGCTTTGGGTAATCGTTGTAAGAAGAGGGGAAGAACCCTTTAAAAGCTCAGCTAAGCTATCTTGATTTGGCAAAGCGCTAAGCATATTTTTTACTGCCACGTTTTGTGCAAAATCTTTATGATAGGCAAGTGAAACCACAAGCTCTGGTAACTCTTCTTGCAAAGTAATTTTTTGAAATTCTGTGCTTTGTATTTCTTGATCTAAGAAATACTCTGGGAAAAAGGCCAGATATGAACTTTGCGGAATAAATCGGCGACATATGGGCAAAGAAAAAAGTTCACTACGCTTGGGTATAAAGCCGTGCTGTGCAAAAAAATCTTGTAAAAGTACTGAAAAACCCGAGTCAGCCAAAGGAAGTAATAAGGGCACATCGGCAAGGTCATGCACGCTTATGGCCCCTTTTTGCCCTAAGGGATTATGCCTACAAGCAAGTAAGATGACTTTGCAGTGCAATAAGGTATGGATAACGATATTGTCTTCTTGCAGATTATGCTCAAGTATGGCTAAATTTAATTCTTTATTTTTTATTTTTGCTTCTATATTTGACTGAGAGTCTACAGAAAATTGTAAAGAGCATTGCTGCTTTACGTTGCTAAAAGAGGGCATAAGCTTGGGGATTATGCATTGCATATGCATATAATGCCCGCCTAGTCTGCATTCATTTTTATGTTCGTCTTGTAAAAAATGAATATGTTTTTCGAGTTGTTCTGCTTGAGAGAAAATACGTTCTACTTCAGGAAAAATTTTGTTCCCATGTTCTGTAAGCTGTAATTTACCACGTACACGTGTGAGCAGGGCAACCCCCACACTTTCTTCAAATCTTTTTACTTGAGCACTGACAGCAGGTGGCGAAACATGCAATACTTTCGCTGCATTGCGCACTCCTTCGTGTACCGCCACCATATAAAAAAAATACATTTGGTTAAAATTTAATTGCAGTGCCATAATTTTCCTTGTTGTGTATTGTGTAAATTAAAAATTATTTGTTAACTTTATGTGAACATGTATAAAAAATTTACAGCTTTACTTTGTTAATTTGC
Organism: uncultured Desulfovibrionaceae bacterium; assembly: GCA_964371565.1. GTDB lineage: Bacteria > Desulfobacterota > Desulfovibrionia > Desulfovibrionales > Desulfovibrionaceae > CAYJAD01. Next base: position 10,925 of record CAYJND010000011.1, read on the forward strand.
ATGGGTAGTAATACATCAAATGAATTTGATTTTCAAGTTAAATCTCATGAGAACAAATTTTGGTTGTGGTTTATGACTGTTGCATAAACTGTGTGATGTACAATTTTACGTAGTAAGGGTTTACTACTGCATGGAAGGATGAATGGTTATGGTGAAACTGACTGATAAAAAACAAAACTTTGCGCATAAAAGTGCGACTGCTCTACGTAAGGCCGCTTTTTTTGCTTTTGTGCTTGGGGCTATGGCGTTGCCTGCTCAAGGCTTTGCCAATGAAACAAGTGCAGAAAATGCGCAAGAAACAGGTACCGTGGTAGTAACTGCCACACGTACTGAGCAGCTTTTAGAAGATGTATCTGCCTCCATGCAAATTTTTACCGAGGAAGATATTCAAAAACTTGGCGCTGCCAATGTGACTGATGTGTTGCGTACGGTACAAGGTGTTCAGCTTGGTAAAAAGCTAGGTCTGCGCGGTATGCCCGATGAAGGTACCACCATTCTTATTAACGGACGTCGTCCTGCTGGTGAGTTAAAGATGGGCACAGGAGCCAACCGTACCACCGATCGCATTGATGTAAACCGCATTGAGCGTATCGAAATACTTTCTGGCCCTTCTTCTGCGCTCTATGGTTCTACCACCGGCGGTGTTATCAATATTATCACCAAAAAGTCGCAAGAGCCCTCTGGGCGTATAGGCATTGAGGCCGGTAATACACGTATTCGCAACTATTATAGCGTAGATTCGGGAAAATTTGGTAAATTTGACCTCCTTGCCAATCTTTCCATCGCCAGTAATATGGCCAATCAAGATTGGCGCGTCAATGACCCCGCCACTCCCTTTGGCGAGTACGAAGCTTCTGCCAGTGGTATGGAGTTCAATGGCGGATTTGAACTCGGTTACGACTTTAATGATGACCACCGTCTTACTTTACGTGGCGATTATTTCTCTGAAGACTATTATACCACCAGCGTAGGTGCAGATAGAAACGGCAATCGTTCTTATAGTAAAACATATGAAGAGGCACAGCGCTATGAAACTGCTCTTATTTATGACGGCACCATTGGTGATCATATGTATAGCTTTGGTTTAAGCTATGGCGGTTTGTCTGAAGTGCTTGATCAGAGTAAGCACACTAACGTGTATCAATCCATCACGGCTGACTTTCAAGATACTTGGGCCATCAATGATCAACATACACTCACTTTTGGCGGACAATTTAAAAGAGAAATGGCAAAAGTGCATTCAGCAGGGTTAAACACTAAAGACGATTCCTTTGCCTTTTACATTCAAGACGAAATGCGCTTTTTTGATGAAACCCTTATTCTTATTCCTGCCATTCGTTATGACAATTACGAAGCATGGGGTGGTCAATGGTCTCCCAAAATGGGTCTTGTGTGGAAATTCCTCGAAGAGCATCGCTTTAAAGCTAACTTCGGCCTTGGTTTCCGCGCTCCTGGTGTAGATGAGCTTTACAGAAACTCAGTGGGATCTAGCAAAAACAGCAATTCTGTGGGGTATTTTGGTAATCCAGATCTTAAACCAGAAGAAAGCATAAGCTGGGATATTGGCTACGAAGGTGGCTATGACAATATGACATGGGGTGTTACCTATTTCTGGAATGATGTGAAAAACATGATTCAAGGCTGGCAATATGTGGATTCTCCTTATCCTGGTTTTGCTGCAGGCACAGGCTATGAAACCCTATTAAATATTAGCCAAGCCCGTGTGCAAGGTATTGAAGCTAAATTTGGTATAGATTTCTTAGATTATTTCAATTTCTCTGCCAATTATACTTGGCTTGACTCACGTGATGTGGATACGGGGCTCTTCCTTGATAATGCCGCATTGCATACCTTGCGCTTAAAATTAGATTTCAACCAGCCTGATTGGGGTACCACCGTATCTGTATGGACAGAAACAGCCGATCACTTCTATACCGATTCTTCAGCCAATGAATACACAGCCTTTACCACCATCAATGTCAGTGTAAGTCAGAAAGTGTATGACAATTTCAGAGTGTTTGCTTCTGCTACAAATATTGGTAATGCCTTAGGTTCTTTAGATTCTTATCTTGATGTTGCCCCCATGGAATGGAAAGTGGGCATGGAATTAACTTTCTAAAACACGTTTAAAATCACGTAAGCCTCACGCACGATACTTCTCTTGTGCGTGAGGCATTTTAAAAATCATAGGAAAAAACATGAAAAAATTCCCTCAATATATGGTCGCTTTGGCTCTAGCCTTGAGTCTTTTTAGCGCAAGCCTAGTCTGCGCCGCACCCAAAAGCGTCACCGTAGATATGACCATTGTGCCTCAGAAAGAAGCCCCCATAACCTTTCAAGCACAAATTCCCTTCAATCCTCAACGCGTAGTGGCCATTGATTTTACCGCAGTGGATCTTTTGGACGCCCTTGGTCTTGGAGATCGCATTGTGGCCATGCCCAAAGATAGCGCCATGCCTCACTTACAAAAATATATCGATAACAAAAATATCGCCAATGTGGGCGGTATGAAAGATTTTGATGCTGAAAAAATTAAGGCTCTGAAGCCTGATCTTATCTTTATTAGTGGTCGTCTTGCCGCCAAGTATAAAGAAATCTCTGCTATAGCCCCCACCATTATCAATGCCGTGGATTATACCATTGGCGCTTTTAACAGTATTGAAAAAATGGGCTTACGCAATGCCTCTGTATTTGGCAAAGAGGCTGAATTCAAAGAAAAATTTGCACCTCTTAAAGCTCGCCTTGAAGCTGTGCAAAAGGCAAGCAAGGGCAAAACTGCTATGATTATCAACATAGTAGGCGCAGAGGCTATTGTCATGGGAGATGGCGGGCGTATGTCTATGGTGCCGCGCTCTTTTGGTTTTACTAATCCAGCCACCAAAGAAAAAACAGGGCGCAGTACTGCAAAATCTTTGGAGGCCATTGCCAAGCATGAGCCTGACTATATCTTTGTGCTAAGTAAGGATATGGCCGTAGGAGCCAAAGGCGCTGTGCCTGCTGAGCAAACCATGGATAGTGAAATTTTGCGCGGCACAAAAGCTTTCAAAAATGGACGTATTGCCTATGTAACCCCCAGCATTTGGTACCTTGCTGAAGGCGGTATACACGGTATGAGCATTATGCTTGACGATGCGGAAAAAGTTCTAAAAAATTAACATGTAAGCGTGGGAAATTTTATTACAAAATATAAACACCTTTGACTAGATCACATCTCTTAGTATCTTTGAAACACACATTAATTTAAAGATAAAATTCTAGTATATACTGCATAATACTCTGGGCATAAGGCATGGCATATTTTCTGCTTTGCCTTATGCCCTATGTGTCATTTGTTAACAGTATATGTACACAAATTCACAAATTATAACTTTACAGAATGTTAACGCTTGTCTATATCCTCTTACTATTGAATATGATTTTCAAATTAAAGTTCGAAAATGTCATATTTTAAAACGCACATATTCATTGTGCTTTATGTTTCACAAAGAGGAGTGAATTGTTTTATGGAAGGATGGAAGATGACTACGCTTTATACAAGCAAAGGACAAAGTTTAACTGCAAAGGGCGCAAAAGCCTTACGCAAAGCAGCTTTTTTTGGTTTCGTTTTTGGCGCCATGGTGCTGCCTTTTGATGCTTTAGCCGAAACTGAAACCCCAGTTGCACAAACCGGCACCGTAGTTGTAACCGGTACCAGAACTGAACAACTTATTGAAGATGTACCCCAAACCATGGAAGTTTTCACTAAAGAAGACATCGAACGCATGGGCGCTGCCAATGTGCGCGACGTTTTAAATTCAGCTACAGGCATTTCTGTGGAAGGCCAAAAAGGTGGTATTAATATTCGTGGTATGGGCTGGGAAAGTACTCTTTTGCTCATTAATGGTCGCCGTGTAAGCACAGCAGAAAACGTAAAAGATGCTTATAACTACTGGACCCAAATGATTAACCCCGCTAGCATTGAGCGTATTGAAATTGTGCGCGGTCAAGCCGGTGCTATCTATGGCTCCAATGCCATTGGCGGTGTTGTTAACATCATCACCAAGAAAAGCGAAAAAGCTGGCGGCGTTGGCGGTGTTATTATAGGTAATGAATATCTTAAAAACTATTGGCAGCTTGATACAGGCAAAATGGGTAAATTTGACGCTATCTTCAATGCGCAAATCACACATTGGTTCGGCGGCATTAAAGAGCCAACATATGACACCAGCATTGACAGTACTTATAGTGACAGAACCAATGGCGGCTGGACTAAAAGCGCCAATGGTAACGAGCTCGCTTTCAACCTTGACATGGGCTATGCCTTCACTGATGACCACGAATTACGCTTCATCGGTAACTGGGCCAGCACCGACCTTGAACAAGACAGCAAATCAGCAGCCGGTTATGTTTCAACAAACCATAACTATAGCAGACGTTTGTACGGCGGAGCTTTAGTGTACCAAGGCACCATTGGTGACCATATGCTTAATGTGTCTGCAGATTACTCTGAAGTACAAGTGGACAAATTCCGCGATCCATTGGCAGCACAAGCTATGGCTGGGTACAATGCTTCGCTTATTGATAATAGTGAAAAATACTTCACGGATACTTTTCGCACATTCACCCTTGGTGGTAATGATTCTTGGACAATCGCAGATTGGAATACCCTTACCTTTGGCGGCGAATATACCTATTCTAATGCGCATCAAGTGAACACCAGCAACTCTGCTCGCAGAAATTTCTATGAAATGAATAGCTGGTCCATATATCTTTCTGAAGAACTAGCTTTCTTTGACGATAGCCTTTTCATCCTTTTACAAGGTCGTTATGATCATTACGATACCGACTTTGGCGGCGCGTTCACCCCTAACATTGGTGTAACGTATGAATTTATTGAAAATCATCGCATTAAAGCTAACTGGGGTATGGGCTTTAGAGCACCAACCTTAGCAGAGCTCTATGGCGTTGAAGGCACAGGTAACGGAACTGTTTATGGTAACGAAACTTTAAAACCAGAAAAAAGCAAAAACTTTGAGTTACGCTATGAAGGATCCTATGGTCCCGTGTCTGGTGCTGTGAGTTACTACTATAGCTATATTGAAGATTATATTTCCAGTGAAGAAGTTTTTGATACCACTTTATACCCACATCAGCACACGACTCAAGCTTCTTTCTTGCGTACCAACATCGGTCAAGTGCGCACTCAAGGTATTGAGCTAGAAGCAGCATGGCAAGTGCATGATTATGTTAAGCTAAAGGCTTCTTACTCTTACAATGATGCACATGACATAGACAATCACACCCGCGTGACCTACACCTCCACCGATGTTGTTACTGCCGGTATTGATTTTTACTATCCCGAGTGGGGTCTTTCTGCCAATCTTTGGGGCGCCTATAATGAAAACTTTAAATCTGCTGAATCTGCCAAGGCTGGCGCTACAATTTATGACTTTTACAATGTAAACTTCTCTGCTGCCAAAACTTGGGGCGAGGAAGATGAGTACAAAGTAACGTTAGCCTTGTATAACTTCTTACAAAGCAAGAATAACTCTGCCAACATCACGTCCCTCAATCCCTTTGAAGTTCGTGTTGGCTTTGAAATGAAATTCTAAACCCACAAGCCGAGGTAAAAACACCGCTCCTTCCTTCTGAGCTTAATTTTCAGCTCATTGGTGTTTTTACCTCAAATTTTATATGAGTAGTAGAAAAGGAAATTACATGAACAAAAATGCCATTCTTTCTTGTTTATTAGGTTTAAGTGTTATGACAGGTGTCCCCATGCTTGCATCTTCGGCTCAGAGTGCTGAAACCATACCTTATAAAGAAGAGCTCACCAGCACCAAGGGGCATGCCAAGGTAACTACCTCTATTGAGGCTCAAATCCCTACCAATCCTAAGCGTGTGGTAGCCATTGACTATATCACTCCTGACTTGCTCGCTTCTTGGGGCATTTTAGATAAAGTGGTAGCCATGCCTCACGCTAAAACTTTGCCTCATTTAGCAGAAGAAATGGGCAAAATTCCCTCTGCTGGCGGCATGAAAGATTTTGACGCTAAAGCCATTGCTGCTTTAAAACCAGACCTTATTACCATCAGCGCGCGCCTTGGTAGCAAATATGCTGAAATTTCTCGTATTGCTCCTACCATTATCAATGCTGTAGAATACAATATGGATCCCTTTGAAAGCTTCAAAGAAGTGGGTATGCGCAATGCCAAAATCTATGGCATGGAAGCTAAATTTGCTGAGCAATTGGCTCCCATCGAAAAGCGCGTAGCCGCCATCAAAGAAAAATCTAAGGGTAAAACCATGCTAGGTATTATCATTGTGCGTGATGAAGCCATTGTGCTTGGCAATAACAGCCGCGCTTCTATGATTCCTGTAAGCTTTGGCTTTACCAATGTGGGTCTTAAAGAAAAAACCGGTCGTAGCACCGCCAAAACTTTAGAGGCCATCAAAAAGCTTGATCCAGATTATATCTTTGTGCTTAGCAAAGATCTTGGCACTGGCATGAAAGATGCTCGCCCCGCCGCAGAAGTGCTTAAAAGCGATATTCTTAGCAATAGCAAGGCCTTTAAAAATGGCAATGTGGGCTATTTAAACCCCGGCATTTGGTACTTAGCTGAGGGCGGCGTAGAAGCCATGGATATTATGCTTACAGATGTAGAAAAAGTACTTAATAAATAAGACTATTACTTTAAAAAAAAAACTCAAAGCCATGGCAGATTTTTTTGTCATGGCTTTTTTGTATTTTGCTTGATTATATTTTGATTTTTTTGGTGAAAAATTGTATACAGCCTGTTTGTATTTTACCTTGAGGAGGGGAGTTAATGAATGCAAGTACACAAGATTCGGTGAAGCTGAATAGAGCCTTTGGCATGCGAGAGGCCGTCACCTTATCTGTAGGCAATGTTATGGGGGTGGGGCTTTTTGTAACGGGCGCCAACGCTGTAGGTTTTATGGGGGCTGATATTATTTTTGCTACTTTGGTGGCTTTTCTCATTACCGTATATCCTGCACAGTTATATGCAGAAATGAGCAGCTCTTTACCCTATGCTGGGGGCACGTATAAATATGCTTCTTATGGGCTAGGTAAATTTTTTGGCTTTTTGGCAGGGTGGAACTATGTCATAGCTATTATTTGCGTTGCCGCCGCAGAAGCTTTTGCTTTTTCCTTTTACTTTAAGACCATGTTCTTGGCCTTTGATGTGCAAATACCCATAAGTGATACTGTCATTGCAGGGGGTTGTGTAGCTATTTTCACCATATCCAATGTTATTGGCACTGACCTTACGGGTAAATTGCAAAATGCTTTTATGTACTTTTTTTGGGGCGTTGCCATTGTTTGGTTTTTTATGATGATACCTCATGTGCAATTGCCAAACTTTGTGCAAAAGCCTGAATTTTTAGATATGGAAGGCCCTGGTTTTATTGCCTGTGTAGCCATGATTTGGTGGTGTTTTGCCGGATTTGATGCCTGTGTGAGCATGGGCGAAGAAATTAAATATCCGCATATTAATATGCCGCGTTCTTTAATTATTACCCCCATTGTTGTTTTTGCTTTAAATGCTATATTTCAATGGTTTCTTGTGGGCATTGTTCCTCTTGATACGCTTGAAAGCCTCACCACTGCCACAGCGCCCTATGCCGATGCCATGATGACGGCTGGTATTTTAGGTATTCCCCTTGCTACACTAGCTGCAGGTATTGCCTTTGGCGGCGGACTTTCTACCATGAACTCTTGTGTGGCTGCGCCCCCGCGCTATTTATATGCCATGGCTAGAGACGGCATGCTGCCTAAATTTCTGTGTAAGGTGCACCCTAAGTACAAAACCCCTTATATAGCCATTTGGTTGGTGGGTATATTGGCTTTTGCACTTGTCAGCACCAATTCTATTCATTATGTAGCTTTTTTAAGCCTTTTTACAGACTTATTTTACTACGTAATAGGTATTGCTGCTGCTTTAGGTTTGCGTAAGAAATATCCTGATATTAAGCGTCCTTATATGGCAAAGGCTGTTATGCTGGGCGTGCCTGTATCCATAGTGTTGTATCTATTTATGATGACACAATTGGACGCTACAGCCACCGTAAGCGGCATTTTATGGTCTGTGGTGGGTCTGCTTATTTTTATGTTCTATGGCAAAAAACATAGCAAAGAAAGCTTTGATATTAGCACTTTACAGGCAGAACTTACCGAGCCGTCACCGGAAGAAAGTGTAAAGATGGATAAAGAGTATAAGCTTTGGCTTTCCATCGTAAGCATTTTATCTGTGGTAGCTATAGCTTTGTATGTGTTCCCGCATATATAATACCTTGATACTACATAGTTTTTAGAAAAAACAAATCAATCGCCTTTTGATAAAACTCAAAAGGCGATTTTTTTATGAGTAAATTTCTCGCCAATCATGTGCCCAATGGGGATTTTTTTGTAATTCCTCTTCATAAAGTGCCATGTCTTGCTGGGTGTCACATTCACACCAGCCAGCATGTATAGCTTGCGTATGAATAGGTATATTTTGCCCTAAAAGGCCTCGCAAAAGCGCTGTCATATCAAGTGTATCCACCTGTGACTGGCGCAATGTGGCAATGTATTTTTTTACTATTTCTTGCCCTTCAGGGGTGAATTTTATTAAGCCCATGTATTGGCCTTGAATGTCTTCAATGTGCTGTGTTTTTTGTCCAATTTCTACAAGAAGCCCCTGTTTTTGCTTAAAGGTTTCTGCATCATCTAAAGGATTATCATTTCTAAGGCGCCAGAGGCTTTCCCATGCAGTATCATAGGTGATGCAAATATCCCCTTGAGCTTGTAATAGTGCGCTAATATGTGAACTTTTATACACTATATCGCTGTAAGAGACAAGAACAGTAGTATTTTTGATAGTATCTAAGGCGCAAAGAAGGCTTGAAACCATATTGGTTTCAGCCCAGCGTGTGTTTTCTACCGTGTCGAAATCACCTTGTATACTTTGAGCCAAATACCCTCGAACCACTATAATTTTTGCAAAATTACCTTTGCTTAAGCTTTCAAGTTGCCAATGAAGAAGCTTTTTTCCTGCAAGGGACAGCAAACATTTAGGTTTATGATCGGTGAATCCTTTCATGCGCGAGCCACGTCCTGCGGCTAAAATTATGGCGATGGTATTTTCCTGCATAGGGTGCTTTCCTAAATCTTGGTTAGTATTTTTTGTATCAATGCAATATCGCTTGGCCTAACATTCTCTTCCCTTTCAGGGTGCCACATGATGCCGTAAATATCTTTATCTTTATGTTTATAGGCTTCCACATAAACGTTGTTATCTGCAAAGGCTAAGGGCGTGAGCGCTGGCGCAAGGCTTGTCACAGAAATGCTATGACCATGATAAGAGTTTATTTCTTTAGAAAAAATGTCAGTATAGGTAGGATCAAAAGTAAGGCTATGCCTTGTGGCTATATGCTTTGTATCTTTTTCTAAGCTGCCACCATAGTAGTTATTGATAAGTTGCATACCACGGCATACCCCTAATGTGGGTATGTGGTTTTTTTCTGCCCAGTGTAAAAGTTCTAGTTCTGTTTCATCTCGTTGAATATGTAGGCCTATATCATCTCCGCCAGATAAAATAAGGGCATCAATGGTGTGATTTTTGAGTATGTTTTTGCAGCTTTGTAAGTGGGCTGGTAGGGCTATATATGATGATAAAGGAAATGCCTTAAATAAAAAATCAAACCAAGAAGAGGCCAGGGCATTATATGATTCGTGGTTGCCGCTGGGGTAGTGTTTTGTGAGGTAGCGCATAGATAAAGCAATACTGTGTGACATAGTTATACCATAATTTTTTTTGATTGAACATCTAAGGTGCAGCGCTTTGCCGTGGCAACTTTATGAAATAGGGTGCTTCCAGTGCCAATGGCAGCGGGCAAGCCGTATTCTGCACAGCGAATGGCCATATGTGAGTTGGCACCGCCAAATAATGTTATAAGCCCTGCAATATTGCGCGTAAAAACCCAGTCAAAACCAGGGTCGGCATTTTCAATACAGACAATATGGCCTTGTATATTTTCAGTGCAGGTAGAGTCGGCATATAGGCGAATAACCGGCGCCTCAATGCATTTATTACCTATGAAGTTAGGGGCGCTGCTTTGCTGGGGGGCCACATAGAGATCGCGTGAAGAACGAATAAGATAGGGCAATTTTAAACTGCGCCCCAAATCATAGAGCTCCTTACCCTTTGTAACAAGGTTTGAAAAATATTCTTGAGGTGAGGCAAGCAAAGAGTGGTAATTCCATTCTGTAATGTCTCTTATATCTAAAAAGGCAAGGTCATCTCTTGAGAGGTGATACTTTTCGCCCCATAGGGTGAGCCATTCTAAAATATCTGAAATATGCCTTGTGAAAATAAATTTTGCATATTCGCGCGCCGCAATGGTTTTTAAAGCATATTCCACTAATTCTTCAGGGCTAAAAGTAAGCTTTGCTTCCTGCAAGAGCTTTTGCAGATTTTTCTTTTCTTGTATTGTTAGCGTGAAAAAGTTTTTTTGTTCTTTCACTTCTGGGTATATGGAATCATATGGCGTAAAAAGCCCCTCTCTATCCATATATCTTGGTGAGCAGATATCATAAGTACTTGGTCTAAGATGTCCGTATTTTTTTAGAAAACTTTTTTGTGTTGCGGGGGTTTTACAGGCCAGAGTAAAATCATGGGCAAACTCACTGGAAATGGTTTTGCATGTGGATTTAAAAAAATCGTATCTTTGCGGCGTTAAAGCTTCTCGTGCCACAGCTGAGCGCAGCAAGCTTTCTGCCATAAAAGCATGGCGAGCTAATATGGCAAAGGGGAGCGTGCCCATGTTTTTACATTCTTCAATTATTCCAAGAAGATATTTGAGTGGGGCAGGTGCGTCTTTTTTCTCCATAAGGGTGCAAAAAGAATGTGTATTTTGTATGGATTGCAACTTTGCTATATTTTGCATGGCAAGAGCATAGCTAGACCCTTTTTGGGTGGAGATATTTTTTTGAGTAAGCTCTCTTAATTGTTCTTTATAATGTTCTTTTTCTGCTAAGGTTAAAAGATTTGGGTAGCGACAGTGCAAGTGTTTTTCAAAAGAGAAATCTAATACGGTTTGTGCTACGTCAAATTCAATTTTATCGTGAAGATAGGTATGCAACTGTAATCTTTCAAGCCAAGCATTTACAAGTTTGTGCGCGGTTTTTTTCTCAATATTTTGAGGCAAAAAAGAATTAAAACTTAAACGAACATCAATATAGGGTCTTCCTGCTATAAGTACCATGAGTTCATCAGGAGGCAAAGACCTATAGCCCATAGATTCTCTTGCCTTGGCCCAAATGCGCTTGGTAATACACTCTCTATACAAAGAGCTGGATAGCAATTTGGGTGTAATACCTATGATTTCTGCAGGGTTCCAGTCTGGCATAACGCCTAAAAATGTGGTGTCGCCGTAAAGCCCCTCTCGAGCTTTCATGGTGTCATCAAGAAAGGTGGTAATGTAATTTATATTATTTTCAACGTGCTGTTCGGCATTGGTTATCCATTGATGCTGTGTGCAAATGGGGCGCACCTGCAAAAGGTGAAAAACGTCATCTTCGGTGACACAAAATTCTATATCCAAGAATTTGTGTTCACAAATATTTTCTAATAATTGTGCTTTTTTTATGCACTGGTATAGGGCTTGGCTGTCAAAGTCATTGGGGCTAAAATCTCGGTAAATATACAGTAATTTGTTTTGTCCTCTACCAGAGGTGATGCTGTCAGCCTGATTACTTTTATCATAATTAATAACATAATAAGGCGCTCCATCATCAACCACATAGGTCATAATAACGCCATTCATGATAATATTTTCAAGCATTAATTGAACTAAGACTTGATCATAATTTTCGACTTTGCTGCCGTCAACTGTGTAAGATTGAAAAACTTCTTCAATGGCTTTTGCTATGTCTGTGTGGGTATTTTTTACATAAAGCAAAGATGTAAATGCCCCTGCACCGGAACTTTTGTTGCCATCTTCGCGAGAGCAAGATGAACGAATGGCTAGCGAAATATTTTCTCCAAATGCTGAAAAATAGCTTTGCAAAGATGTTACAACACTTTTTTGATTTGTTTTCCAATCGTTAAAAGACAAGAATTGCAAGGGCGGAATGGCTAATTCTTGATAGCTTTGCAACATATGCAGCGTGTGCGCCTTTGAGGGAAAATTTTTAATCATAAATAATTATATTAGTGTGTTGTTGTCTTTATGATGATGCCTTTAGTGGCATGAAAAGTAGGGTATTAGTTTTATCCACGGTGTATCATTATGCAAAGCACGAGGATGATATAACTTTTTTAAGGCTATAAGCATAAGTCTACAAGTCATGGGCTTAACTTTCAAGCGCTCAGTGATAGCGTACGTCATTTTTTTGCCTTTTTAGTAAGGGGGGTATGGCATAGGGTATTTATGTATACTATTTTTTTTAACTACTTCTTCCCTTTTTTCATAAAGAACTTATATCTATGTTGGTTCCTTTGGGCAAAAATGCCTGTTCTTTAAAGTGTCTTTTTTCTTACAGCTACAATTTATGACTAGATTTTATTCTTGTGTCAGTGTATTGACACTTATGGACTGTTGTTAAACAGCCTGAGGAGAGTGTATGGATTGGCAGAATAGTGGGATAATTGGGCAAAGCGGCTCTTTAGCCGAGGTTTTTCGTGTGCTCAAAAAAGTGGCTCCCACAGATAGTACAGTACTTGTAACGGGGGAATCCGGTACAGGGAAAGAGCTTTTGGTGCGCGCTCTCCATGCCTATAGCGAACGAGCAGACAAACCCTTTGTTCCCATCAATTGCGGCGCTATTCCTAAAGAATTGCTAGAATCTGAGCTTTTTGGTCACGAAAAAGGCGCCTTTACCCATGCTATTCGCACGCGCCCCGGCCGCTTCGAAATGGCTGACGGGGGTACTATTTTTCTTGATGAAATAGGCGAAATGGATTTAAGCCTGCAAGTAAAAATTTTGCGGGTGCTGCAAGAAAAAGAGATTGAAAGAGTAGGGGGCATGGGCATTAAAAAGGTGGATGTGCGCATTGTGGCTGCCACCAATCGTGATCTTGAAAGCGAAGTGACGGCAGGGCGCTTTAGAGAAGATTTATACTATCGTCTTAATGTTATTCCATTGCATTTGCCCCCTTTACGTGAAAGAGCAGGGGATGTGCTCTTGCTTGTGCGCCATTTTTTGCAGCGGTTTTGTGAAAAGAAAAAAAGAGACCTTTTGGGTCTTTCTGCCATGACTACAAGGGTTTTTTTAGCCTATGCTTGGCCTGGCAATGTGCGTGAACTAGAAAATTTTATGGAGCGTTTGAGTATTTTAGCTGACGGTCCTTTGGTAGAAATTGAAGATGTGCCGCAAAAAATTCTTGATGCGGTGGGGCCTTTAGAGAGTCTCCCCGAAGAATTTCAAGGTATTAGCCCGGAAGAAATGGCAGAAGCTGTGCACATTGTGCACGAAGAACCTTGCCTAGATACAGCCACTGCTTTAGAAAATAACGGGGAAGATATAGCAAATACCTCAAGTTCTGTTCAGGCTTGTGCCCCTAGTCAAGGTTTTGTTTGGCCCACTTTGGCAGAGCTTGAAAAGTTTAATATGGGTCTTAAAGACTTTTTAGAAGCCATTGAAGATCGCTTGCTTGATGAAGCTTTGGTAAAGTCTGATGGCGTTAAAAATCAAGCGGCGGAACTACTAGGTGTTAAACGTACTACACTTATAGAAAAATTAAAGAAGAAAGGTATGTAAGTCTTTGTTAAGGCAGAATTTTGGCAGTAAAATGGAACAAAAATTGCAAGCAAAACACTATGCAGTATAGCCCTAGCACCGATACTCGGTCTCTTCGTGCGCGTTTGCGTGTAATGCTTATAGTGGCGTCCTTAGCTTCGGCTGTATGGATGCCGTGTTCTGCATTTACGTCCTCATTGGGCGTATTAAGCCCCAGTGTGGCCTATGCTGCCTCTGCTGGTTCCTTGCCTACGTCGTCCGCTACATCTGCTGCTGTTGCCTCTGAGGGCACAACTTTCTGGCAATGGGAAAAAATGGCTGGGCGTGAACGCATTCTTATTACGCTTGCCTTACCCAGTGCCAATCCCCTTGAAATTACACGCACAGGGCTTAATGTTTTACAAATTTCTACGCCGCAGAGCGTGCAAGGCCTTAACTTGCAAGGGCAAGACCCTGATGTGCAAAGCCTTGTGGGTAATATACATGCCACAGATAAAGGGCTTGAGCTTGAGCTAACCACTTCTGGCTTTGGTTTTTTAGCCACACAGGTCAATGCTGAGCAAATAATTATTGATGTATTTTCTGACCCTCTGGGGGCACGCTGGCAGGCAGATGGGCGCCTTGCTCCTCTAGGTACCCCTGCGCAAGAATTTACTGTGGCGCCGCCTCAAGAAATTGCAACAAATGTTCAGAATGCAAATGCCCCTCTGATACAGCCCGCCACTTTTGAGGTTGCAACTTCTGAGCAACCAGTCTTAACGCAAGTAGCGCCTGGCGCAGATGCGATTAAAACTGTCCAGCTAGTTCAAGCTCCGGATCAAGTGTCTGCTACTGTGCCTGCCGCTGTGTCTGCCGCTGTGTCTGCCACTGTGCCTGCCATTGATGGCAAGACACAAGAGATGCCACCTTTGCAATTACTTGCCGCAGCACAGCCCGACACTGTAGCAAAGGGGCAAGCTATCCCTAAGCCTGATGCTTTGCCGGTGCAGCAAAAAACCGAATCGTCTTCTGAGGCTGACAAAGCGCCTGCTAAAGAATCTGGCAAAGAATCTGGCGATAAATCTGGCGAAGAGCTGGGCAAAGAGTCTGCTAAAGATTTGAGTGCCGATGCTAAAGCCCCAAATAGCGCTGCAACAAGCGTACAGCCAAATTCAGATTCTAGCGAAAAAAATTCTAAAGACGCCGCCGACGACGCAGACAAAGAAAGCACTGAAGAGCAAACAGAACAAAAGGCTGAAACCGCTGAGCAAGGCGATGCCAAGGTAGATGCAAGCACTGAAGCTGCACAGAGCGCGCCTAAAACTTTGCCCTTGCCTGTAAAGCAAGCAGAAAATTCAACGCAAGAACTGGATGAAAAAGCACAAGGTGGCGAGCAAGAAAAAATTTCACGCGGAACTGTGATTAGCCCTCAAGAAGTCCAAGCTCCCATTAACTTGTCTGGCCCTGAATATTGGCCGGCTGAAACGGGTATTGCCACTAAGCTTGATGGCAGTACCACAAGCGGGACAGTCTCATCTTCTGATGCTACAAGTGGCTCTGTAAGTTCTTCCGGTGCAGATACTTCTGCCTCTTCTGCTGTATCGCCTACAACATCGCCTACAACACCGTCTGGCGAGGGTACCCCTTCAGAAGGTTCACCCACATCTACTGCAGAAAGTGCACAGCAACAGCCCACAGAGGTTGTGCAAAGTATTGACCCTGCCACCAAGCCCGTAGATCCTGATGCCCCTGTGGAAGAGCCGCGCCCTGTTATCTATCAAGATGAAGAAGGCAACGAAGTGCCTGCGCCTCCTGTGCTGGAAGATGTGTATGCCGAGGCCATGAAGCTTATTCAAGAGGCTAAATATCAAGATGCCTTGCCACTGCTTGAGCTTTTATTGACCATGCCTGAGTTAAAGGCCGATCAGCGAGAGCAGGTGTTATATCATCGTAGTGACGCGGTAGAAGCTATTTATACAGGAAAGCCTTTTGAAGGTTACGAAGATATTATTACCGCTACCAATGAAGCCATGAATGCAAATTTGCGTTCAACGCGTGTGCCTGATGCTTTGCATCGTCTTGGTATGGCAAACTTGAATGTAGGCAATTTAGCTGAAGCAGAAGGCTATTTTAGAGCTTTGCGCCGCCGTTATCCCTACGATATGCATGTGCCTGTAGATTTTCATCTTTTAGGTAAAGCTAAGATGGAAAAAGGGCTTTTTGTCGAAGCCGAAAAGATTTTTCGTGATATTTTGCAAGAGTATCCCGATTCACCCGCGGTGAAAGATGGCACCATTGCCTTGGTACAAGCTCTTGTGGGGCAAAAGAAATTTGATGAAGCTCTCGTGTATGCAGACTTTGCCGATAAGCGCTGGGCTCGATATTATATTGATGACCCTGAGTATTTGTTAACCCTTGCGGACATTGATTATAACCTTGGCAAAAAAGAAGCCGCTTTAGAAAAATATTGGCTTTTGTATAATTTGCGCCCCACTCATGAAGATGCGCCCAATATTTTAACAAGCATTGGGGATTTATATTTTGAGTTACGTCAGCCTGAACCTGCTTTAGAGGTTTTTGCCGATGTTTTGGTGCGCTTTCCTGAAAGCGATGCTGGCGCTTTAGCCTTGTTGCGCCTTTCTGAAAAAGGTCTTTATGATAGTCCGTTAAATATGGCTGCCATGTTTGGCGTTTTTGAAGATCCTGGCAAACCATTACCTCAGGTAACCTATCAAGATCTCTATAAAGAGCGCCCCACAGATGCGCGTTCTATCACTTCTTTGCTAAAATATGCTTTGTGGCAATTGTGGGATAAGCAATACGCAGAAAGCATGGGGACAGCTTCTGACTTTATTGATTTATATCCGGAAAATGTGGATGTGGAGCTGGCGCGAGATGTGATTATGCGTGGCTTCATGGCGGATTTGAAAAATTCGCTCATTGAAGAAAATTATGGACGCATTTTGACTTTGTGGAATGGTTTCCCGCTTGTGCGTGAACGCTATGGCGAAATTGACCCTGATTTACGCAACGCTTTGGCTCGCGGCTATTTAGAGCGAGGAGATGATGCTAAGGCTATGGAACTTTTTGCACAGTTTTTACAAACGCCTAAACATCCTAAGTATAGTGATCCTACCTTTGCTTTGTATTTTAATAAATACTTAGAAACAGGCAATTGGAATGCCATGCTTGATCTTGGTGAGCTTGTTAAAGATTGGAAAATGACCAAGGCCATGCGCGGACAATTAGACTATGCCATGGCACTTTCGGCAGAAAATTTGGGACTGCGCGAGCGTTCATTAAAATTATGGAAGCAATTGGCGGCTGATACAGAAATTCCCAAATATCAACGCGCTTATGCTACCTATTTCTTGGCTAAAGATGCAGAAGAACGTAAAGACATTAAAGATGCTTATGCATATAATTTAAAAACATTACAATTTTTTGATGAGCTTAAGCAAGAGCGTTCTGATAGGGCTGATGAAGGGCGTAGAAAAGAAGCCATGGGCGCCCTGATGGACATTACCGAAGTGGCGAACAGAATACCCGAAGCTTTGGAATGGGTAGAGCGTTACAATCAATTTGTAGATGCTAATTCACCGGAATATCCTGGCTTACGTTTTCGTGAGGCGCGCTTATATCGCAAGCTTGGCAATGCTGAAAAAGCAAAACAGCTCTTAGAGCTTATTGCCACAGGCTATGCGGATTCTCCCTTTGCCGCCGCTGCCCGCACAGAGCTGGCTACCTTTGAAGTTTCGCGCGATTTGCAAAACTTTATTCCGCAAAATAGATAATCTTTCTTATAACGTATTATCTAAATAGTCGACACTGAAAAACAACTTAACTATCAATAAAAATAGAATTTATAAATCAAATAATGTAATAAACATTGCCAGAAATAAACGTATGGAATACGTTTTCTGGCAATGTTTAG
>CAYJND010000012.1:0-28475 GCA_964371565.1 uncultured Desulfovibrionaceae bacterium
ACCACAATGCCATCGCCTGCCATATGTAGAGAAAACTTTTGCACCACGGCATCTTCGTGAATCCATTCATCGGCATCGGGGGCATTTTCTTGTGTGTAAATATGATTACGACCCATGTGTTGCAAGCGGCACACATCGCCAATGGTAAGCTCTTGTCCTGCTCGGAAAGCGGTATCTTTCACTTCGCCGGGGATAATTTGCGTCATATCATGTAGGGCGTGTTGACCGAGGGCTTTTTCTATGGGCACAGCTTTAAGTTTAGGGCCTTCAAATGTCTGCCCTCCAGAGTGCTCTACAGTCTGTTCCACGCCGCTAAAAGCTAAACCTGGGCCGTCTTCATAGGGGGATTCCCCTTGGCAAGAGCGACAAATGCCCCCGTAGGATGCGGGGTGCCATTCGCCGCAGATGGGACATCGGGCAATGGTACCTTTACCTTTGTGCCCAAGGGCAGAAGGCAAAAGCTGAATGGGGCGTAAGGTGAGTATGTTTTGGGCAGCATCACGTATTTCTTGCTGTAATTTTTCTGTGTCTTGCTCGGCTTTGGTTTTTTCTTTAAGAAACCAAGCGCGGATTTCGCCGTAAGGCCCAAGCTTTTCCACATCAAGGTGTACGCGCACGCCTTTGCCGGTATGCTTATCAAAAAGGCTTAAAGCGTAGAGGCCAAAGTTGTGTATACGCAGCCATCCATTGCCTATCGTACAGGGGGTGAGTAATTGTACCGCATCGGGTAGACATTGACCCGTTTCGCTAATGGCATCAAAGAGTATGCCTTCTGGCAAGGCATTGCGTGCCATTTCTACCATATAGCCGGCAATAATAAGGCCGGGAGCGGGGTAGCCGTGAAATTTGCGTGCCTCTTCCATAAATTCATCATGTGTCCAAGGGCCTATGACCATATATAGCCTCACCTGTGTTCTTTTATAGTTAGTAAACTAAGGGCAATAGAATTGTTTCTTGTCGCACAAAATAGGCTTGCTGTCTAGTGTGAGTTTAAAAAAGTCTTTGTGCCTCTTTGCACAAAACTGTGGCTTTACTAGTGCTTATCTTGACATATGAATAAAGAATAGCTATTGCTCTTACAGGTTATGTATTTCCTCGCTTTTTATGAATTTTTTTCTAAAAATAATTCTTTTATAAGGTTAATTTTCCTATTTTCTTCATTTTAAAGGATATCTATGTTTACACTTAAAAGCTTGGCACAAGCGCAAAGCATCATTGAAAGCCATTTCCCCTCTTTGGTAAGCCGTCATGAAACTCAAGAAGAGATGGTGCCGCTTTTGCAATGTCAGGGGCGTATACTCGCGCAAGATATTTGTGCTGAAGAATATGTTCCTTCTTTTCATCGCTCTTCGGTGGACGGCTATGCGGTGCAAGCCAGAGAAACCTTTGGCTGTAGTGATAGTATTCCTGCCATGTTGCCAGTGCAGGGGCATATCCTTATGGGAGAAGAGCCTAACTTTATTTTGCAAAATGGTGCTTGTGCAAGCATTGCCACGGGCGGCGCTTTACCAGAAGGTGCCGATGCTGTGCAAATGATTGAGTACACAGAAGATTATGGTGATGGTACCATAGGCATACTCAAAGCCGTGGCCCCGCAACAACATGTGGTTTTTAAGGGGGATGATGTTTTCCCCGGTAAGGTAGTACTGCGTGCTGGTTTGCGTTTAAGCCCTAAAGATATAGGTGCCTTGGCTGCTCTGGGTGTGATTGAAGTGCCAGTGCGGAAAAAAATCCTTGTGGGCGTTATTACCACGGGGGATGAGCTGGTAGAGGTGCATGAAAAACCAAATAATGCCCAAGTGCGCTCGGTGAATACCTCTTTACTGGTGGCTCTTGTGACGCAATTTGGCGAAGATGTTCGCACGTATGGTATTATTAAAGATAAAGAAGAGCTCTTGCAGGCAGCAGTGTCACAAGCTGTGGCAGAATGTGATGTGGTGCTTATTTCTGGTGGTAGCAGTGTGGGCGTGAAAGATGTGACCAGCGATGTTATTGCCTCGCAAGGAGAAGTGCTTTTTCATGGGGTGGCTTTAAAACCTGGCAAACCCACCATATTAGGGAAGATTGCCCAAAAGCCTATTTTTGGCCTGCCTGGGCATCCCGTAGCGGTATTTTTTGTTACTTTAAGTTTAGTATATCATTTACTATCTACGCTTACGGGTAAGAAAATACCTCAGCCTTATGTGCAAGCTAAACTTATGGAATCAGTAGAGGCCAATCACGGACGCTTGCAATTTGTGCCTGTGAGTTTAGAACAGCGGGAAGGGCAATATGTGGCCCAGCCCATACGCACGAAGTCTGGTCTTATTACCACCTTATCAGGCTCGCAAGGCTATTGTTGCATTCCTCAAGAATGTGAAGGTTATGCCAAGGGCACCCTTGTAACAGTATATACTTTTTAGGAGTTTGTATGTCTTTTCAGTATCTTACCAATGTACCTTTGCAGGAAGCTAAAGAAAAATATTTAGAAGTGCTTAAAGGGCAAGGCTTTGGGGCTGGCGTGGAAACTATAGCTGTTATGGATGCCTGTCATAGAATAAGTGCAAAGCCTGTATATGCAGTCATTTGCGCCCCCCACTATAATGCCTCAGCCATGGATGGTATTGCCGTACTTGCTAAGGATACCTTTGGCGCTACAGAAACTACGCCTGTTATATTAAGCGTAGAGCAATATGTGGTGGTGGATACGGGCGATCCTTTGCCAGATGGTTTTGATGCGGTTATTATGGTGGAAGACATTGTGCGCCAAGAAGATAATCAAGTGAAGATTTTTCAAGCAGCGGTGCCTTTTCAGCATGTGCGCCAAATTGGCGAAGACATTTGCCAAGGGGAAATGATTACTCCTGCGCATATGCCCATAAGCCCTGCGGCCATTGGTTCCATGTTGGCTGGCGGTGTACTTACGGTAGATGTGCTTAAAAAGCCTGTGGTGGGCATTATACCTACGGGTGATGAAATTGTACCGCCCTCGGCTAATCCCGGCACGGGCGATATTATGGAATTTAACTCTGCCATTTTTTCCGCCATGCTCAAAGATTGGGGCGCAGAGGTAAAAATCTATCCCATTTGTAAGGATAAGCTGGATGTTATCACCAAAGCTTTAGAGACGGCTTTAGAAGAATGCGATATGGTTTTGCTCAATGCCGGTTCTTCTGCTGGGCGTGAAGATTTTTCTGTGCAAAGTGTAAAAAATGTGGGTGAGGTGGTCTATCATGGTATTGCCATTAAACCTGGTAAACCAGCTATTTTAGGGCATAAAAATGCGCAGGTTATTCTTGGGGTGCCTGGCTATCCTGTGTCAGGCATTATTGTTATTGAAGAATTTTTAAAGCCGCTTATAGAGTATTTTTCTAAAAATGCTTTTGCAAAGCCGCAATATCAAGAAGCCACACTTTCTCGTCCTATAGTTTCCGGCGTAAAGTATGAAGAATTTGTGCGCGTACGTATGGGCTATGTGGAAGGTCGCACCATTGCTACGCCTTTACAGCGCGGTAGTGGGGTGGTTTCTTCTTTCATGAAGGCAGACGGCATTATGACCATCGGGCGCGGTGTGGAGGGCTATAACGCTGGGGATGCAGTGTCTGTGCGTCTTTTGCAGCCTTTAGCTAAAATCTATAATTCATTGGTAGCCATCGGTAGCCATGATCCTTTGTTAGATGAGCTCAGCGATATGCTACATATGCAAGAAAACTCTTTGTATATGATTTCTTCTCATGCCGGTTCTATGGGCGGTATCATGGCCATAAAACGGCGTGAAGCGCACCTTGGCGGTATCCATTTGCTTGATGAAGAAGATGGTAGTTATAATGTGTCTTATGTGAAGAAATATTTTCCGCAAGGTGGTGTATCTCTTATAGAAGTGACCGGAAGGCAGCAGGGTTTTATGGTAGCTAAGGGCAATCCCAAAAACATTAGCGGTATTGAAGACCTTTATAAAGATGGTATGCGCTTTGTAAACCGTCAAAAAGGTTCAGGTACCCGTATTTTATTGGATTATAGTCTAAAACAAGCTGGCCTTGATGCGACAAATATTTATGGGTATGAGCGTGAAGAATTTACTCACACCTCGGTGGCGGCGCAAATTGCTCTTGGCTCTGCCGATGTGGGTATGGGCATTTATGCAGCGGCTAAGATGTTTGATTTAGATTTTATTCCCGTTTGTGTAGAGCAATACGACTTTATTATTCCCGACTATGCTATGGATTTACCCATGGTGCAAAAGGTCTTAGAAATTGTGCGAAGTGAAGTCTTTAAGGAAAAACTCACACAATTGGGAGGCTATATTTTACAGCAACCTGGTAGAATTTATACTTTATAAAACTTGTGTAAGGAAAGCCCTAACTTTTTACAGCAGGGCTTTTTTTATTTACTAAAGAATACATTTTAGGAACAGTATGACAGTATCTAAAACATCTTTTCTTTCTTGTCAGCCCATGCATTATAAGCAAGGGCAAATGCAGTGCATTGATGAAATTATCAGCCCCGAAGAGCCTTGTACTTTTTCTTATACATGTCAAAGAGAGGGGCAAGATATGACTCTTTGCGGGGAAAAAACGCTTTATGCCTATCCGCATAATGTGCAAGCCTTGGTGCTCGGGCATGTGATGCTAGATATAGCTCATTGGGAAAATGTAAGCTATACTTATGAGATAGAAGAGTGTAGCGGAAAACTTAAAGTTTTACTTAAGGCTTTAAATGCGGGGGGAGATACAGAGCAAAATCAGAGTGCGCCCTTACAGTCTCTTATCCCCGATCTTTCTCTAAGCAAGATTTTAGAAGTTATGGAAAGGGTATTAAGTGCCCCGGGATTGTGGGACGGTACAGGGTGTTTTCATAGAGCTGCCATGTTTCACCCGCTCACAGAAGAACTTATTTTTGCCGAAGATATTGGGCGGCATAATTGCATAGACAGGCTTTGCGGGCATGGGCTTATGCAGGGGTTGCGCCTAGAAGAGTTCTATCTTTTTACCACGGCTCGCATTACTGCCTCCATGTACGACAAAATACGTCGCACTGGTATAAAACATATGGTGAGCCGCGCTGCTATTACCAGCTCAGCCTACAACAAGGCGCAACAAGAAGGATGCACTTTAGCAGCCTTTTGTAGGCCGCAAGAAGGGCGTGTAACGCTTTTTTGCGGTGATGCGACGCGCTAACAAGGCAGATTTAAAAGAAATGCAAATCAAAAGAAACACATGCCTGCATAGCTCAACAGTTTTTCTAAAAAAGATTCTTGCGGCGGAGTGTTCACGCTGATGGGGGATGAGTTACTGCGTCCTTGTAAAATGCGCTTTTAAGGGGCGCTGTGTGCGTTTTAAAGTGTAAAGCCTTGCCGATAAGTGTATTTGTGAAAACGGGCCTTAGAAGCGTATCTAAGGCTCGTTTTGCGTGTGTCGTCAGAAATAATTTTTCTCTGAGTATAAAGTTAAAGTAAAACTTAAAGTTTACACAATGTGTTATACATGCACTATGTGCTAGCCCTTTGTAAAATCTCTACAAAGGGCTGTTTTTTACATGCCAAACCATGTATAGCCTTGATAAAATGTTATGCGTGCACAAAGCTCTGCAACGAGTACGCATAGGGCTAAGACAAGGGCGTACAGCGTATATACACCAGAGCAGACATAGGCTTTGTGTTTATCATGTCCAGCACAAAGATGCTGTCTTTGCAAGAGTAAGAGCAAGGCTAAGGCCAAAGCTAAGAGTAATGGCGCCGCATGTAAGGCAAAGCTGTTCATGCTTGCCACGTGATAGCTGGCTTGCTCTACGCCAAAACCTATACGCAGAGCCAAAGCAAAGCCCAAAGCTACAGGTAGCCAGCTTTTCATGGTGCTGCTTATATTATCCTTGGTGGGGCTTGCGGGGCAGAAGAAGTAGCCTATGAGTAAGAGCATGCCCCCTAGTACCAAGGCAGAGCTTAAAAAATAACCAAAAACACAGATGTTTTGCCAGTAGGGCACTAAAGAAACCGTATAAATTTTACTCATGGCATAGGTAAGTAACACGCTGGCCGCGCCGCTGGCATAAAGCCATAGCTTGCACCTTGTGTAAATATAGGCTCCGAGCGTAACTATGAAAAGCCCCACGCAGGCTATTTCACGGCTAAGCCATGAGGAAAAAATATTGTTTATGGTAAAAACACTGTGTGAGGGGGCGCTTAAATGCAATAGAGAAAATACTGTGCCTGCCAAAGCAAGGCCTAGGGCTGCAAAATGCCAACATTTTCCATCTTGCGCTTTTGCGCCGCCAAACAGACTTTGCCAAAGTACCATGCCTGAAGAAGCCTGCACGAGCAGGGTAAAGAAGATAAGACTCCACATTCCTTCCATGACTATACCTCCTCAGGATTACTGACCAAGGTGCCGCGTATGCCTTCATCGCTGCCTTGCGGCTTTGCATGACGATTGGGCACGCAAAAAAGATGCGGATTGGTCAAAGATGCTTGGGGAAGCGGCGCTATTTCATGGGTATAGCCGGCTTCTTCACGCAAATGTTTATAATTGCCAATACCCAAAGCGCGGCACGGACATGCTGCCACACAGGCTGGTTCTTTATCTTCTTTTAAATAATCAAGGCAAAAGTCACATTTGCTCATACGCTTGATTTCGGCATTAAATTGTGGCGCTCCATAAGGACAGTTCCACTCACAATACCGACAGCCAACGCACAAATTTTGATTAACACGCACGATACCATCTGCGTTTTTATGCATAGCCATGGTGGGGCACGCTTTTACACACAGCGGATCTTCACAATGGTTACAAGAAATGGAAACATAATAGGCAAAAATATTTTGCTCATAGGTGTTTTTACCAAGTTCTAACCATTCACCGCCAGAAAACTCTAGCACGCGGCGCCATTTTACATGGCGGGGTAAATTATGTTTATCTTTACAAGCAATCATACAGGCTTTACAGCCCGTACACAACTCACTATTGAAAGTAAATGAAGGTTGTCTTAACATATACATTCTCCGTGTTGCGTGCAGGGCTATGCACGTTCTATTTGTACTAAGTTAGAGTGATGTGGGTTACCTTTTGCCAGTGCAGTGGGGGTTAAGGCTGTAAGCACATTAACACAGCCATTATGATCTTGCCCTTTACTATCTGGCGTATGCCATGCTCCTTGCGGTAAGGATACCACCCCCGGCATAATACGCGGGGTCACACGAGCAGGAATGTAGGTAACGCCTCGATCATTAAATATTTTTACTTTTTGGCCATGTTTAATGCCTCGGGCTTTGGCATCAATAGGATTTATCCAAACATCTTGCGGAGCGACTTCTTGTAGCCACCAACAATTGCCATAGCTTGAGTGGGTGCGCTGTTTGTAATGGTGTCCAATAAGTTGTAATGGATACGTTTTTTGCATCTCACTTAAATAGCCCTCAGGGTCTGATATATATTCAGGTAACGGTGTAATATTTTGGTCTTTTTGCAGCGTCCATGTGGCGGCTTTTTCTGCCAAGGCTGCGGAATAGATTTCAATTTTACCAGATGGTGTAGCTAAAGGATTTGCTATGGGGTCTTGGCGAAAAGCTTTGTATGCAATATGATTTTGCGGGAAATGCTTTTTATATACCCCTAGCGCAAAGGCTTCTTCTAGGGTTGGGGGCAAATCGGGCACATTTTTTCGTGAAAGAGCGTAAAGATGCTCGAGCCATTGGTATTGTGTGCGCCCTTCTGTGAAAGCTTGTTCTACTTTCATTTCTTTGGCAATACCGGCACAAATATCATAAATACTCAGGCTTTCACCCAAGGGCTCAATGCATTTTTCACCAAAAATGACATAGCCTATATTGCTATCGCCAGCGGCACTCCAGTCATGTTCTTCTAAATTGGAACACACAGGCAAAAGGAAGTCTGCATAGCGCGCTGAGGGGGTAAGAGTGGTGTCGAGCACCACAATGGTCTCGCACTTATTTTCATCTTGTAAAATGGGATGCATTTGATTAATGCCACCATGCTGATTGGTGATACAGTTGCCAGCATAATTCCAGAGAAACTTAATGGGTGCCACAAGTTTATCTCTGCCGCGCACCCCAGCTGTGGTGGCGGTCATCTTGGTATAATCATCAATGGCTTCAAACCAATTAAAACAAGATATAGTTGTTTTAATTGGATTTTGTAAGGTTGGGAAAGAGGCCATGCCAAGACCGTAGCCGCCATTTTCTCTGGCGCCAGTGTTGCCGCCAGCTATACCTACATTACCTGTAAGCACGGCGAGCATGCCAATGGCACGGGTAAGGTTTTCACCATTGGTACTACGCTGCGGCCCCCAACCTTGGCAAATATAACAAGGTTTTGCGGCAGCAATTTCGCGGGCAAGTCGTTGAATTTGCGGGGCGGGGTAGCCGGTAATAGCTGCTGCCCAGGCAGGTGTTTTAGCAATCTTATCTGGCCCAAGACCTAATATATAAGATTTATACGAAGAGCCCTTGGGGGCACCTTGAGGTAAAGAATCTTCATCATAGCCGAGGGTGTATTTTTCGATAAAAGCTGTATCGACTAAGTTTTCTGTTATCATGACATGGGCAAGCCCAGCGCATAAAGCTGTATCTGTGCCGGGGCGAATGGGTACCCAAAGGTCTCCAGAAGATACCATGGTGTCAGAGTAACGTGGATCAATAATAATAGTGCGAGTGTTTTTTGTAAATCTAGCATGTTGTAATGTTTTTGCCTTACAGCCAGACATGCGTGTTTCTGAGGGGTTATTACCAAAAAACACTGCTAATTCACTATTAACCATATCAGATAGGCCATTGCCGTCTACCCAGCCACCGCCATAAAGATAGGGCATACCCACGGTGATTTGGCAGGTGGAATAGTCTGAATAATGGTTTAAATAGCCGCCTAAAATATTCATAAGCCTAGCCACTGGGGTGGCGGCTGGTGGCCAGCTTTTGCCCATGGTAGAGCCTAAAGCGCCGGTGCCATAGTTTAGATACACAGATTCATTGCTATGGGTGGCGATGGTCTTTTTAAGGCGCGCGGCAATTTCTTCAAAGGCTTCTTCCCAGCTAATGCGTTCAAATTTTCCTTCACCGCGTTTACCTACACGCTTGAGAGGATAGGGAATGCGCTCTTCAGCATAAATGCGCTGGCGCATGGAACGTCCGCGAGGGCAAGCGCGTAGCTGCTGGGTACCATAGCTGTCATCGCCGGTATTATCTGTTTCAATACGGGTAATGACTCCATCTTTTACATGCACGCGCAAAGCACAGCGACTGCCACAATTAACATTACACGAATTCCAAAAAACTTTATCTAATTTTTTTGGCAATTGCGTGTTGGCTGTGGCCTTGTCTGCATTAAAAATTTCAATGGAAATGGGAAATACCGAGGAGGCTAAGATAATACTGCCTCCTTTGAGAAAAGAACGACGACTCAATTTATCTGCATCATGAGACATGCGCTACTCCTTGGTAGAGGAAGGTTACTGCATTTTTACTTTAGAATAGTAAAATGTATACTTTGCCATGGAGAGAATGTCACCTTTTGCTCGTAAAGCATGTACGGCAAAAAAACGCGACACCAGAAAGACATTATATAACAAATAATATCTTTTTTACATTTGGCACTAGGAATAAGAAAAAAAATGAAAAATTTAATGTTTTAGCCCTGCCAACGTATGACCATAAGTGAAATGTCATCACTGGGTGGTTTGCCCTGCATATGTGAAACAATATCTTCATGCACTGCGCAAAGTATTTGCTCTGCATGCTTTTTGTGCTGGCAAGCTTCATGAAATGTGCGTTTAAGGCGCTCTTCACCATAAAGTTGCCCTTGTATTCTGTTGGGGGGGCTTATGGCTTCTGTGGCGCCGTCGGTATACAGTAAAATACTTTGCCCAGCAACGAGCTGCTCTGTAAAGGTGGTGTAGCTTTGTTTTGCTTTTACGTTTAGCACGAGCTCTTCACTCCAAGGTAATTGTTTAGCCTCAGCTGTATAGGGGGCACTTAAAAGTGGCGGTGGATGTCCTGCACTGGCCCACGTAAAGATACCGCTTTTGGTATCAAGGCTAGCCACAAGCATGGTTACAAACATGCCTGAGGTGTCATTGCGCAAAAGAGCCGTGTTAAGATGTTCTAAGGTTTTAGACAATGTTTTATCGGTTTTTATTTCGGTATTTTTTCCAGAATTTAAACAGGTATTTTCTTCGGAATATTTATTAGTATTTTCTTTGGCCTGAACACTTTCTTGTAATAAAAATGAGGTAGCTAGCGACACAGCTCGGCTCATAATAAGTGCAGCGGCAATGCCTTTACTGCATACATCGCCTATAACAAAGTATATTTGTGTGGGCTTTTGTGGGTTAACAAAGGAAGTATAGAGGTCGCCGCATACTTCATAGGCCATATCTAAACAAGCCTTTACTTCTGTGCCAGATATCTGTGGCAAGGTGCGTGGCAACATAGACTCTTGGGTACTACGTGCCACAGCCATTTCATTGGTAAGACGCTGTTGTTTGGCAGTTTTATTTACAAGGTTGCGAAAGGATGTGCGCAAAGTGATGCGCACCTGCTCAAAGGTGCTGAGCATAATGTTTAGCTCATCTGGAAAAGGCGCTGTAGGCACAGGGCTTTCTGTATCGCCGTCACTGAGTTTTTCTATGGCGCTGGTGAGGGATTGTAAGGGGCGCAAGGTTAAAGATATAACTGTCCACGTGATACAGGCTACACATAGAGGCCCAAAAATAGCTACCGCTATAAAGCCTAAGGGGGGCGGGGCAGCCTCTTGTCCAAGTTCGTGGCTACTCACAAGAAGCCCTAAAAATTTGCCTGGTATTTGTGTAGGATAATATACCAGTGTGGTACTATCTGACCAATGCAAATTCCACGGGATACGTGAACTTCCAAAAAGACTTTCTAAAGACACGAGGCCTTTTTCGCCGTTAAGAATATTTTTTTCAAGGGTTTTAAGGCTTGGATATTGATAAAAATTTGCCTCGTCTTGCAAACTTTGCGGTCCAGAATTCCACTGTCGCCCTGGAGGGAAAATAATATATTTTCCTTCATGGTTAAGGTAAAAAGGTTGAGCATGGGTAAAATTAGTTAATTCTAAAAGGCTATTCGCGATCCAAGACATACCCACAACAGTACCTATAAAGCCATCTTTCGCATGTTGTGTACTTAAAGGCACAGCATATATAAGAGCCGCGTGAGGGCTTGCTTGCTCAAGTCCTATGTCTAACCGTTTCCAAACAAAGGTATCGTTTTTCTTACTCACATAGCTACTTACATCCTCAATGGGGACGTGGTGTGCGAATTTTCCTTTAATGATGGGATAAAACCATGTGGTATTTTTATAGCCGGCTACCACGCCAAGAATAGGCAGTTCAGCGGCAATACGGGCACTGATGGGGGTGTTTTCTAAAAAAGTTGTAAGGCTTTTGGCATTCATGGCAAAAAGGCTTTCTACAGGGGCTTTTTGTAAGTCTTGCACCATGCGATCAAGATTTTTTTGCACACGCAAAAAGAAAGTGCTGCTAATAACATCTTGTGCATGCATGGCTTGCATGGCTAGTTTGGTGGCATTTTCTTGCAGGGTTCGCTGCGTACTATGGTAAAAAATAGCCATACCACCCCACATGAGAATAATGGCATAAAGCGTGATAATAACTGTTTGCCTAAACGCTAATTTTTCTTTCCATAAGGTATAAAAATATTGTGGCCATAAATTTTTAGAGGAAAACCTTAAAGATTGTTTAAGGTTTGCCCACGAAAAAAGCTGTTTTTTGCGTACAATTTTTTCCGCTTTGTTTCCTTTTTCATCATCTAAAGAAAGTAAAAAGAAAAATTCATTGCCCTCTCTGCGTATGTACTGTGCATTACGTGTAAAAAGCTGCACAAAAGATAAACCACGTTTGCCCGTTGGAGTAGTGTTAATTTGCTCAATGGGCTCCACAACATGGTTTAGAGGGTTAAAGGCTTTACCCGTATCACGAATATGTACGTGTATATTTTGAGTGTTACCCTCTGTAGTAAGATTAAGGCTTAAAGTGACCTTGGTTTGTCCCTCATGCTCGGAAAGGGGGGAGCTGTTGTGCAAGGTTATATTGCTCAAAAGTTCTTCTAAAACTAAGCGTAAGGATAGCCGGTCATCATAATGCACGCCTTGCTGTTGCGCCCATTCTTGCACAAGGGCTAAAATACCTTCAATGGTATCAAGGTCAGCAAAAAAACTAACTTCAAGTAAAGGTTTAGGTGTTAGGGTTGGCGACATAAAGCCTCTCCTTGCTGCTGATAAGCAAAATCTTTTGTTTTTTGTAAGATTGACCTGCCCATTTTTTTGGCATAGCTTACATACTGCATAAGGAAAAGGCCATAAAGTAAGGAGAAAATATGAACGCTAAAGATTTGTATAGGCAGTTGACGCATATTTGTGCGCAAATGGCCGATGGTGATTATGAGCAAGCCAAAGCTATTTTCGATCTGTTGCCTTGCATTGATAGCGAAGACTCCATTAATGTGCTTATTGAGGCTTTTTCTATGATGGTGGTGGGCACTGAGGCACGGGAGTTTGAACTGAGCCGCTTGCTGGCAGAATTGAAAGAAGCTAGAGCTGAGCTTTTGCAACATCAAAAGCGCCTTATGGCAGAAAATAGCCAATTGCGTGTGGAATTGCGCCGCTCTGCTCAGCAAGGTGTGCCCTTGATGCATTTGTCGCAATCGTCTTGTATGCAGGCGGTTATGCAGCAAGTAGAACGCGCCGCCGCGGTGGATTGCACCTTGCTTTTTAGCGGCGAAACAGGCACGGGAAAAAGCTTGTTTGCAAAGTATATTCATAGTTTGAGCCCAAGAGCGCAAAAACCTTTTGTGAGTATTAACTGTGCTGCCATACCGGCTACTTTGCTTGAAAGTGAACTTTTTGGCATTGAAATGGGTGTGGCGTCGGGGGTACAAGCCCGTATGGGGCGTTTTGAGCAAGCTTCTGGCGGCACTATTTTCTTGGATGAAATTGGTGATATGCCTTTGGAAAGTCAGGCAAAACTTTTGCATGTAGTAGAAAGCGGCGTGGTGGAACGTATTGGCGGACGTAAGGCCATGCAGGTGGATGTGCGCATTATGGCAGCCACCTTGCGCGACCTTAAACAATGCGTGCAAGAACGTACCTTTAGAGAAGATTTGTATTATAGATTGAATGTAATGCAAATTCATATTCCACCTTTACGTGAACGCCGTGAAGATATTCCTCTATTCATCAAACATATGTTGAGCCGTTTTGCTCAGAAAAATTCGCTGGCTGTGACGCATATTTCTCCTGAGGCCATAGCGCTTATGCAGCAGCATCACTGGCCTGGTAATGTGCGCGAGCTTGAAAACGAACTAGAACGCGCCTCTTTATTAACTACAGAATCTAGCATTAGCTGTAATGATCTTTCGCCCAATGTGGGTAAGCTTGTTGCTACTGATAGGGCTTGCTCTGCAGTTTTAGAAGCAGATGTACAAAATACCTTTTCTTCTTTTGGGCAAGATATTACCACTTTGCAAGAGATAGAAAATCAATACATTTTTCATGTGTTACAGCATATGCAAGGCAATAAATCTCGTGCTGCCAAAGCGCTTGGTATTAGCCGCGAGGGGCTACGTATTAGGCTTGAGCGCATAAAAGACCTTGGCATTAAACCTTAGGCCCATGAAAATGCGCAGCAAAAAGCACCATATCATCGCGCATATTTCTTTGCATATGTGTACAAATATCGTCAAAAAGTTCTGATAAAAGCGCCTGCGGGGCAAGGTGATGTTCTTGTAAAAAATGCTCTAAGGCATATTTTCCATACTGTACCCCTTGAGGGCTTGGCAGAGAAAGTAAGCGTTGTGGCACAAAAAGAATGCTTTGCCCTGCTGAAAGCTGAATATCTTTTAGGGTATACTGATCGTGTTTTTTGCTACCAAGGGCACTACTGCAAGAGTGCGGCAATTGAAAGCAGCGCTGGCCTTGAGCTTTTTGTTTCTCACTTGGTATGATGAATGGCGGGATTTGCCCAGCGCTTGCCCAGGTAAAAATGCCGCTTTGCATATGCCAGATGCCTACCAAGGCACTTACAAGTAATTTATTTGAACTTTGATCTAATTTAGAAATACTATGCACATGCTCTAAAGCTTTATCGGGGCTAAAGCCAGAAAGCATAAGTTCATGTAATACCGGCATGATACGATTGGTTAATAGAGCTGCAGGTACTCCATGTTCTGCCACATTGCCTATAATAAAACATACTTCATGTTCTGAAAGGGGAAAGCAATCGTACATATCGCCACACACTTCGCGTGATTCGTGAACAAAAGCTGCCACTTCTAACTGCTTATGATAGGGAAAATAAAGCGGGCGTAGTGAATTTTGAATGCTACGTGCAAAGCGTAATTCGCCTTCTAATCTTTCGCGGGTTTGTGTCATAACAGTAAGGTCACGTATGCGTTGATGCAAAGCTAATTGTAAACGTTGCATGGCCTTATGTAGCAATTTCGTTTCGCGTGTACGTATGACAGGCAAAGTAAATTGATTTTGTTGTTCAAAAGATCCTTTAGCTAAGGTCTCTGCTGCCATAAGTAATTGATGCAAGGGGGTGTGAAAATTTTGGTTAGTAGTATAGAGGGCATAGGTAGCTAATAGTAAAATAATAAAACTTAGCAATATGAGAATTTGTGTATGGGTGTCTAAGTCGCCAAAAATCTCTTTACGTGGGATAAGCACCCCCATAAGAACATCATTATCCCCACTGGGCATAAATATGGCAATATAGCTGCTCCCGTACCACGTAATACTATTTATACCCGAATATTTTGTGAGCATAAATTTTTTTAAATCATTAAGGGCGATGTCAGCTGTATTTTGTAAAGTCCATTGACCATCAGAGGTTAAGAAAAAAGGTATGCACTGTTCAAATACACTGAATGAACGAATGTGTTCTGTAAGCCATACTTTAGCAAGGCTTATGGTTATATAGCCAATAACTAAGTCATCTTTTTGTTTGAGAGGGGCTGTATAGCGAATATGTAGCGTTCGATTTTCATCCACATAAGGTGTATCCCACTGGGCTTTTTTTAGTTGGCTTATGGCATATGCAGATAGGGGGGGGCTAAAAAATTTTCCAATTTTTTCTTCGGTAATAGGGCCTTTATTGCAATAGTAATGAGAAACTGTCTTGCCTTGTTGCAAATAGTGCACTTCAACGAATTTTTCTCCTCGTGCATTAGAAATGGCTGCAGTTAATTGATCGTCCATTTGTTCTTGGGTAAGGTAGGGGCTAGCAATGTGTTTTTCTACAGCATGCACAAAAGTGGGCATAGATCGCATAACCCATTGGCGCGAATAAGTATTTTGACGAATAATACTTTGCATAAATTGTTGTAATTGTGCTTTTGTGGTGCGCAAAATTTCTTCGCGGGCGTAGAAATATCCCAGTGAAAGCATAAGCGCAAGACAACCTAATAGCCCCATAACAATGGGAGCTGTTTGGCGCAAGGTTATGCGATATTGCCAAGGTATATGAGGATTAATCATATATCTTGTTTAAAAGATTGTTGCGCGCTGACAAGGTCAGGAAAAAGAGCAAACAGACGCGAAAAACCACTACCCACAAAAAGCTTGTGCACATGAGGATGCAGATGGCAAATAATTAAGACACCGCCTAAAGGGTCAAGCTTTTTACCTATATTAAGTAAACTGCGCAGACCTAATGAGCTGATATAATCCACTTGCTCAAGGTTTAAGATAGCGCGCCGCATACCTTTTTCTATGTATTCAGAACAGGTATTTTCAAATTCTGCGGTGGAGTAGGTGTCCCAACGCCCAGCAAGTTGTATGATATAGATATCATCTTGAAGTTCCATATGTATTTTCATAAAAACTCCCTTTTAGGGCTTTGAAGTTAGTGTTTATACTAGCATTTTTTTCTTCTTTTGCCTAGAGTGGTGCTATGGGCATAGAGCCTTACTTTACGTGATATGTATAGTATTAATAAAATTACTAAAAGAGTAAAGCATGAAAAGTTTTTTTTGGTTTATGGCTGTGCTGTTGCTTTCGGGGCTGCTTTATATAGCCGGCACTGGCGTACTTTTACGTAGTCAGCAAACAGATATTTTACTTATCATAAGTATATTAGCCAGTACTATAAGTATGTGGGCCATATGGTATGCTTTTTTGAAGCGATATTTTTCCTTGATACTTTTTCTTTGTGCATTACTTTTTTTCTCTTTATGGTTGGTTTATACAGCCTTATTAGATGTGATTAATCCTACTTTTATGTAATTTTTTTCTTTGATACGTCTCCCAAAATAAATCATATTTTTTTACTATACTTTATGGTAGTTTTAGAGTAATATTTTCGCAGGTTATTCCGACCACAGTCTTTTTATATTCCTCTGGCTTCATGTGTTTCTAGTTTTTTATTGTGTTAGATAAATTACGTATAGGAAGTGCATTCATGCTATCTACAAAAGAAATTCCCTTGCATCATTTACAAAGTGCCGATTGGTTATATACCAATAAGGGTGATAATCGCGGCTTTATTCAGCCGCAAAAACTTAGCGAATTATGGATTCACACAGGGTCCAATTGTAATTTACATTGTCCTTTTTGCTTTGAGGGCTCTGCCCCTGGCGATACACGTTTGCAAGCGCCAAATCTTGCTGAAGTGTATCCCTTTTTAAAGCAAGCAAAAAACTTAGGTGTGCAAAAAATTGGCTTTACAGGGGGGGAACCCTTTGTGAACAGACATTTTTTAGATATTTTAGATGCCTCTTTAGATCTGGCGCCTTGTTTGGTGCTTACCAATGGCACTGAGCCCTTGCACAGAGCTTTGCCAAGACTTGCTGCTTTTAAACAAAGTGTGCATTCTTTGTCTTTCCGTATCAGTTTTGACTCTCCCTTTGCCAGCGTACA
This sequence comes from uncultured Desulfovibrionaceae bacterium, assembly GCA_964371565.1. Lineage (GTDB taxonomy): Bacteria > Desulfobacterota > Desulfovibrionia > Desulfovibrionales > Desulfovibrionaceae > CAYJAD01. The sequence continues at coordinate 16,884 of CAYJND010000012.1, forward strand.
TGATAAAAATCGTGGTAAGGGGTCTTTTCATAAGGCTTTGCGCGCCATGGTGGCATTACATGGTTTGGGTTTTCATGTTGCCGTGGCACATCAACAAGAACTTATACAGGATGCGGCAAAAATTCGAGCTAATTATGCAAAACTTTTTGCCGCCTTTGGCTTACCTAAAGAAATCTCTTTTGTGTCTTTTCCTGATCTTTTACGTCCCTGTGCAACGCCAGAGGTGCCGCATATAAGCGAGCATTGTATGTTACAATATAAAACTCGTGTAGAGCGTGAGTCTTTTATGTGTAATTACAGTAAAATGATTGTAAAAAAACAAGATTGTATGTCTGTATATGCTTGTACTTTAGTCGATGATGATAGCGCCTACGATTTAGGCTCATCTTTAACTGATGCCATGCAGTATCGTATTATGTTGCGTCACCATCGTTGTTATTCTTGCTTTATGGCAGGCACATCATGCAGTGGTACATAATAATGCGTATATATAACCATGACCATCATGCTTAATTCTATAAGGGGGCTTTATGCCAAAATGGGTAAAAACTGTCGTGGTACTGCTGGGGCTTGTGCTAGCTATTATAGTGATTCGATCTCTTGGTTTAGAGCAATATCTTGTAAGTTTTAAAGCTTGGGTGGCAGATCAAGGCGCTTTTGCGCCGCTTATTTTTGCCCTTGTGTATGCCATTGCCACAGTATTAGCCTTGCCGGGCTCTGCTTTAAGCATTATGGCAGGAGTGCTTTTTGGCTCTGTGCTTGGTGTAGGGGTAGTTTGGCTTGGTGCCACTGTAGGGGCTTCGCTTTGCTTTCTTGTGGCGCGATATCTTTTGCGCGGCTCGGTGGAGCAATGGCTGGGTAATAATGAAAAATTTCAAAAGTTAGATGCCATTACGCAAAAAAATGGCTCTATCATTGTGGCTGTGACACGCCTAGTACCGCTTTTTCCTTTTAATGTGCTTAATTATGGCTTTGGTCTTACCAAAGTATCTTTTTCTATTTATGTTCTTTGGACAGCCATTTGTATAATACCCGGCACTATTCTTTTTGTGGTGGGCACCGATGCTATCACTCAGGCTTTAAGTCAGGGGCAAGTACCCTGGGCTTTGGTGGGTATTGTACTTTTGGTATTAGCTATTTTGACGCTACTTGTGCGTAAGGCAAAACAAAGTATAAAGGAGTAAGCATGTCTATTCCTGAACTTTTTCCTAAAGATATTCCCAATGAAATTTTACAAGATCGCACCGCTCCGCAAGACTGGGTAAATCCTGAGCCTGCGCCCATGTATTCCATGGTAGCGGTAGGTGGTGGTACTGCTGGGCTTATTGTATCCATCATTGTGGCATCGTTAGGTGGCAAGGTGGCTTTAGTAGAGCGTGGCTTTATGGGCGGTGACTGCTTGGTTTCTGGCTGTGTGCCCTCTAAAGCTTTACTGCGTTCTGCTCACGTAGCCCATGAAATGAATCATGCAGAACAATGGGGTTTAAGCTCGAAGCCAGTCGCTACAGAAGATTTTTCTGCCATTATGCAACGTTTGCGCCATATTCGTGCAGATATTAGTATTCATGACTCTGCCAAGCGCTATACAGATTTAGGTGTGGATGTTTTTCGAGGTCAAGGTGTTTTTACTGGCTCACATAGTTTAGAAGTAGCAGGAAAAACACTGCATTTTCGTAAAGCAGCCATTTGTACCGGTGCTAGTGCTCGCCATCCTCAAGTGCCTGGGTTAGCCGATGTGGGCTTTATGACCAATGAAAATGTTTTTAACCTTACAGAATTACCCAAAAAGCTCTTGGTGCTTGGGGGCGGTCCCATTGCTTGTGAACTGGCTCAAGCCTTTTCACGCTTAGGCTCTAAAGTGACTATGGTGGTACGCTCTACCTTTTTATCACGTGAAGATGCAAAAGCTTCAGCTGTGCTAGCCGAAGCTTTTGCTGCAGAGGGCATAGAAGTTTTTTTGCATAGCAAAATGCTGCGCGCTGACAAGGGTGCTCAGGGAAATAAAATTCTCATTATTGAGCAGCAAGGGCAAGAAAAACGCTTAGAAGCGGATGCTATTTTAGTTGGGGCAGGGCGTGTGCCACAGGTGCAAGGTTTAGGGCTTGAAAAGGCTGGTGTAGAATTTACAGAAAAAGGCATTATTGTGGATGACTTTTTACGCACGAGCCATGCAGATATTTATGCAGCAGGGGATTGTTGCTTGCCTTTTGCCTTTACGCATACAGCTGACGCAGCCGCACAAATTGTGGTGCAAAATGCTTTATTTAAAGGGCGAAAGCGCTTGAGCTCGCTGGTGGTGCCATGGTGCACCTATACCGATCCTGAAATTGCCCATGTGGGTATGTCAGAAAAAGAGGCGCAGCAAAAAGGTGTGGCTGTGGATTGTTATAGCATGGATATGAAAGATATGGATCGTGCCATTACCGATGGGCAAACGCGCGGCTTTGTTAAAATTATGGTGAAAAAGGGCAGCGGTAAAATTTTAGGTGCCACCATAGTGTCCAGTCATGCGGGTGAAATGATAAGTGAAATTACCACAGCCATGGTAGGTGGTATGGGGCTTGGTGCTTTGGCAGATGTTATTCATCCGTATCCTACGCAGGCCATGGCCATTAAGCGTGTGGCTGGCTTGTATAAGAAAAGTAAGCTTACGCCCTTGGCGGCAAAGATTTTACGCTGGTGGCTGAGGAGAAATCTTTAATATGACCGCATGCTCGATGTCTTGTTCTGAAAACATACATGTACTGCTTTTTACGCGTTACCCAAAAGCAGGCGAGGCAAAAACTCGTCTTATTCCTGCTTTAGGGGCAGAAAAAGCTGCGCAATTGCAAAAAAGCATGACAGAGTTTACTTTGAAGCAAATTCAAAGAGCTTTTTCGCACGCCTTTGTTACTATTTGCTATACAGGGGCTGATATACACAGCATGCAGGGCTGGCTTGGCGAAGACGTGCACTACTTTGAGCAAGGACAAGGGCATCTTGGACAAAGATTAGATAGAGCCGTAAATCAGGCTTTTGCTTTGGGGGCTTGTAAGGTGCTTGTTTTAGGGGCAGATTGCCCAGAAAATAGAGCAGAAAATTTGCAAGAGGCTGCACAATTACTAGACACAAATTCTTGTGTTATAGGCCCAGCGCACGATGGCGGCTATTATTTATTGGCACTTTCAAGACCCATGCCATCCTTGTTTGTAGATATTGCTTGGGGTACAGAAACAGTTTTAGCTGATACCTTGGCAAAGCTTTCTGATTATGCTTTGTTGCCAGCCTTGCATGATGTGGACTATGTGCAAGATATACCAACACAAATTTCTGTTATTATACCGTCTTATAATGAAGAGCGCCATATAGCTAAAGCCATTGAAAGCGCGCAGCAGGGTTTTGGGATAGAGGTTTTAGTGGCAGATGGGGGCAGTAAAGATGACACTTGCCGCATAGCGCAAAGCCTTGGGGCGCAAGTTATTTCGTGCGGTCCTCAGTCTGAAAGTCAGCGCGGTCGTGCGTGGCAAATGAATGCTGCTGCCTCTGTGGCACAAGGGGGTATTGTACTTTTTTTGCATGCAGATTCGCTCTTACCGCAAGGCTGGGATGTTGCCGTGCGTCAGGCATTGCGGGCACGGGATATGAGTCTTGGGTATTTTCGCTTTGCCGTAACGGGTGAATTTTTAGGTAAAAACTTGCTTACTTGGGGAACGCGTTTACGGGCAAAGTATTTGCATAGACCATATGGCGATCAAGGGCTCTTTTTACGCAAGCAAGATTTTGTTAGCCTTGGTGGATTTGCCTCTGTGCCTTTGCTGGAAGATATCTTGCTGGTAAAGCAAGCTGCAAAAAGGGGCAAAGTAGTTGAGGTGCCTTTAGCGCTTTTGACCTCTGGTAGGCGCTGGGAAAAATACGGCTTTTTGAAAGTAACGCTGCTGAACCAAATGGTATTGTTAGCAGCTGCCATGGGGATGAATGTGCATAAGCTTGCATCTATGTATAGAGCCGGCTCACTGCGAGCCTTGGTACAACATAGAAAAAATCTCGTATAATTATTACTTTTGTTAAATAAAAAAAGCCCTCATTTCCAAAGAAATCAGGGCTTATATTTTTGCTTTATGCTAGATTATTTATCTTGCAATTTTTCACGTAATTCTTGATGCACTTTTTCGGAATCTTCCAAAGGAATTTGACAGGTGCCAGCATTTCTGTGACCACCGCCGCCGTAGCTGAGCATAATTTCACCAATATTGATTTGTGAAGAACGATTTACAATGGATTTACCCACGGCAAATACCACATTCTTCTTTTGTAAGCCCCACAAAATGTGCGTAGAAATGGTGCACTCGGGGAACAAAGCGTACATGGTGAAGCGGTTTGTTGTCCAAATGGTTTCTTGTTCGCGCAGGTCAAGTGCAATGAGGTTACCAATAATGGTAGAGCACTCTCTTAATTGCGCTTCAGCTTTTTCTTTATGAGAATTATATAAAGATACGCGTTCTTGCACGTCGGCATCTTCCATAATTTCTTCAATGGGAAGTTCGGTGCAAAGGCCGATAAGCTTCATCATAAGCTCATAGTTACTAATACGGAAATCACGGAATCTGCCAAGGCCGGTACGTGGATCCATGATATAGTTAAGCAAAATCCAATTGTTGGGATGTAAAATCTCTTCCATGCTTAAATCTGCAGCGTCAGATTTATCCACAGCAATCATCATGTCATCAGAGATGTTGGGGAAACGTTCTTTACCACCAAAGTGCTCGTACACAACGCGGGCAGCTGAGGGGGCTTTGGCATTGATAATGTGGTTGCTGGCAGGGGTGCCGGAGCGTAAAGTTTCAGAAAGGTGGTGGTCAAAACAGGCATGTACATAAGGGCTGTACGGTAAGTTAGTGGTAATGTCAGAGCTACTTAACTCAATACGACCGTCTTGCACGTCTTTGGGGTGTACAAAAAGGATATCACCAACAAGGCCAATCTGTTTAAGCAAAACTGCGCAAACAAGACCATCAAAGTCACTACGTGTTACTAAACGATATTGAGATGCCATGTAAATCTCCGAGAGATGTAGTTAAAATTTTATAGGTATATAACCAAAGAGTTATACTTGTATGCCACTACAAATACTCTTTAAAGGGTAAAAGTGTCAAGGCATGTGGGGCTTTTTCTAGACTTTTTTTATATTTTTTTAAGAGATTTTTTGTGCAGTATTTCACACAAGGGGGTAAGCGTGTAAAAACTGTCTCTAAGGTAGATTTTATCATTCTTTTTGGTGCTGTGTTAGGGCTTGGCATTTGGGCTAGGCTTAGGTATAGCTTTTTGCATGACAATACAAAACACACCATTAACCTACGATGTAATCATTTTAGGCGCGGGGGCATCTGGCCTTATGTGCGCTGTAACTGCAGCTAAGCGCGGACGAAAGGTTTTGCTTCTTGACCATAATGAGCATGCCGGTAAAAAAATAGCCGTAAGCGGCGGGGGTAAGGCTAATTTTACCAATCTACATATGTCTACAGATTTTTTCTTTGGCCAAGATGTAAGTTTTGCTGAGCCGGCTTTAGAGGCCTTTGAACCGCGGCGTATTTTAGATTTTTTTGTTAAGCAAGGTTTAGCTTGGGAAGAGCGCGAGCATGGACAACTTTTTGGCATAAGCTCTGCCAAAACATTTGTGCAGGCCTTGGTAGAACAATGCCAGTACTATGGTTGTGAGTTTGCATTGGGTCAATCCATAAAAAAAGTCAGCTTTGACCAAGGGCAGTATGCAGTACAAGGTAGTGATACTGTATATAAAGGGCAAAGTTTAGTGTTAGCTTTAGGGTCGCCTGCTTGGGGGCAAGTGGGCGCCACAAGTTTTGGCCTTGAGCTGGCAGCGCAGTGGGGGCATAAAGCACGTCCTTTTAGTGCTGTGCTTACTTCGTTACATATGCCAAGTTCATGGCCTTTGGCGGGATTAAGCGGTATTAGTTTACCGGTGACGGTGCGCGTGCAGCGCAGTGATGGTCAAGGTGAGTATAGCCATAGTGAGGCTTTACTCTTTACTCATACCGGTATCAGCGGCCCGGCAGTGTTACAGGCTTCGTGCCATTGGCAAGAGGGGCAAGCTATTCACATTGATTTCTTGCCGCACATGCGCTTAGAAGAAATTTTGGATGCTTCAGAGTGTGGCAAGCTTTTTGTGCGTACTTTAGTGGCTCGCCATATGCCCCAGCGATTAGCCGATGCTTTATTGCCAGAGGAGTGGGCGCGGCGTAAAATTGCTGAATTGCCGCGTAAAATACGCCAAAGTTTGCATGCTTGTGTGCATGACTATCAAATAATACCGCAAAAAAAAGGTGGCATGCATAAGGCAGAAGCGGCTTGCGGCGGAGTATTGGTGGAAGATGTAAATGCGTGGAGTATGGAAAGTTTGCTGCAAGAACGTCTTTATATTATTGGTGAATTATTAGATGTTACAGGGCATTTGGGTGGTTATAATTTACATTGGGCTTTTGCCAGCGGGTATTTGGCTGGTCTGAATCTTTAATACACACCTTGACAATAGGTTTTTATAAGCTTATCTTCATTACTTATGAAAAAAATTAACACTGTAATTATGCGTATGAGCCTTTGCTGTCTGCTTGGTTTAAGTTTTGGTTGTGCTGCTAGTACACAAAATACTGACGTTCTTGCACCTGCTCCAGTTGTAGAAGAAGAGAAAGAAGAAGCAGTTATTATCCCCAAAGCGGAAAGCATGCTTGGGGTTATGTATAAATATGGCGGCACCACTCCCAAGGGTTTTGATTGTTCGGGTTTTGTACAGTGGGTATATAACCATGCTGGTGTAAAGCTGCCGCGCAGAGCCAAAGACCAAGCCCGTGCTGGCGAAGCCATAAAAGATAAAGATGATATACAAGTTGGCGATATAGTAGCTTTTCGACGCGGTAGGGTGTACCACACAGGGATTTATGTGGGAGAGAATAAATTTATTCATAGCCCGCGCCGCAATAAAGATATTCGTATAAGCGATATGGATGCTTCTTATTTTTCTAGATATTATATTGGTACGCGCCGTGTGGCTGAACTTGGACCAGAAGAATTAGAAGCTGCAGAAGAGTTGCTTAATGAACATGATGACAAGCTAGTGGCTAAGAAAGATAAATAATTTTTGTAAAAATTATACTTAAGGCACTTTTCGTAACGGAAAGTGCCTTTTTTTATGCACAGAAAATGTCTACTACGCCAAGGGAGTATTTTTGAAATGGAAGTGGGCGTGGGTGAGAGTGTATCGTGGTGAAGAAAAAATCTTTCTTCACCACGAAAGTTAATATGTTATATATTCAATTTTATTTTGTTAAAAACTCAGTATAGGCGTCTACCGTGGCATATAAATCTGCGCAAGAAATAAGCTCAAAGGGGCTGTGCATACCTAAAACTGCCGGGCCGCAATCAATGACTTGCATACCATAAGCGGCTAAGAATAAAGCCACAGTACCGCCACCGCCAAGATCTACCTTGCCGCATTCTGCCATTTGCCACGGAATTTTTTTGGCATTAAGTAGACCGCGCATGTAGCCTACCAATTCAGCATCCGCATCGCTGGCGCCGCTTTTACCGCGAGAGCCTGTAAATTTAGAAAAGCAAGGGCCATAGCCTAAAATAGCCGCATTTTGTTTTTCATGCACTTCTTGCCAGTCAGGGTCTAGCCCCGCTGCCACGTCAGCAGAAAGAGCCTTGGTTTGCAGCATTATTTGCCCAAGCTTGGTGTTTTTTTCCCAGGCTTCGCGGCAATCCTCTATGCAATATTGTAAAAAGCGCGAATTGGCACCGGTGGCACCTTCAGAGCCAATTTCTTCTTTATCCCATAAAATGAGTGCTGTGCTGTGCTCAGGTTTGGGAGCAGCTAAAAAAGCTTCTAAAGCGGCAAAAACGCAGACACGATCATCATGACCAAAACCACCTATAAGTGCTTTATCTAGACCTACAAAACGCGCAGGTCCTGCAGGAACAGCCTGCAGTTCTGCAGAAATAAAATCTTCTTCGCAAATATTATATTTTTCATGTAAAATTTGTAAGACATGCGCCTTGATGGGGTCTTTTTCAGCGCTTTTTTCATCTTTTTTATCATTATTTGCTAGGGGCTTATGCGCTAAAATAATGTTAAGTTTTTCGGCGTCAAAACCTTCAGCAATGCTTTGCTTTACATGATTTTGTGCAAGGTGAGGTAATAGGTCAGCAATGGTGAAGACTGGTTCATCAGCTTCTTCACCAAGAACAACTTGCACGCAAGTGCCATCAGTGCGCACCACTACGCCGTGTAAGGCTAAAGGACGTGCTAGCCATTGGTATTTGCGAATACCGCCATAATAATGAGTCTTTGCTTGAGCCACGCCAGCTTGCTCTATAAAAGGGCGCTGTTTAAAATCAAGACGCGGGGTGTCAGTATGCGCACTAATAAGGTGCATACCTTGGCTTAAAGGCAAAGAGCCACGTCTGGCTACGAAGAGGGTTTTATGGCGAAAGGGCATAAGAGCTACGTCTTTGTGCACACCTTCGGTAATGCCGTGACCTGCGAGTACTTCCACTACATAGTCAATGGTTTCCCTTTCTGTTTTGCAGCGGGATAAGAATTTCACATAACGTTTCGCCAGCTTCATAAGCGCTTTTTGCTCTTCTGGGGTGCTGGCATAACGTTCCCAACAAGAAGTGGGTTTATAATTTAGGTCTTTGGTGTCAGTATTTTTCATGTTATATCCTTTATAGTATTATTTTTTTGCTAGTGCTGCCTCTAAAACAGCTATAACTTCTGGCCATTCTTCTGTGGCTAGGGTGCGCACATCAAGGCAGAAAGCGTCTTCTTCTAGTCTGCCAATGAGCGGGGGCTGTGTGTCTAAAAGCCTTGCTTTGAGCTTGTTTGCAGACAATTGCATGGGACGCAGACAAACTAAAGTTGTGGGTAAATCCCTTTCGGGAAAGGAACCTCCACCAACGCGCGAAACATCTTTTTGTAAATGCAGGCGTATTTTTGTGCCAAAGTGATTTTTTAAAAGTTCAAGTAGAGCTTGAGCTTTTTGAGCCAGCTCTTGGGGGGAATAGGTAATCATGCGTAAAGTGGGTATTTGCGTAAGGGCTTTTTGCGGCTCTGTATAAATACGTAAAGTGGCTTCCAGCGCTGCTAGGGTGCATTTATCACAACGTAAAGCGCGGTGTAGCGGATTTTTACGCATACGCTCAATGAGTTCTTTTTTACCTACAATAATTCCGGCTTGAGGGCCGCCTAAAACTTTATCACCAGAAAAACTCACCACATGGGCGCCGTCTTGTACTACTTCTTGCACAGTAGGTTCATCAGGTAAGCCAAAAGAGCTTAAGTTTACCAAAGAGCCACTACCAAGATCTTCAATGACAGGCAGGTTATACTTTTTCCCAAGGGCGACTAATTCTGGGAGTGGCACTTCTTTATGAAAGCCCACAATACGATAATTCGATGTGTGCACGCGCATAAGGGCAATGGTATTTTCGTTTATGGCATTTTCATAGTCTTCTATATGGGTGCGATTGGTGGTGCCCACTTCGCGTAAGGTGGCGCCGCTTCGCTCCATAACATCGGGAATGCGGAAAGAACCGCCAATTTCTACCAATTGTCAGCGCGAAACAATGACCTCACCACCTTTGCATAAAGCGTCAAGTACCAAAAGCACGGCGGCAGCGTTATTGTTAACCACCATGGCCGCTTCTGCACCGCTAATATAGCAAATAAGCTCTTCCACCAAGGCTTGACGACTACCACGTCCGCCATGGTCTAGGTCTAGCTCTAAATTGCTATATCCGCGAATGGCTTTATGCACCGCCTCTACGGCGTCAGCAGGCAGTACTGAGCGTCCCATATTGGTATGAATAACCACGCCCGTGGCATTTAAGGTACGCTGCAGGCGCGAGCGGGTAGCTTTAATAACAAAGGGGAGTAGGCGCGGCATAAGTGCATCAAGGTGTAATTTTTCTACCTGTGTTTCTTTACCAGCCTTTATTTGCACGCGAATATCATTTAAAAAATCTTCAATGGCGCGGTGCACAAGGGGGCGGGGGGTATTTTGCAAAGAGGGCTCTTGAGTTAAAGCTTTAAGACAAGTGTCCATGGAGGGGAGAGCACGAAAAAGTGTATTCATGGTAAATGTTATCCTCTGGGTTTAACAAGATAATGCGGGTAGCTTGCAAAAAACTCACCTAATAAATAGAGGGAGCCACATAACAGTACGGGGCCTTTTAAGCTGCCATGACGAGCCTTTATAAGACTCTTTGATATATCAGAGCAAAGATGAACATTTTCCCCTAGGATTTGGGCTAAGTTTTTTTTATCTTCTTGGCTAAGGGCTCGGTCATTATTTTGTATATCTGTAAGATAAAGAGGGCAATAGTCACATAAGGCATGAATTTTTTGCAAAATAGGTAGCATTTGCTGCCTATCTTTATCTGCCAGACAAGAAAAGATAATACCGCTAGGCTTTTGGTCAAGTTGCTTTATATATGAATACAATACTTCTAAACCGTGAGTATTGTGTGCCCCGTCAAGCAAGATATGTTTTGGAAGATTTTCTTCTGTTGTTATAATATGTTGCAAACGTCCTGCTATAAAGGCTGAAGCTAAGCCGCAAGCTATGCCATCCTCGGTGCGGGGCCACGAAAATTGCTTGGCAAGCCACTGCCATGCGGTAAGGGCAAGAGCTGCATTTTCTTGTTGATGAGCACCGTGCAGGCCAAGAATCGAAGAGGGGGGAATAGTGTCAAGCTTAGCTTGGTAAAGTGTAGCCTCTTGCTTAGTGGCAAATTCTTCTAAAATATTTTGTACTTGCGGCAATTGCGTAGCCATAAAAACAGGCATGTTTTTGCCTATGGCGTGGGCTTTGTCTTTGGCAATGGCAAGCACGGTATCCCCTAAGATGCTTTCATGATCAAGGCTAATGGGGCTTATGCACAGTGCATGGCGTGTAAGAGCTGTGGTGGCATCATAATGCCCACCAAGACCTGCCTCTATGATAGCAATATCAACGCCAGATTCGGCAAAGGCTAGAGCTGCTAACACTGTGAGAAATTCAAAATAGGTGAGAGAAGGCGCCGCTTTATGCACAGCATTGGCAAGCGTTGGCCAGCGCTGCTGTTGAAGGGGCTGCCCATCAATTTGAATACGCTCATGGGGACTTACAAAGTGCGGTGAAGTAAAAAGACCAGTACGTAGCCCTTGTGCTCTGGCTAGGGATTCTAAAAAAGTAGAAGTAGAGCCTTTACCATTGGTGCCCACTATTTGCACTGTTACAAAGGGGGGAGAAGTAAGCTTTAACGCCTTTAAAGCATAGCTTACGCGATCAAGACCTAGATCCATATGAAAAAGGCCAAGCTTATTTAAAAAATGACAAATATCAGTATAATCGCTAAACATGGCCTTGTTATGACAGAACTTAGCCACGATGTCAGCTAATTTTACATGCTAAATATTTGTGTAAACTCAACGTGTTAATTGTGAGATAGAAAAGATTTTATTTTATACTTGACCAGAGTGACTTGAAAGGGTAGGAATACCCTCACGCGCCCATAGCTCAGTTGGACAGAGCAGGAGCCTTCTAAGCTCTTGGTCGG
>CAYJND010000013.1:0-6085 GCA_964371565.1 uncultured Desulfovibrionaceae bacterium
TTGATAATCCCGTAAACGTTGGGCGCCTCATTCGCGCCTTCGATCCATGACTTGGTTGCGCCGTGCACGTGTTGCACGCAGAAACCGGCAAAGTTACTGTACTCGAAGTAAAATAAGCTTTTACGGTAATTTGTTTTAAAAAGTCCCATACTGCGTGCCAGTGTGGGACTTTTTTTACTTTTTGTTTTTTGGGTTTTTGTTTTTTTAAGGGCGGGGAACTTTTTGTAAAAAGTTCCCCGCCCTCGAAGGCTTCACCTTCTCACCCACCCCTCAAAAACTTTTTATGGCCGCGCACATATATCTTTGTATAAAAATATTTTAGCAATAAAAAGCCCCATTTTCACAGGGCGAAAATGGGGCTTTTGAGAGTTTATATTATAAACTTATACTTTTTTAATGGCTTCTTGCAATTCTGCCACTGCGTCTGTTCTTTCCCAAGTAAATTCAGGAAGCTCACGACCAAAGTGACCATAGCAAGCAGATTTTTTGTAAATAGGACGGCAAAGATCCAAACGCTTGCTGATGTAATAAGGACGTAAGTCAAATACTTCGCGCACAGCTTGGGTCAATTGCTCGTCGGTGTATTGGCTGCTCTCTAAAGAAGATACAAGCACAGATACAGGCTCAGCCACGCCTATGCAGTAGGCAATTTGCACTTCGCAGCGATCTGCAAGACCAGCAGCAACTACGTTTTTAGCCACATAACGACCCATATAAGCGCCGGAACGGTCTACCTTTGAGGGATCCTTACCAGAGAAAGCGCCGCCACCATGGTGACCATAGCCGCCATAGGTATCGTTAATAATTTTACGCCCTGTTAAGCCGCAGTCACCCATAGGGCCGCCCACAACAAAGCGACCAGTGGTATTAATGAATACTTGGCAATCTTTTTCAGTAAAGAAACCAGAAGGCTCAAGCACAGGACGAATAACATGTGCGCGCACGGCTTCTTCGATATCTGCTTGGCTTACGCCATCAGCATGCTGTGTAGAAACAACCACATTGTTAATACGCACGGGCTTGCCATCTACGTATTCAAAAGATACTTGTGTTTTTCCATCAGGACGGAAAAAATCTACAATGCCGGCCTTGCGCACGCGGGTAAGTTGCTGCGAAAGCTGATGCGCCCAGTAAATAGGAGCAGGCATAAGAGTAGAAGTTTCGTTACAAGCAAAACCAAACATCATGCCTTGGTCACCGGCGCCTTGATCTTCAGGGGCAACGCGGTCAACACCTTGGGCAATATCAGGGGATTGCTTATCTATGGAAGAAAGCACTGCACAGGTTTGCCAGTCAAAGCCCATTTCAGAGCTGTTATAACCAATTTCTTTAATAGTTTCACGAACCACTTGAGCAAAGTCTGCAAAGCCCTTGGTGGTGATTTCACCAGCAACCACTGCCATACCGGTGGTAACAAGGGTTTCACATGCCACACGAGAATCAGGATCTTGCTCAAGCAAAGTATCTAAAATAGCATCAGAAATTTGGTCAGCCACTTTATCGGGATGGCCTTCAGTCACAGACTCAGAAGTAAAAAGGTATTTACCCTTTGGGAATTTCATGGAAGCTCCTATGAAGAAAGAAGAATATTATCAATAAGCCTTGCCTTGCCCATGCGCACAGCACAGGCCATTAGCGAGGCTTCACCAACAGTTTCTTGAGGCTCTAAGGTGTTGGCATCCACCACAGCCAAATAATCTAAACGCCCGTGGGGCAATTTTTCTGCCCAGCGAGAGAGCAACACTTGTTGTAATAAGGCTACGTTTTTCTCGCCTTTTTGCACCATATCCTTAATAAAGCGTAGGCCATTTTGGATTTCTGGCGCTTCAAGGCGCTCTTCTTGCGTTAAATAAACATTACGCGAGCTCATGGCTAAGCCATCTGCTTCGCGTATAATTTCATGCCCTTCAATGGCAATGGGTACATTCAAATCTTGCACCATGCGCCGAATTATGGCGAGTTGTTGCCAATCTTTTTGTCCAAAAACCGCCACATGCGCTTGAGTAATCATAAAAAGCTTGAGCACCACAAGGCATACGCCATGAAAATGCGTAGGGCGAGTTATACCGCACAGGCCGCGTGAAAGCTCAGGCACAGCCACTGTGGTGGCAGAGCCTTGACCATATATATCTTCCACATCTGGTGCAAAAAGGGCGTCTACCCCCAAAACCTTGGCTGTGGCGCTATCACGTTCAAAATCTCGCGGATAGGAGGCTAAATCTTCACCAGGGGCAAACTGTGCGGGATTTACAAAGAGTGAAACCACCACTTTACCGCCCCCTGGGCAAGCATCTGCTAACATTCGCGCATGACGCATAAGAGCCTCGTGTCCAGCATGGTAGTAGCCCATGGTAGGAACAAGGATAATTTGCTGTCCAGCCTTTTGCCAAGAGCGACAAAGCTCTGTAATATCTTGTGATTGTTTTAGTATCTGCATATCAAGTTATAGTAATATGGTTGTGTTGATTTTGTTTATACACCGCCAAGAGCTCTTTGTCTAGTATTAGTAAAGACCCTTTCTTAAAGTCTCATTTTGACAGAAAAAACAGTCTGATATATAAGCAGTGCTGGAGGCCTTATGAAACCTTTTTATCAAGGAAAAATAGACGTTTTCTGCGCCCTATACGCCGTCTTAAACGGTCTTAAAATAACCCATCAAATTCGCACCTTACATGCCAGAGATATCTTTCATGAAGCTTTGCTAGGTCTTGCACAAAACCCCAAAGTTTTTCGCGCTGTACTTGAGCAGCAAACAGACTATATAGCCTTGGTTGATGCCATGTTATCAATTCAAAGCAAAAAGATGCCGCTTATAGTTACGCGCCCTTTCGAGCAAGGAGCCCCTACCCCCTCGCCAGAAAAAGTGTGGAAAACACTCGAAGAATGGCTAGCCCCCAATGTTTTTAAGGGGGAACCTAACTCGTTAAATGGCGTACAAAGAATACAGCAAAATAATTTACTGGGGCGGTGCGTAATTTTTCGTTTTTTACGCTATTTTCGTGCTGATACTGAGCCTGTCAATAAGCATTGGAGCACAGCCCACTATATAAATGAAAAAGGCTTACAGTTTTTTGATTGCAGCCTTGAAGAAAGTGCTATTTATAGTGTTAAATTAGGTGATTTTGTCACTGACCCTAAAGACATATCACCCGAGATATTGTGTTGCATTGACCCTGCTTCCATTCGTTTTATGTCGCCTCGCTTAGCGCGCATGCGCAGTCATTAAGCGTTTTTCAAGCATAAAACAAAAAACGCTATGCAAAATTTTGCATAGCGTTTTTATTTTATCTGCACATAACAGTAAATAGCTTAGCTTGGTCTATCGGTTATAGCTGCTGTTAATGTAGCTTCTGCCACAAGCTTACCATCCACAAAGGCTTTTGCATCCATTTTACAAAGCTGCAATTTCCATTTGGGGTTGGAGCATTCTAAATCAAGCCTGTCACCGGGTATAACTTGTTTGCGAAATTTTACTTTCTCAAGACCAGTAAACAAAAAAAGCTTGTTACTGGTATCTTCCATTTCTGCCACACCCAGCAAGCCGCCTACTTGAGCTAAAGCTTCTAAAATAAGCACGCCTGGCATAATAGGAAGCTCAGGAAAATGCCCTTGAAAAAATGGTTCATTGTAGGTCACATTTTTATAGGCTTTAATATACGAGCCTGGCACACATTCCACCACTCTATCAACCAACATGAAGGGATAGCGATGGGGTAAAATAGAGAGGATATGTTGCAAATCCATATAGGGCGTTTGACTCATGATAACTCCAAACTTACTATGCCCCCAAATCTCATCCACAAAGGGAGGCAGAGCGCTGCAAAGACTGGGGGCACAAAATTATTAAAAAGCTATGCTATTATTTCTTTTCGTTTTTAGTAGCGCCAGATTTCCAAAGCTTGTTTACTTCTTCAAGTACTGCGCTGGTCATATCCATGCTTTGATCGGCATAAAGAACGCCGCCAGCAGTGATATCCACAATATAGCTTAAACCCTTAGCTTGTGCTACTTCGTAAGAAGCGCGGAAAACAAGAGTTACCATTTCTTGACGAATTTTAACTTCATCTTGTTCTACATTGCGAGCAAATTTGTATTGCTTTTCGTCAAAAGCACGCTTTAACTTAACAAATTCTACTTGCTTGGCTTCGGTAGGCTTTTTTTGCAAAGCTTCACCCTTGGCTTGCAAGTCTTTAGCTTGCTTTTCAAGTTCATTCTTTTCGGCGCCAAATTTAGCATCCATCTTTTTCTTAGCGTCTTTTGCAGGCTCACTTTCTGTAGCAATAACTTGCATATCAACTACACCAATTTTCACTTCTGCAAGAGCTACACTTGCTGTCATAACCGTCAGCATAAGAGCCATTAATAACACTTTACGCATGGAAATCTCCTTCCCGAATATCTGTTAAATTTTTATTAGTATCACTTTGAAAACTAAGGCTTTTCCACACATAAGGCACAAAAACCCAAACAAGCGCAATAAAGATAGCGCGAAAAAAACAAAAAAGCAAGCGCAAAACGGCACTTAGGCGATTTTTCAGCTCTTCTAAATTCGTGCTCTGCGGGATTTGCCATGCACTTTGCAAAAATGTAGATTAAAAACACACTCTCAAAGAAATAAAAACAAAAAAACTACCCTAGACAAAACCTTTTATGAGCTCTTATTTTCAATAAGTTTTTTATATTCTACAATACCTTGCACAATGCCCTGAGCTAAAAGACTACGATAGTCATTACGTTTTAGCCAGGCAGCTTCCGTTTTATTGGTGCAATAGCCAACCTCCACAAGCACCGCAGGCATAGAAGTGCCTATAAGCACATGAAAAGGGGCTGAGCGGGTGCCGCCGTCTCTAGTGGCAAAGCCTTTGGCGCGCGCTGTACGGATGGCATTTTTTTGAATGGCTTTGGCTAAATCTTGAGATTCTTCAGTACGCACATTAAGCAGCATCTTCGCCAGCACATTTTGCAAGTCCCCTAAAGAGCGGTCACTTACAGAGTTTTCTAAGGTAGCCACACGAGAAGCTTCGCTATTGCGCGAAAAATCTAAATAGTATGTTTCAAACCCTTGCACAGCAGGCGGGCCCACAAAAGCATTCATATGTATAGACACAAAAAGATCTGCACCCTGTTCATTGGCCATTATGGAACGCGCACTTAGAGGAATAAACACATTAGATGTGCGACTGTAAATAACATTAAAACCTTTAGATTTAAGTAAATCCCCCACCCTTTTACCAATATCTAAAACCACAGCGCTTTCCACAAGACCATTATGAGCCGTGCCTTGATCTTTACCACCATGACCAATATCCACATACACCGTACGCACCGAAAGCCCCAATTGCGAAGCAAGGTCTACCCTAGGTGCATTGCGCATGCGCTTATTTAGCTCATCTTCGCTCAGAGATTGAGCTAAAGACACAGGGTCTTGCTCTTGAGCCTTGCTTTGCGTAGCAGATGCCTGACTAGAAACTTTTGATTTGGCAGGCGCAGTATTTTGAGCTTTTGCTGGCGCAGGCAAAGGCTTAGTATTTTTTGCAGGTGAAACTTCTTTCACAGGCGCAGTGGGGGCTTTTTCTTTAGTAGCTATTTGCTTAGGTTTAGCGTCTTTAGACTTAGCTTCTTTAGGTTGCGATGTAGCATGCGCTGCATTCTTATCCTCTATTTTCTTGCTAGGCGCTGGTGCGGGCTTTACAGTTTTTTGGGTCTCTGCTGTGGCAACATTTTTTTTGACCTCTTCTTTTTTTACTTTTGGTTCAAGCTCGGCTCGTTGCGCACTCTTGCTAGGCGTAACTTGGGGCAAGGGTAAGGGCGCAGGTTTAGGAATAAAGGTAAGATTCTTGGTACTTTCTTTGGCGTGAGAAATGGCCAAGGGTAAAGGCTTAGTATCAGAGTCTTGTTTCTTTATGACATTTTGCGCCTGACTTAGGGGTTTTTCTTTATTTTCAGCCTTAGCTTGCGTAATTTCTTTGGGCTTTACTTTAGGCTGTGCAACTTGAGCCACTTCTTTGATTTTTTGCGCTTCGGGTGCACTTTTCTTTACATCCTCTATGGCTGTAGTCTCTACCGCAGGTTCCCCTACCGCAGG
>CAYJND010000013.1:6095-27801 GCA_964371565.1 uncultured Desulfovibrionaceae bacterium
TGCAATGCTTTGTGCTGCTCGTGCCCATAAAGACGGTTGCTCTATGACAGGCGCAGGGACGCTTTTAGCCTGCTCATTAACAGCTATTTTAGCCTGCTCGCTGGCGGTGGCTTCGGCTTGTAAAGTAGACTTTTCTTTTGCGCCACTGTCAGTAGTACTCTTAGGGTTTTCTGGCGTAGCTACTCCCCCACTATCAGGCTTAGAAGCTTTAGGCTTAGCTTTAGTTGCAAGGGGTGTGCTTGGCTTAGTTTCTTTTACAACAGGGCTTGGGGGCGCGCTTAACAAAGACGCCGTAGGGATTTGTTCTAAATCTGCTAATTTATTTACCGCTTGCGACATAAACAAAGAAGCCGGCATAAGCACAGGCTTATACACAAGCTCAGGCACAGCGCGAGATTTGGGGCCAGTGGGTTTTGGGGGTGTCGGTTTTTTTTCAACTGTTTGCGCAATCTGTACCTTTTCATCCTGGGCAGGGGGCACTGGTTGCTTGGGTTTTGCAGGTGTTTTTTTGACAGGCTCAGTTTTTTCTGAGACATTTTTTTTAACAGGAGCAGGCGGGGGGCTGAGTTTTTTCTCCAATGCCAAAGCCTTGGGCAAGGTATCGCCCTTAGGATAATTTTCACGCAATAAAGCTAAGAGTTGCAAAGCTTTTTTATTATCTTCTAAGGAGAAAGCCCATAAACGCGCCGCCGCATACAAGGCATCGTCTGCTAAAATACTTTGAGGAAACTCCCGCGCCAGTTTTTCATAAAAATCTGCTGCAGTGGCATAATCGCCGTCTTCCTCCATATTTTTGGCGCTAAATTCCATTACCTCAGCCGCGCGAAAAAGCGCTGCAGGACGGTTGGGCCATGTTTTGGCATTGGCATAGAGAGAATAAAAATCATGGGATATGGCGAGAAGATCATCTCTATCCACATCATCCACATCTATCTGCGTAAATGTGCTTTTATATTCTTCATATTGCTCTTTATAGCGTTCTAATTGCTCTTGCGCCGCAGTTTTTTTGGGCGGTGCTTGTTTTGCAGGCCTTTGCTGTGTGGTTTTTTCTTTGGCTGCACGCGGAGAAGTAGTGTAATCTGTTCCAGAAAAAGCATATACCATGGCCGCCAGCACGCCCATAAAAAACAAGGCAGGAAAAAGCCTACGCCACAATGAAGGCGGCGAAATAACAGGCGCTTTTTCTTCTACCTCTACCGGTTCTGGCTTGGGCGGGGATTTTTTCTTTACAATACGAGCTGCCATGACTACCTACACAAATTCACCTTAATGCAATTTCTTGCCCAAGTATCACCAATTTAACTAAAAAAAGCAACGTTCATTGTGGCGAAATTCAAAGCCCTCGCTGTATTCATAGCAAAACCATAAAATATACCGCTTTCTATCCCTTGCCTTTTATTCTATACTGACTTATTTTATGTGCGTTAATTTAGTAATACTTCCAGAATGTATCTGGTCATCTTTATTCGGAGGAAAATATGCAATCTACGCAAACCTTGAGTCAATCAAGTGCTTCTGTTGCTTCCATTTTTATGCGTCAAGTGTATCAATGGATGTCCATGGGGCTTGCTCTTACCGCAGTTACCGCTTGGGTAGTGGCTGGTTCCCAGTCCATGCAAAGCCTTATTTTTGGTAATTCTTTTGTACTTATTGCCCTTGTCATCGCCCAATTAGGCCTTGTACTGGGTATTTCTGCTGCCATTCAGCGTATGTCTGCCACCATGGCCACAGGTCTTTTTATGCTCTACTCTGCCCTTACCGGCGTGACCATGTCGAGCATCTTCTTGGTTTACCCCATGGGCTCCATTGTTAATGCCTTTGTGGTAACAGCCGGCACATTCTTAGCCATGAGCGTTTATGGCTGGGTAACCAAGCGCGACCTTACTTCCATGGGATCTTTCCTTATGATGGGTCTTTTTGGCCTTATCATTGCCATGGTTGTAAATATCTTCTTACAAAGCGCCATGATGGATTATGTTATCAGTGGCATAGGCGTGCTTATCTTTACCGGTTTAACTGCTTATGACACCCAAAAAATTAAAGAATTTGGCGCTAACGCCCCAATCAATGACGGCACTGCTGTTCGCCGTGGTGTTATTCTTGGTGCCTTGACCCTATACCTTGATTTTATCAACCTCTTCCTTATGATGCTACGCTTTATGGGCGGCAATAGAGATTAATAAAATCAGTTTTAGGGCGATTATGAAATTGTAAATGCCCACATTTGATGTCAAAAATCCAAATGGTCTGGGTTATGCCTTGCCATTTGGATTTTTTTTGAGCCCTTACCCCACCTTTACCCAAGCAAAAATACCATGCAAAAAATGAAAAAAAATGACAAAAGTCTAAAGCCCTCTAAAAAGAGCAAAACAGAATTTAATCCCTCACCTGAAATGCTGGTGCATCTTTTAGAGTCAGGGCAAAAGCCCTTACGCCTAGACCAAATATTACGCTTTTTAGATATTCAGCGCCGCCAAAAAGGGCATGTTGAGGCAATGTTGCAACAGTTGACAGACGAGGGGCGCATTGTGCGCATGCATGGCGGGCAATGGGTAGCACGCGGACAAATGCGCACCTTTGTGGGGTATTATAGCGTGCAAAGATCTGGGGTAGGCTTTGTAGATATGGCGCGCCCTGATTATAGTCAGGCTCAAAGCGATACTCAAAACGAAACACACAAGCAAGATGCAGAACAAGAGTCTCTAAACCCTATCACAGAACAGTCTAAGAAAAAAACTTCTGACAAAGACAGTGGCTTTTCTATTTTTATCCATCCCTCACAAGCCGGCGATGCATGGCATGGCGACACGGTGCGGGTGATTTTATTACCAGGGCGCGGCTCTAAAGAAAAACCTGAGGGGCGCATTATAGAAGTGGTACAGCGCAAAGCCACGGATGTTATGGTTCGCATAAGTGATATGCGCGAGGCGCATAATCCCCATAGTGCCTTGCAAAAACGCGGTAAGAAAAAACGCCTTGGCACTCACGCAAGCCCCGACACCCCCTATCTTTTTTGCAAGCCATGCGATGTGCGTTTTCCCTTTACCATTCGCCTAACCAAGGCAGACATTAAGCCCGAAATTGTATCTGAGCTTAGCCATAATACCTTAGTACTGGTGCGCCCCACACAGCAATTGGCCTCAGACCTATGGCAAGGTGAAGCCCTCTCCACCCACGGGCGCGAAGACAATGTGGCGGTGCAAGAAAATTTAGTAAAGCTTAATCACGGCGCGCCGGCGGAATTTCCCCCTGCAGCTTTGGCAGAAGCGGAGGCTTTGCCTGAAGCCCCGCGCCCAGAGGATTTTGCAGAGCGCCAAGATGTACGCCATTTGCCCTTTGTTACCATTGACGGTGAAACAGCACGCGATTTTGACGATGCCATCTATGTGAAAAAACAAGACAATGGCGGCTATATTCTTTATGTGGGCATTGCCGACGTTACCCATTATGTGCATCCGGGTTCAGCTTTAGATAAAGAAGCTCGTATTCGTGGCAATTCTTGGTATTTTCCGCGCTCTGTAGAGCCCATGCTCCCTAAGGCGCTCTCCAATGGGCTGTGCTCGCTCAATCCCAAGGTTAATAGACTTATTATGCTGGCAGAAATGCACTTTGACAAAGCCGGCGCCTTGCATAAAAGCCACTTTTCTGAAGCGGTTATGCTTTCACACGCGCGCCTTACCTATACCGAGGTCAAAGCCTTGGTCATAGATAAAGACAGCGCCGCCCGTGAAGAGTTTCTACGCGCAGAGCACGGCACTACCCTCTTAGCCATGCTGGAAGATGCCGAAACCTTTGCCCGCATTTTAGCGCAAAAAAGAATGCTTCGTGGCACCTTAGATTTTCATATGCCAGAGCCAGAATATCATTTTGATGAGCAAGGACGTATTGTGGATATTAGCCGCAAAGAGCAGCACTTTGCCCATCAACTCATTGAAGAGTTCATGATAGCCGCCAATGAGGCCGTGGCAGAATTTTTAGAAGAAAAAGGCGCCCCTGTGCTCTATCGTGTGCACCCAGAGCCTGAAAGCCTGCGCCTTGAGGGGCTTTTTCGAACTCTCGCCTCCACAGCTTTGGCAGAAAAAATACCCGCAAAGCCCAGCGCTAAAGATATACAAGGCATCTTAACCGCCGCCAAAGACAGCCCCCAAGAATTTTTGGTAGGGCGCCTTGCGCTGCGCACCATGCCTCAAGCTCGCTATCAGCCAGAAAATGACGGACACTTTGGCCTAGCATCCACTTGCTATTGCCACTTTACCTCACCCATTCGTCGCTATGCCGATGTGGTGGTGCACCGCGCCCTTAAAGAAGCCTTAGCCATAGATAATAAAGCCTTTCCTGCGCACAAATTGGTAGCCATAGGCGATGGCCTTAACCAATGCGAACGCGCCGCCATGGAAGCAGAGCGTGAAATGGCACGCCGTTTGGCAGTGATGGTATTACACGGTCATGAAGGGCAAAAATACCAAGGCACCATTGCCGGTGTTTCAGACTTTGGCCTTTTTGTAGAGCTAGACGCCATGCCCGTGGAGGGTATGATTCGCATTGCAGAACTTGGCGATGATTATTTTGAATATGATACAGACAAGCAAGAACTTATTGGTGTTATGAGCGGCACGCGCTTTGCCCTTGGGCAAAGGGTATGGGTACGCTTAGCAGAAGTAAACCTTGGACGCCTTGAAATAACTCTAAGCCTGCTCGAAGCTGAAACCCTCCCCCCAGCGCAGGGGCGTGGCAAAAAAGGGCGGGCTTATGCCGCTAGCTCGAAGCAAGGGCACAAAGGGAAAAGCTCTAGAACAAAATCTGGCTCGCGTGCAGGGGCATCAAAAACAGGATCACGAGCAGGAGGCTCAAAATCTGGCGGGCAAAAACGCAAAGAGCCTTCGTATTTACGCAAGAAAAAGCGTTAAAAACATTAGACAGGCAAAGAAAGATAATAATACAGCACTGTCACTACGAGCATAGACAGGGCTCGCATACTTTGATTACTCACCACCAATTGCAAGGCTAAGCGAGGGGCAAAAAACCCCGCATAGGAGGGCAATTGGTGGCGTATGGCGCGCATGGGGGTAGAAAGAATATTACCCACCAACAAAGCGAGCACAACCTCTCGTTCACTGAGCCCACCACCGTATAAAGCCACCCCCGCCGCCGAAAGCGCCGCCCCGAGCTCTGCCGCTAGGTGCAAGGCAATAATGCCCATGGCCTCAGGACGTAAAAAAGATAGCCATGCCATATGCTGCGCTAGCCAAATTTCTGCCATATCAAAAAATCCATATTTTTGCAGCACATACATAAGCGCATAAATGGGCACGGTGAAATAACACAGCTTTGGTATGCGGCGCTTAAATCTTTTCATGGCCTTAGCAAAGGCCTCGCGCCAGCTCACAGCACTGGTATCTAAATGGCAAATAACGCAGCCCTCAGGTACGGGTGGCAATAAAAAGCGCGCCGTTATAATAGTAAGCACTGTGCGCCCAAAGGCCGCAAGCAAGGTGAGTCCCACATAAATAAAGGTGGGGAAACCCAGCACAGGCCAGACTAAGAAAAATATGCTTGGCGTATGTGTAAGATACGAGGGAAGAGAATTGAAAAGATTAGAGAGCACAACTTCGCGCTTGCTAATATGACCTTCTTGATATTTTTCTGCCAAAAGAGCGTTGGCAGATGCAGGGGAGACGAAAGCTGTGGAAAATGCCGCCCCAGAAACTTCACCCAAATGCGCTGTGCGCGATAAAGGCGATGCCACGCGGGCCAAATACTGCGTCCAGCGTAAGGCCTCAAGCACATTGGCCATAAGCAAGCCCACGCTCATGCCCAAAAGTAAACGTAACATGGGCCAAAATAAACCTTGCCATAATGGCTCTATATATTCTGCCCACATAGCTATATATTCCTATTCGTTCAAGGCGCGGCCTTCATCCACAGGCAAATTACTTTGCCCTGCAGCCTCACGCGCCAAAACGTCACAACGTTCATTTTCTGTATGCCCAGCATGACCGCGCACCCAGTGAAAAGTCACCTGATGCTTGACTAGCAAAGGCCAGAGAGCTTCCCATAAATCTTTATTTTTTACAGGCTTTTTATCAGATTTCACCCAGTGATTTTTACGCCACGAGGCCAGCCATTTTTTTTGAATAGCATTACATACATATTGCGAATCAGAATACACTTCCACAAGGCAGGGCTCTTTCAATTGGCGCAAACCTTCTAAAACAGCCATAATTTCCATACGGTTATTGGTAGTTTTAGCAAATCCGCCACTTAGTTCTTTTTCTTGCCCCGTCACGGCTAGGCGCAAAATGGCGCCCCAACCACCAGGGCCAGGATTACCAAGACAAGAACCATCTGTGTATAAATGCACATGTTTCATAATTATAAAGCGTCCCAAATATGGTTTAACGAGGCATCCAGGCAATGCGTAATGGCCTGTGCGGCGCCAGATTTAAGTTCTTCCAGCGTAGTGTTTTCCGAAATTTTAAGCCCTTGCTCCTCAGCACTGCCAGCTTGTACATAGGCAGTAATGGGCGCTGCATTTTTGATGCATAAAGACAATTTTTCTTCGGCTTCTAAGCGTAAGCCCTCGCCTAAAGCTTTGCGTACCAAGGGTGGCACAGCAATAACAGCCTCAGCATGACTAAGCCCTGCCCCCACAAAAAGGGTACTTGTGGCATAGGGTGGCAATTGCAAAGCCCCAGCACTTACCTGCACAAGCAAAGGCACATTCCATTCTTTTTGAAATTTTGAACGCCATGCATAAAAAAGACGTAATTCACTTTTACTCAAAAGCTTATCTTCATCTATAACGCGATGCGAACCATCAGGTGGCTGAATTTTAGCAAGGCGCTGTTCAAAATTCCACCAATAGGCTGAAACTATTAACGAAAAAAGGCAGCAAAAAAGAAACATGCGCAGACCAGGTCTTTCACAAGAAGCTGAAATTAGGGATTGTCGTGATTTTCGTGATGGAAACATAACCAAAACCTCAAAGGCTTGCCACTTACAGCGCAGTACTTCCTACCGCTGGCACTTCTAAAATTTCACGCGCCAAGGCCACATCCTTGGCTATGCGCTCTTTTAGTTCGCCAATATGGCTAAATTGCTGCTCATCGCGTATATATTGCACAAAGGCCAAACAGATATCTTTATCGTAAAGCTGAGGCTTACCCTCTAAAATAAAACTTTCCACCGACAAAGCATCATTACCAAAGGTAGGCACATAACCCACATTGGTCACAGCAGGAAGCGGCTTTTGCCCATCTTCTGTATGCACCCAAGTGGCGTAAACACCCACACGCGGCACCAAGGTGGTACCCACTTCAAGATTTGCCGTAGGAAAACCCAGCCCTTCGCCGCGCCCATAACCATGAATAATGGGCCCGCGCAAATGATAATGACGCCCTAATAGGGCGTTTACTTCCCACACTTCACCGGTACGCACAAGATTACGCACTCGTGTAGAACTTACCACAGCATTATTAACAATAACAGAATCTAGACGCTCAAGGGCAAAGCCGTATTGCTCACCAAGGCCTTGTAGCACTTCAAAGTTTCCTGCTCTCCCCTTACCCAAGGAAAAATCATAACCCACCACAAGTTGACGACATTCCATGGGGCAAAGCACTTGCTGAATAAATTCTTGCGGGCTTAAAGCGGCGAGATCTCGGGTAAAGCCGAGCTCTAGCACTAGCTTTATGCCATATTTTTCAAAAATTTCATGCCTTTCGCTTTGGGCACTCAAAAGCGCAGGTGCCCGCAGCGGCGCTAACACCGCTAATGGATGCGGCCAAAAGGTAAGCACCACAGGAAGTAAGTGCAACTCTTTAGCCCTTTGCACCGTGCGTTGCAATAAAGCCTGATGCCCCACATGCACACCGTCAAAATTACCAATGGTAATACACGTGCCTTTATAGTTGGGTGCCTGACCGTGCAAGCTTTGCTCAGCCACTTTTTGCGCTATGGCAGCAAAATCTTTAACAGAAGAAATTTTATACATATAAATTAAACAAGACGCTGAAAAATAAAAGTATAATGATTGCGCAATGCCAAAGATAAGCGTAAAGTGTCGGCTTTACGCTTATCTTCTTTTACCTTGGTAAAAGAAAGCAAATGCTCGCTAATATGATTAAAATCCTTGGCATCAGAACGCAAAATCATATCCCTATAATTCATAATTTTTTCATACACCACTTTTTGCGTGCTACCTGTAAGCTCTTGCACATAGCGCTTTACAAAAAAAGCAAAAAAGGCTTGCGCTGTCTTAGGAAAAGACTGCTCAAGGGCTAAAGCCCACAAACCAATATACACCATACGCAATTCTTGCTCAAGACTGCGGCGCAAAGTTCGGTCAAAAAAACCAATGTTAAAGATGCGTAATTCTGGTGCAAAATCTACGTCTCGCAATAAGGCACCAAAGTTTGCCGTCACTTCTTCGCATACAGCATCTGCAAGCTCCAAGGCGCAAGATTCATCGCCCTCAGCTGCAGCTGTGGGCAAGGCATCCTCTTCATCTTTAAGAGAAAGTGGTGTATTTTCCTGGTTCATACTTTTTCCCCACAAGAGCTACTTTGCTTTTTTACCTTTTGCCGAAGGGTCTAAACCAAAAACATTCCCTTTTTCTGAGCCCCTACGCCCCCGACTATTCTTGGGGCTTTTATGCTCTTGACGAGCAGGACGCGCGGGACGAGATGACTTGCCTGCACGGCCTGAATGATCTGAATGGCCTGACCGGTCAGTATTTTCGCGGCGCTCGCCTCTATCTGCACGGTCTGAATTGGCAGAACGAGAGCTGCGTCCAGCTTTGCGCGCTTCACCAGAATTTTCCTGTGCATCTCTACGCTCAGATTTTTTATCATGTGCATGACTTTCTTCATGCGCAGATCTTTCTTGCTGTGATGATGCTGGCTTAGCACTTTTTGCCCCGCGCGATTTACGCGACTTATGCGCAGATTTTTGCTGTGGCTCTTGCACTTTCACCGCTGCGCTTGGCACAAGCACCGGCGTGCCCAAACTTTCTTGATAACAAGCATCTAAAAGCATAGCCAAGAGTATATCTTGACCTTCTTCAGTGGCAAGCACATCTTTCATGGGCGGGGGCATTCTGCCCTCTTCGCCATACTTAGCAAAAACATTAGCAATATAGCGAAATCTCTTCACTCTTTCGCGTTCAAGACCGGTGAGGTTACGGTAACGCGCCTCTAACAAGGCCGAAAGACGCTGCCCCACAACCATGGCCACATCATCATCATTGGGTAATTCTTTTTGCACAAGAGTGATACTATATTGGTTAGCTATGCGCTCAAGGTCAAGCTTTTGCATAACGTCCACCAGCGAAATGACCGTACCAGCGGCGCCGGCGCGACCTGTACGCCCAGCACGGTGAATATACACTTCATGATCGGCTGGAGGCTCATATAAAAACACGTGCGATAAAGCCGGAATATCAATGCCACGCGCCGCCACGTCGGTGGCTACTAAAAAGCGCAATTTACCATCACGTATTCTACCAAGCACCTTTTCACGTTTCACTTGCGACAAATCTGCCGAAAGTTCATCGGCGCTATAGCCAAAACCGCGCAAAACTTCTGCCACATAGTGCACATTGGCCTTGGTATTACAAAAAATGATACCTGAAGCCGGATTTTCCATTTCAATAAGGCGTACCAAGGCTCTATCTTTATCCATGGTGCGGCACAGGCAATATTGATGCTGCATTTGCGGCACATGCACTTGCTTTTTAGATAAAGAAAGCATGGCCGGCTCAAACATAAACTCGCCAGCAAGCTGCATAACATTGGGGGGATAGGTAGCTGAAAACAGGCATGTATTTACTCGGCGCTTGGGCAAATACTTTTGCACTTCTTTCATATCTGGATAAAAACCAATAGAAAGCATGCGATCTGCTTCGTCAAAAATAAGCGTGCGCAAAGCATCAAGCTTTAGAGAACGACGCAATAAGTGGTCTAAAATACGCCCAGGGGTACCCACCACCACTTGAGCACCGTCGCGCAAGGCTTGATTTTGTTTACCATAACCCACGCCGCCATACACAGCTGCCACATCAAGGCCACTGCCTTCAAAAAGAATTTGGGCTTCGCGCTCTACTTGCACTGCAAGCTCACGGGTAGGCACAAGCACTAGCGCCTGCACCACGCGGCGCTCTGGGGTAAGCTGTTTGAGTAAGGGCAAGGTATACGCCCCTGTTTTACCGCTACCTGTGCACGATTGAACCATAAGGTCACGACGCGCAAGAAGGTAGGGCAAAGATAAACTCTGCACAGGCATAAGCTGTGCCCAACGGGCTTTAGCACACGCTTGTTGCAAAACTTCGGGCACATCTGCAAGGCTTAGAGCAGCCAAGGCTTCACGCGGTTCGCGTTCTACAGAAACGCCTGAGTTTTCAAGTTCATCAAAAGAAGAGGCACAGCCTTCTTGGAAATTTTCATGGGTCATGTGGTATCCTTATGTAAAGCTTAGGCCTAAGCGGACTAAAGCTTAATTTCAAGCTTTTTATACAAGCTTGCACGCTGCGCAGGGCAGCCTTTTATTTGACAATCATATATGATAGCACCAAAAACACGGGGGCGCAACCTTAGCTTAAGGGCAAAAATTGGCATTTAACGCCTAGAGCAGAGGCAAAGCTTGCTTCCCGCCGCAGGTCATGGTATTTTTTTCCTATGGCTACTATACTTTCTATCAATGGTAATTTTGACCAGGCTCTACAAGATTTAGGTCATACAGTTTTTTCTATAAAAATCACTCAAAGCGGCATATTTCAAGCACGCACCTATATTGAGCAATGCCCCGCACAGCCTGACATTTTTTTGCACAAAGAGCATTTAGCCTTTAATATTTTTTTCTCAGACATACACTCTTTGCCGTGCGCCACAGCCCACTGGGGCATAGATAGTCATTTACGCTATTGGTGGCAAATGTATTATGCCGCACTGTTTGATGTTTTCTTTACTCCGCACAAGGCTTTTTTAGAAAAGCTACCTACCGAATGGCTGCATCCACACATGCACAGATTAGCCGAGATCGCCCCAAAACGCCCTTTCATTCCTCATGCAAAACGAACCCACGATCTTAACTTTGTGGGCAGGCTCAGCGGCACACGCCCTGAACGGAAGCGTATTTGCCAGCTTTTGCTTGAACGGTATAAGGTAGCGCATAAAGAAAATATCCCCTATCTCAAAATGCTTGATCTTTACAACGAAACGCGAATCATCCCCAACGAATCCATTGCTAAAGAAGTTAATTTTCGCCTTTTAGAGGGCAGCGCTTGTGGCTGCGCCCTTATCACCCCTCATATAGGCGAAGACCAAGATTCTCTTTTAGAGCCAGACAAAGAAATTCTCATTTACCGTGACATTGAAGAACTCGAAAAACATATAAACCTTTGCCTTGAGGATACATCTTTCGCTGAAAAACTTGGGCGAAGAGCTTGGATTCGCGTACAAAAAGAGCATCTTGCCTCACACAGAGCACAAAGCTTTGCACAAACAGTAGAAAACTTTATAGCCATGGCACCTTCCCTCGCGCCAAAGCCAAGCTTTTTGCCTATGAGACGGCATGAACAACACAATACCATGACTTTTCGATTTGCCATTGGCCTTATGAATATTTACAACATGCTAGAAATTCAAGATAAAGATTCTTTCCTAAACACATTACGCAATGCCCCCTGTTTATCCCTTATCTTGAACATTTTCTCTACCTTAAAAGATCTCTCTAAAGCCCACTTAACCGAGCAACAAGCTAAAGAGCGTATTTTCACTTTCCTCCATGAGGCAAACCACTGCCTTTTAGGGGATCAATGCAGCGCAAGCCACAAAAAAATGCTCGCGGTGGCCGCAGGCGGCGCGGCTTTGCGCTTTCAAGACGCTCCGCGTAGCCAGTTTTACTTACTCAGTTATGAAAAAATTCAGCACCCTGAAAAAAGCATTTCAGCTCGCCAAAGCCTTATGGGGGCTGAACATATGCTAGATGTTGCGCTCAATTGGGTTTTCATTTTACGTCGAGATAACAAACAATTTCTTGCTGGCACTGATTACATAAGTGGATGTTGTCGCACAGCCTTTGACTTTGTATCTTTATGCCGAGAACTTGCTCCGCAAGATATGCGCTGGTTTGCCGCCTTAACAAGCCTTGACCATGTCATGCTCAACTTCCCTGAAGAGGAGCAGCTCATGGTGCATGAAGCAGCCACCCCAGATACGTTATCCCCATCATAAAATCTCTTACACCACGCTTAAATGCCAAGAGACCTTATAATTGTTGACAGTTTAACTTTTACCTGTAAAAGTGTTGCCTCTTAATTTTATTTCTTCGAGGTTTTCCATGCTAGAGATTGATATTGAAAAACAAATGGCGCACATTAGCCGCGGCATTGCCGAACTTATTGACGCGGAAGAATTACGCAAAAAAATTCTGCGTGGTAAGCCCCTTACCGTAAAAGTGGGTTTTGACCCCACTGCCCCAGATTTGCACCTTGGACATACTGTGGTTATGCACAAGATGCGCCACTTTCAAGAAATGGGACACCGTGTTGTCTTTCTTATTGGTGACTTTACCGGTTCTATTGGTGACCCTTCTGGCAGAAGCGAAACCCGCCCGCCCCTTACCAAAGAACAAGTGCTAGCCAATGCCGAAACATATAAAAAGCAAGTCTTTAAAATTCTTGACCCAGAAAAAACTGTGGTGGAATTTAACTCTAAATGGCTTGGCGAAATGGGCGCCGCAGACTTTATTCGTCTAGCTTCGCGTTACACCGTAGCCCGCATGATGGAGCGTGATGACTTTGAAAAACGTTTTAAAGAGCAACGCCCCATTGCTGTGCACGAATTCCTCTACCCTCTTTGCCAAGGCTATGACTCTGTAGCCTTAAAAGCTGATGTAGAAATGGGCGGCACAGACCAAAAGTTTAACCTGCTTGTAGGGCGTCATTTACAAAGCCAATATGGCTTAGAAAGCCAGTGCATTATCACCATGCCCCTTTTGGTAGGTACCGATGGCGTGCGCAAAATGAGCAAATCCTATGGCAACTATATCGGCATTGACGAAAGCCCCAGTGATATTTTTGGCAAAGTTATGTCTATTTCTGATGAGCTCATGTGGAGCTATTATGAATTACTTTCTTCACAAAGCCTTGAAGCCATTGCAGAGTTAAAAAAGCAAGTAGAAGACGGCTCTTTGCATCCTAAAATTGCCAAGGAAAATTTGGCAGAAGAAATGGTATCTCGCTATCATAGCCCAGAAGCAGGTAAGGAAGCCCGCCAAGGCTTTAATGCCGTATTTGCAGGCGGCGGCGTTCCTGATGACGCCCCTTGTCATGAATGCCTTGAGGGTGAAGAAAGCACCCCACCTGTATTTTTAGAAGCAGCTGGCCTTGTGAAATCACGCGGCGAAGCCCGTCGCCTCATTAAGGAAAATGCCCTTTCTGTTGATGACGAGCGCTGCACCGACGCCCAAAGCCCCTTAGCTAAAGGTGAGTATATTATTCGCCTTGGCAAAAAACGCTTTTTACGCCTTACAGTAAAATAATTTACTCTTTGCATTTGTTGGGGAAAATCTTTGTAAATAAAGGTTTTCCCCAATTTTTCTCTCATTTCCAAAAAACTCCCCTAGCCTTAAAGTCATAAATACCTAAAAACTACCTTTTTAAAAGTTTTTTTTAAACACCACAGGCAGTGCTCATTTTTATAGTAAAGCTTAGCCAGCAATAGAGGCGCAGTCTTTTGCATGCTTTTTTGCATAAAAAAAGCGCTGCCCTCCGCAAAGAAGACAGCGCTTAATGGTATATAGAGTGCGCTTATTCAGCGGCTTTTTCTTGTGCAGGTGCTTCTGTAGCAGGCGCCTTAGTGGCAGGAGCCTCAGTAGCAGGAGTTTCTGGGGCAGGTTGCTCAACAGCAGGGGTCTCTACTTTAGCAGGGGCTTCAGGCATAATAGACTTATATTCAATCTTATGCTTATTCATGGCAGAGATAATGGCATCGGTCACATCCACAGCTTTATCATAAGACAAAGCCGCTTCTGTCCCCACGATGACAGAAATTTTTTCACTGGCGCGGTATTCATCCAAAGTGCGTTGCACAAGCTCATTAAGCACATTCACCACATTTTGCTCTTCAGCGTTCATGCGTTGTTGTAATTGTGCAAAAACGCTTTGTGCTTCTTGTTGCAATGCAGGATTTTCTGGATCAGCCTGCATTTTAGCTTGTAAGGTGGCTAGTTCAATTTGCATATCGCCTTGCACGCCTTTTAAAAACTCTACGCCAGCTTTACCAGGCTCACTTTCACGAAAAATTTTCGCTGTATCTACCACGGCAAAAGATTGCACTGTGGGGGCTGAGGTTTTTTGAGCACTTTCCTCAGCAGAGGGCGAGTTACAAGCAAGCAAAGAGAGAGAAAGTACTAAAATGGGAATAATACGCAACATATAAGCTCCTTATGTATGGTTAAGAAAGGCACAGGTAAAAATCTTTTTGTGCACTTCTATATAGTTTATAAATAAAAACAAGGGAATGGCTCTTTTCACATAAAAGCCATTCCCTAGAATACAGAAATTTGTTATTTTTTTCAAGCTAAGCTTATTCCCTGTCGGCGCTAGATTTTAGCGCCTTGCAAAGCCTTGTGCCAAATACCTACAAATTTTTATACATGCTTTCTCTATAGCTTACGCGAGAAACATAGGCTCTTGTTTCAGCTATAGGCAAAACTTCTGTTAATTGTTGAAAAACTTGTTGCGGCGTTAAAGCATTAATGGCTGCAAAAGCCGCTTCATCGCTGGGGCCAAAATAGCGTAATAAACGCCCAATACCCATATTATAAGCCGCAATGGCGCAAATTTCACGGGTACGATGTTGCACTATACCATACAAATGCTGCGTCATAAGTAAATGAAAATAGGTGGCGCCAAAGGTAATATTTAGCTCTGGCTGTGCTAAGTCTTCATGGGTTACCACGGCTGTATGCCCATATAAATATCTATGCACTTCCCCCCCAGCTGTGCTTGGTAAAAGCTGCATAAGCCCCATAGCTGAGGCAGAGCTTGCCAAACGCGGGCGAAAATTACTCTCTGTATGAATGATGGCATAAATAAGCGAGGGGCGTAGCTTATATTTTTGCGCCATTTTTCGCACTATGGGGGCATAGCGGCGGGCGGCAACTCTATAGCTTTCGCCTGTGCCTGGCGCATAGGCGCGCGTCAAAAGTTTAGCTTGCAAAGCCTCCATACTGGGGCGCTCTAGCGCGCACAAAGGATCCACATCTTCCCAATTTTGCTCTGTATGGGGTGTGTCTGTATTTTGCCAGCGTAAGGGTCTGCCTGCAGAAGTCAAAGCCTCCCCAAAGCCTTTCGGTTGCGTGGTCACAAGCAAAGCCTCTTGCCCTGCAAGCGCTACATAATCAGCGCCATCTTCTAAAACCAAGGCCATGGCAGAAGCGGTATTTTCAAGCTGTTTGGAGCCTTGGGCAGTATTTAACGCTAAAGAAGATGCAGAAAATTGCATCCAAGATGGCGCAGAAGCTTTACCAAAAATCATACCTGAAGCTGAAACATAGCTTTCAGGTTTAGCAGATAAAATCTTCTTACTCACCGATGCACGGAAAGAAGTGCCGCTAGCACTGTGCACAATGGGCGCAGGATAATCTTCTGGGCGTAGTTCCGCTACTTTTTTTGCCACTGGCCTTCGAATACTTTGCCCTTCCATGGGGGGCACAAAACCTGCCAAAAGAATTGCCAAGGCTGCGCCCACACCAGTACTGCCTGTAATGGTGATAGCTTGCCCAAGCTTATTCCATAATATTTTGGTAGTGTTGCGCTTTTTCATACCGTGACCTTATTTTGCTTTGTGCGCTTTCTTTTTTTACAATGCTCTAAGCGCTATGGTAAAAGTTTTACCCTTTAAGCAAAAATTCAGCAAATACCATGCCATTTTTTATAATACTAGCAATTATCTAGTATTTTTTTTGACATGAAAAAACTTGTCAAAGATTTGTCTAAAAACTTTCGCCTTGCAGGGACTCTAGCCCGCCTAAGCTACTTCGTGCATTTTTTCTTCATAAGACACCGCGCACATTTGCAGCAATTTTTTAATATAGGCTCTGTGCTCAGCCAAATAAAATGCCAAAGCCTTGCTAAAATTACGCCCCACAAGGCCATCCACAAAGAGCTGACTCACTTCACGCTCTTGCATAAGCACCAATTGCAAAAAGGCAAAGGCTGTGCGCTCTTCGGGGCTCATACGCCGAACGAATTTTTTACACACTTCGCGGGCTCGCGGTCTATAATACCAAAAATACATAAGATCTAAAGCGTTGATAACAAGCTCTGTGTATAAAAGAGGATCTTTTTCTTGCACCCTTTGCATAAGCACGCGCGGTGAGCGTAACATGTCATTGATGTCCTCTTGCGCAAAAGCCAAATCTAGCCGCACATAACTTTGAAAAACATCTCTAAGCTTAGATTTATAATCCCAATTACGCATACGCACCATATTTTTCTTATCAGCATAACCTTCAATAAGGGCGGCAACTGTATCAGATGCCATTTTAGAAATAATGGCAGAAGATGTGCTTACAAGAGCTGCGGCATTGGGCACATTGGCCACATAAAGTAAAAAATCAAGGACAATAGTATTAAAAAGCAAAGCCATGGGTATGGCTAAAGCTGACCTAAATAAATTACCAATGACAGCCTCTTTGGGCAGGCCACGCACAATATTATGCCAAGAAATATACAGGCCATTCACCACCGACATAACCGTATACACAATAACAGCATGGCTGGCAGCATTCATTTTCAGTAAATCTTCTAAAAGCCAGGTACGCACCAGCACCTCCAATAAAGGCACCGAAAAACCTGTATAAAGAAGAGAGTCACAAAGGCGCGACCAACTCACATAATCATTCCAGCGCAACAAGCCAGAGCGATGAAAGCCCGTACCTGCCACAACAAATTGAATAATATTGCGCACCCCAGTGATAGAAAACCAAATAACCGGCCCTAAATAAGCCAATACCCACCATGTTTGCGTATAATAAAAAGCAAGACTTGCCGGTATAAAGCCCAAAACAACCTTTAATATATTAGAAAGCTTGGAGTTTAAATGCTTACCTGCAGGCAAATCATCTGCCTTGTGGTTTTTTTCTAGCTTCAAGCCTTTTTCAAGCAAGCTCAATGAGCCCGTATTTCCAAAACGCGCCGTGGCAGAGTGGCTATGCCACTCTTGAAATTTTACATAGCCATATTGACTGCAAGCTGGCAAAGCACGAATCATGCGTGTGAGGCGACTTTTTTCTGCTGCCATGACGCTGGGGGTATAACGCACCACATAATGCAAATCCACATCAAAAGGTACATGGGCTTTTTCTCCGTGCTGTGCCAAGGCCTTACGCCCTCTCCCATTGAGTGTTTCGGGAAAAACCAGCCCCATATGTCTGCGATTAGACGGTCTGTCTGTGGCATTTGTTCCCATGCGCGAACGCAATTTAGGAGAAGAATATAAATTGGTTAACGATACAATATGGCATAAAATCTCGCGCAAAACCTCTTTACGCCTTTCATGCCTTGGGCAAGGCTCGGTAAAGTTTGCATCTAGCTTTTCGCGTTCTTGTAATAATAGCAAAACAATATTTTTTAATCGCGGCGCAGAGCCAGAGTTAAGAGCCTGCTGTAATGCATTGATGGCGGCGCTATGTTCTAAACGCTGATCTTGCCAATGCTGTAAATTAAAGACTTCTAAATGCGAGATAAGCCCCTGACATTGCCATAGCAGCACCAGTACATCTTCGCAGGTAAGACCGCCCAATTGCAAAGTCAAAAAACCGCCTGATTGAATGGAAGTAATCCAATCTAGCAAAGAAAGCGGCGTTAAGCGTAGTAAATCCGGCCTGCGAGGATCATTTTTATCCACCGTGGATAAAGCTATATTTTTATCCAGCGATGGATTTATATAACTATCATAAATATGCTCTATGGAAAGGCCTTGCACAATATGCCTTTGCTCTTGCAAAAAACTTAAATGCGCAGCATCTTCTTGAGAATTTTCTTCTTCTAAGCGCAAAGCTGCGCACCGCTCTTTCAGGGCTCTTTGCATGTGAGCAAAAATAAACTCTGCCAAATGCGCATGGGAGGCCTGCCCCGTGCCCACAAAAGCGCTAAAATCTTCTCGAGCCAAAGGCCCCAATTGCTCAGCCTGCATACCTGTAGCTTGCGCCAGCGCAAAACGATGGTGCGTGTTCCATACATGCAATACTTCATACACCGAACCTGCACGCCACGCCGAAGCTTCGCGCCCCAACTGCATTAAATGCTGCATGGGGGCTTCGGCGAGAAATTCCATAAATCGTACGGGATTACCCGCATAACGCGGAGACCACACAAATTGTACGTGCTTATCTTCAAAGGGTAGAGAAAATTCAATGCCTATACGTACATTTATGCCCAAAATTTTTGCCGCTTGCAAAAGCTCAGACGCGGCTTCCTCATCAATAAAATTATAATAAATAACAGTAAGATAACGAATACCTTTAAGAGAGGCATCCATCATAAGATGTGTAGGGCTTTTGCGCCCTTTAGAGTTTGCGTCATGCACATGATGGTCAAAGGTAAGCTGTGACCACTGTTCCGGCATTTCTATAAGGCCATATTCTTGTAAAAATTTACGCACTACGTGAGGCTTACCTTGAGCGGCATAGCGAAAATCATTGGCAAGGCGGAGTTGTTTTTCTGTATCACCTTGAGCACGCACTAAATCTTTCATAATTTCCACAAGCACACGCGCCGTATTGCGGCGAAACTTGGTTTTGGCGCTGTGTAACATTTCATCAAAAAGAGTGCGTAAAGCTTGTAAACGATAGCCGGCGTCACTATCTTGCTTACTGCCCAAAAGGCGAATCATGGCATTGGCCATACGCATTTCGTGCGAAAGCGCTAGGCATTTTACGCCATGAGGGTGCAAATTCACAGCCAGCATATCTTCGCTGACCTGTGCATTTTGCTGCATAACTAAGACTTTGTTTACAAAGTTTAGTAATTCATAGTCTTGCTTGTCAAAAAATAATGTTTTACGCCACATAGACTTCCTTTATATAAAAAAGCACTTGCCAAATTACTTTGCCGTTAGATAAGCCTCGCCTTGAGCCACCAAGTGCACAGGGCCACCCAAATCTGCCATAAGAACACCTTGTTGCACATGAAAAGACAATGTCAAATAGCCGCCAGGCTGACGCACATAAAATTGCTCTTTGCCACTTTGCTGTTGTAGCCACAAGCCCAAAGCCAAAGTGCCAGAGCCACAAGCATTTTCATAATATAAAGAATAGGGATTTTTCACCAGCACCACAGGGTGCATATGCAATGCGCAAAGCAAATTTTGCGACTGCGTACCCTTTATGGCACGCCACCACAAGCACCCCACTGCGGGAATTTGCTCTAAATCAAATTTTTGTCGAAAGGTTTGTGCACTTTCTTGCCAATGCTGGGGTGAAAATGGGTATAACTCTGCATCTATAAGTAAATGGCTTA
Organism: uncultured Desulfovibrionaceae bacterium; assembly: GCA_964371565.1. Classification (GTDB taxonomy): domain Bacteria; phylum Desulfobacterota; class Desulfovibrionia; order Desulfovibrionales; family Desulfovibrionaceae; genus CAYJAD01. The sequence goes on from CAYJND010000013.1 coordinate 25,621, forward strand.
TACCTGGCAAAGTTACCAGCACAACACCTTTCGCCAGTTCTTGTATGGCAGGCGCCTTTAGAATGGGAATACGCAATGATACATCATGTCCGTGCCCAATTTTGTCTATCTCTGGCATTTTTACCGTCACCGCAAGGGGCTCTTTAAAACCAGATGTCTGTATGCTTCCATGCCATTGACATCCGGGTTGTAAAGCACATTCTTGCATAGCCATAACTAGCCCTAAGGCTCTGGTGGCATTGGCACAAAATTCACCACCAGCCATGCGCAAAATGCCTTTTTTTAATTCAATAAAGGCCACTTGCTCGCCACCTAAATGCTGCGATGAAATAATTTCGCCGCTAATGCCGTGAGAGGCCTTTTGCGTATACGGTGTTTCTTCCAGCAAAATAGTCATATTTCCGCTGGGGCTTACTTTATAAAAGGGTACCATGGGCATGAAAAGGCTCCTCAAATAGTATCTAAACGACACCTTCTTTTTTTCCTAACTAGGGCATAAAGCATTACTTATTGCTAAGCGTATAAAAATATCATATATAATACAACGCGAAGCGTAAAGGCTTTCGTATTATATCTACTTTTAAGGCACTTGATATGCCATTGGAGGAATTGTGTTTTTTTTACGTAATGTTACATTCTTGTTACTAAGCTTGCTCATGCTACCTAGCCTTGCTGAAGCAAAACTTATTTGTGGAAAAAAAGTTTCTAGCTTTGACTTTGTGGTGGACTATTCCGGCTCTATGATGCTTAAACACGAGCTCATTGGCGAGCCTAAAGTGGATATTGCTAAAGTTATTTTAACACGTATTAACTCTGTTATTCCCGCTTTGGACTACGCTGGCGGTTTACATACCTTAGCCCCCACCTCTACTTTAATTAACCAAGGCCCTTGGGATCGCGCAGCCATGCAAAATGCCATCGGGCAGTTACACAGCAATTTCAAAGTCTTTGGGCGCATGACCCCCATGGGTACTGGCTTGCAAAGCTATGAGCCTTGGATTGCCAGCATGCAACGCAATGCTGCCATTATCTTATTAACTGACGGCGGCAACAATCGCGGCTTAAACCTTGTGGATGTGGTACGCCAAATCTACGCCGCTCAACGCGGTCTTGTGGTGCACCTTGTTTCCTTTGCGCAAACCCCAGAAGAACAAGAAACCATTGCCGCAGTGGCTGCTTTAAACCCTGCCACCATTGTAGCTGAGGGCACCACTTTAGCTTCTAACGACGATGCATTGAAAAAATTTGTGCTTGATATTTGGTGTGACGAAAGTGAAGAAGTTATAGTATTACGCGGTGTAAACTTTGCCTTTGACTCTTCTGCTTTAGACGCCGCTTCACAAAACACCTTAATTGCCGCTGCCACCATTATCAAAAACTACCCTGATAAGCGTGTAGTAATTGAAGGCTGGACAGATTTTACCGGCGATGATGGCTACAATCAGGGTCTTTCTGAAAGACGCGCCGAAGCTACTAAAAACTTCCTAATGCAACAAGGCGTGCCTGCCAGCCGTATGCAAACCATCGGGCGCGGTAAATCGTATAAATATGACAATAAGACTGCAGAAGGGCGCTTCTTAAACCGCCGTGTAGAGCTTATTTTCCAATAAATAAGGTAAGGCTATGCAAAAACTACTACGCGTCTTTTTCACCATGACCTTGACTTGCGGTCTTTGTTTTGCGTCCTTGCTGTCCGTGATAGCTGGGGCTAACCCTGCGCTGGCCTCTGAGGCCAAGGTTCAGGCGCAATTGGATAAAGTGGCTGCAACCTTGGTGCAACATGCCGCGCAAAATCTTTTGCCAAAGCCTACAAAGAAAGCCGTAAACCAAGAAAATGGTCAATTTGTAGCTCGCTACGCCGCCATTGATACCGCAAATATTGCTACAGAACTTATGAAGGGTCAAAAAGGTAGCTATGTGGGCACCATTAAGTATACCGAAGAATACTTTGTCTGCCGCGGCGCATCCAAGGCTGAGGCCGTAAAAGCGCCTTGCTCTTTAGAGCGCACCCGCAAAATGACAGAGATTATTGCCTACTCTAAAGGTAAATGGCTTTATCACTAAGAAATAATCAAAGAGCCGCCTGCTTTTGCAGACGGCTCTTTGACTAATAACAAACCCCACTGCGCGGGGTTTGCGCCGCTATTGTCAGCAAGGCTGCCAAGCGGAAAGGCACAAAAA
>CAYJND010000014.1:0-27798 GCA_964371565.1 uncultured Desulfovibrionaceae bacterium
TGGGGGAACTTTTTTTAGAAAAAAAAAGTTCCCCCAAACCCCCTCAAAAAAACCAATAGCGGATGACATATTCTCTTGAACTAAGCTTTCGGCCGCACGAGGCTAAGGAGAGGGAAAAATATAGCGCGTTTTGAAAGGGGAGGGCCTACCCAAAGGGCGCGTAGCGTTTCCGTTAGCGAGTCTACGAAGCTTACGGAAATAGAGAGCAACTCGGTGTAGGGGGAGGGGAAAATTTTTTGGCGCTAGCAAAAGTTTTCCCCTCCCCCACAAAAAATAAAGTTAAAATAATCCAGATACTGTGCCTGTTTTGGTATCCACATCAATATTGCGGAAAGAGGGCGCAGAGCCTGTGCCTGGCATGAGCATAATATCGCCTGCCACGGGCGCCACAAGGCCGGCGCCGCCAAAGTGCAGAGCGTCGCGCACATAGAGTTTCCAGCGTTCGGGCACCCCTTTTTTGCTGGGGGTATCTGAGAGGGAGTACTGGGTTTTTACCATACAAATGCCGAGCTCTTTGGCATCAGGCAGGGCTTGTAGGTCTGTTAATTTGCTGCGTGCTTCTTGGGAATATTCCACTCCGTCGGCGCCGTAGACTTCCCAGGCAATGCGCTCGATGCGCTCAAAAAACGAGGTGTTGTCATCGTACAGATAGCGGAAATTTTTGGGCTCACTGCAAGCTTCTAGTACAGCATCGGTAAGTTCAAGGGCTCCCTCGCCGCCATGCTGCCAATGGGTAGACACAGCCATTTTGGCACCGGCTTTTTCACAAATTTCGCGCACTTTAGCAATTTCTGCTGGGGTATCTGTGGCAAAAGCATTGAGGCACACCACAGCAGGCACACCAGAGTTTTTTACAATATTTATATGGTGTAATAGGTTGGCACAGCCGCGTTCTACGGCGCCCACATCTTCTTGCTTATAGGCTTCGGGCAAGGGGCGACCGGGCGCGGGGGAGGGTATGCCCCCGTGATTTTTTAAAGCGCGAATGGTTGCTACTATAACGGCTGCGTCGGGGGTAAGGCCGCTGGAGCGACATTTTAAATTCCAAAATTTTTCATAGCCAATGTCAGAACCAAAACCGGCTTCTGTAACATGATAATCGGCGCATTTTACACCAATATAGTCTGCAATGACAGAACTCTGCCCAAGGGCAATATTGGCAAAGGGCCCTGCATGCACAAGTACGGGTTGGCCTTCCATGGTTTGAATAAGATTGGGCTTAATGGCTTCAATCATCCAGGCGGTCATGGCACCTGCCACGCGCAAATCTTCGGTGGTAATGGCCTTGCCAGAGCGGTCATAAGCCATGATAATTTTGCCCATACGGCTGCGTAGGTCGGCTAAATCTTTGCTGATAGAAAGTATGGCCATAACTTCAGAAGCCACGGCAATGTCAAAGTGGGACTGCATGGTAAAACCATTGCTGTGACTGCCATTATCAATGCCGATGATAATATTGCGCAGGGCTTGGCAACAAAAATCCATGACCCAGCCTTGGCTTATGCGTGTGGGGTCAATGTTTAGACGCTTCATGCCCGAAAGGCGCTCTAATTTTTCATCATCATAATTGCGCTCATGCTGCATGCGTGCTGTGAGGGCTGTCATGGAAAGATTGTGCGCATTCATAACGGCATTGATATCGCCGGTAAAGCCTAGAGAGTAGGGGGTTAGGGGAATACATTGAGATAGCCCGCCGCCGGCAGCAGAGCCTTTGACGCCCATGGTGGGGCCGCCAGAGGGCTGGCGAATGGCGGCGCTCACGCGCTTGCCCCTTTTGCCAAAGCCTTGGGTAAGGCCTATGGTGGTGGTGGATTTACCTTCCCCCAAGGGGGTGGGGGTAATGGCTGTAACAATTATATATTTGCCTGCGGGGCTTTTATCTAAACGCTGTAAGGCTTTATGTGCATCAATTTTGCCCATATGATGACCATAGGGCAAAAGCTCTTGCTCTTGTAAACCCATGTTTTGTGCAACTGCGCTAATGGGCGCCATGGTTTTTTCTGCTTGGGCTGCTAATTCCCAATCGGCATGCTTTGTGGGGTCCATAGTAAGCGCGTTAGTCGTGGAATCTGTGGAATTAGAGCTCATATAATACCTCATTCAGGCTGTTTAATTTTAACCAAATTGATCCGTTTTAATGGCTAAAAGAATTTTTGCACTATAGTTTTTGTCAAAGTGTTTGTCATCGCCTACCAATTCAACGGCGGCTTTTTCCAGTGGCTTTACCGCAGAGTGTGGGCGCTCGGCAATCATGGAGCTAAAGGCATCTACCACGGCGCACATTCTGCCCATTTTGCTAATGGCATCGCCTTTGAGCCCTTGGGGATAGCCAGAGCCATCAAGCCTTTCGTGGTGTTCCATCATGCATTGCCCAAGTTCATCATACATAAGGCCAAGCTTGTGCATGGTTTTATAGCCAAATGAGGGATGTGCGCGCACCTTGGCTATATCATCGGGGGCAAGCTTTGAGGCTCTTTGTAAAATAAAGAAAGGAATTTTTGCCATACCCACATCGTGCAAAAGAAAAGCCAGCGCCACTTTATCTAAAGCTCGCTTGGTAATATTGCCTTCGCTTTCGCTTTCAAACCAAAGCCAGCAGCCCACCGCCATGGAAATGAAGGCGTGATTGGCATGAGAGTATCCCACAGGCAGGCGGCGGATAATAGATTTAATTCTGTATTTATCTTGCCAGATCCATTCTGTTAAGGCCATAAGCGCCTCATATAAGGCGGTAAAGGTAGGCTTAACAGGGCTGTCGCTAAAGTTGGTAAAGTGCTCTGTGATGGCGCGCACACAAAGGTCGGCAACTTCGGCATTATTCAGATTTGGGTCTTGCAAAATAAGGTCAAGTTGCTTGACTATATGTGCAGAATACACCGGAAAATCTGATCTAGAAACAAAAAGCCTGCCGTCGTTGCACAAGGTGTGAACTTCTTCTACCTGTTCGTTACTCAGCCGCTGATCAGGGCGGCTATAGGGCTGCAGCACAGCAATCTCTTCGTTAAAAACAAAGAGATTGATGGGCAGCCTATATTTGGGAAAAGAGTCTAATACTTCCAAAGAAATTTGGTAGTATTGCTCAGTTATGTTTTGCGGAACCTGCGAAGAATTTTTTCTTGCCATTATTATTTACTTCCAAAATACTTTTACAAGATTGGTACCGCGAGATCTGCCACCTTTTTGTTGTGGCTGACCAGCAGTGATAACCATACGCTCATCGTGATGGAATACGGAATTATTTAAGATAAAGTTTTCGCAGCGTGCGGTGTGGCCCTGGCTGGAATCTGGGTCAGAAATGTATACAGGTATAACACCCCAAGAGAAGTTTAAGGCTTTGAGGGCTTCTTTTTCTGGTGTTAAACCATAGATTTGCTGTGGGGGACGGCAAGCGGAAATTTGGCGCGCCGAAGAACCACTCATGCTGTGAGACACAATGGCCACAGCATTAGATTTTTGCGCCAAAAGGCAAGCAGAATAGGCCAAAAACTCAGCAATGCCCTTTTCGGCAGCAGGTTCTTTAAGCTTATGTCTTTCAGAAATAAGCTGTTCGGCTTGTTTTGTGATTTCGCGCATATAGGCCACAGTTTCCACAGGGTAATTGCCCATGGCTGTTTCTTCAGAAAGCATAACGCAATCGGCGCCGTCAAGCACGGCATTGGCAACGTCGGTGGTTTCTGCGCGGGTAGGGGCAGGGCTGTGCATCATGGATAAGAGCATTTGCGTTGCCACAATAACGGGCTTTGAGGCCTTATTGCAGGCGCGAATAATGCGCTTTTGAATGCTTGGCAGCATGGGCAGTGGGCATTCTACGCCAAGGTCGCCGCGCGCCACCATAACAATATCTGTTTCGCGTAAAATTTCGTCTAATCTATCTACAGCGCCTTGACGCTCAAGCTTTACCACCACGGGTATGCTCTTGCCGGCAGCTAAGATAATATTTTTGGTTTCAATAACGTCTTCTGGGGTTTGCACATAGGATATAGCCACAGCGTCCACACCTAAAATAAGACCTTGAGCTAAGTCTTTGCGGTCTTTTTCGGTAAGGGCGGGCACCTTGGTAGCTTTACCTGGCAGGGCTAAACCTTTGCGTGAGGTGATAATGCCGTCATTGTTGGCTTCTAAAATTACAAGTCCATCTTCGCGTCTTTCCACAACGTGGAATTGTAAACCACCATCGGCTAATACCAAACGATCGTCGGGCACAAGGCTTTCTAAAATGACTTCATGATCAAAGGGCAGATAGGGCATATCTTGGCAATATTGTGCCTCAGGCCCTAAGAGCAATTGCATACCCTTAACTACACTAATACTAGGCTCGCCTTGCAAAGTGCCAAGACGAATTTTGGGGCCGGAAAGATCTTGCATAATGGTGAGAGGAATTTTGCTTTCTTCTTCTACTTCGCGAATATATTTGATAATATCTACGAATTTGGAGGCATCGCCATGAGAGAAATTTAAGCGAAAAATACGTACACCGGCTAAGGCCAATTCCATGATTTTTTCTTTAGAGTTGGAAGCCGGACCAATGGTAGCAATAATCTTTGTTTTCATATGTGTTCCTAGGTGTTTGGTGTACTTTGTTTGCTAAGACTTTTTTTGCAAATAGTGTGTGCAAAAAAAACGTAAGATATGCCATACCGCCGAAGATTAGCGCGAAAGCGACTGCTTATCAAGTGAATTATAGCGCGAGGTGAATTTATTTTTAGCTAAGCCTTGTGCCTGACTGTGATTGGAAAATGTGAAGGCTGGGCTTGTCTTGTTCATAGGGCTTTTGGCGTTGTCTTTACTTGTGTATGTGTGGTGCTGGGCACTTTTACCACCTAGAGGCATTTTTTCGTAAATATTGTGTGAACAAAAATACAATGTGTCAAAATTATTAAATAAATTTATTTTTTCAAAGCGCAGTATTTACTTTAAAATGCATTCCCTTTGTGTTGACAGGTGGTAAATTGTGGGGCATAAGGGATGAAACGTGGTAAATGGTGGTAGAAAGTGGAAGCGAAAGACTTCAAAAGTGCCTATCGTAGCCTTGATGCAAAAGGCCGATTGATGCTTCCTGTGGAATACAGGGAGGGTCTTAGCGCATGCTCTACCGCTGGCGGTTTTGTTCTCACCTTAGTTTACGGTCGCTTGGTGGCTTATATGCCAGACCAGTGGCAAGCCCTGCGTACTCAGCTAGCATCTATTAAAAGTCCTTCGGTAAAGCTGGGTAATTTTATCACGAAAACTCTTGGTCTTGCTGAAGAACTTGTACCTGATGCTCAAGGGCGTGTGCGTATTTCGCAGCCCCTTATGCGCGCGGGCAATCTTACCAAGGATATTGTATTGGTGGGCTTGATTGGCAAGTTTGAAATTTGGGATCAAAAAGAGTTTGAAGCTCTTATCACCGAAGATGTTTCCGATGAACTCGCTGCTCATGATGTTTCTTTCTAATTGTAATAAAAGGTAAATTTCATGGCTGACACAGCATCCAGAAAGCATGATGAAGCGCATGTGCCTGTTCTTGTAACAGAGGTCATGCAGGCTTTAGATCCTCAAGTGGGGGGGCGTTATTTAGACGGTACCCTTGGGCTTGGCGGGCATAGTCTTGCCCTTTTGCAATGCGTAGAGGCCAAAGGCGGCGCAGCGCAGCTATGCGGCCTTGATAGAGATATTCATGCCCTTGAACGCGCCAAGGTAACCTTAGCTCCCTTTGGGGATAAGGTGCATTATTTCCACACCGAATATAGCGAATTTGAAGCCGCTCTTGATGCCCTTGGCTGGGATAAAATTGATGGCGCTCTTATAGATATTGGCGTTTCTTCTATGCAAATTGACCAAGCAGAGCGTGGTTTTAGCTTTAATGCCGATGGCCCCCTTGATATGCGCATGAATCAAGATGCCCACGAATCTGCGTGGCACTTGGTTAATAGAGAGCGTTTTGAAGTGCTTAAAGAGCATTTGCAGCGCCTTAGCGAAGACCCGCAAGCCGGGCGCATTGCCAGAGCCATTGTGGAGGCAAGGCAAAAAAAAACCATCGATACCACAGCAGAGCTGGCAAATATTGTTTATAATGCTTACCCCCCCGCATGGCGCGCCAAATCGCGCAACCATCCTGCTACGCGCACCTTTCAGGCTTTGCGTATGGTGGTCAATGACGAACTTGGTCAATTACAAAGATTTTTAGATGCCGTGCTAAAGCGTCTCAAAGTGGGCGGTCGTTTGGCGGTGATTTGTTTTCACTCTTTAGAAGATCGTATGGTGAAACAGAGTATGCGTTACTGGGCAGAATCTTGCCGTTGCCCGCGTCATGTTTTGCGTTGCAAATGCGGTCATAAGCCCGAAGTACGCATTATTCATAAAAAACCTGTGACAGCTAGCCCCGAAGAGTTGCAAAGAAATTCGCGCTCTAGCAGTGCCAAATTACGCGCTGTAGAAAAAATTGCCGAGGCACATTAATGCTGCAAGGGGAAAGAAATGGATGGCTATTGTGCGTTGTTATTGGCGTGCTATCAGCCTTGATTATGACCTTAGTTTTAGTGTGGGTTAATATTGAGCGCACAGATACAAGGTATTTTATGACCACCTTACAGGTGGATGTACGCGAAAAAAATACGCATAAGGCCAAGTTAGAAGTAGAGCGCGAATATTTGCTTTCGCCGCGCGAGCTTGGCCGCAAAGCCAAAGATTTAGGATTGCATGCCCCTGAGCCTGGGCAAATTCGTTGGCGCGAAGATATATAATGGGTGATACTATGGTGTTATTTAAGCGAAAAGTGAGAAACAAACGCGAAAGTTCGCGTGAAAGATTGCGTGATGCTTCGCGCTCTTCTTTGACGCCCTCATCGCGTGAGTCCAAGTCTGGTCGTAAAGATTCAGCTCATCTTGGGCAGCGCTCTAAGCCAGCACCTAGTAAAAAAAGTGGCATTTCTTCAAAAAATAGTGCCAAATCTCCTGCAGCGCCTAGCAAAATAGCGCAAATTCGCGCCTATCTTTCTCAAGTAAATTGGGGCTTTTTCCGCATTAAGCTGGTGGTGGGCTGTTTTGCCCTTTTCTGGCTGGTTTTGTGGGGCAGGGCTTGGTATGTGCAAGTGTTTGAAGGCCCGCGCCTTGCCGATAAAGCTTCACAGCAATATATGAGCTCTGTGCTGGTTTCTGGTAAACGCGGCACCATTACTGATCGCAATGGGCAAGTGCTGGCGCGCTCTGTAGAGAGCAAATCCATTTTTATTCGTCCCCAAGAAGTGAAAGATGTGGAAAAAACCGCCACCACCTTGGCGGCGCTTTTGCCCATGCCCAAAGAAAAAATCACTGAATTGCTCAATAAAAAATCTCGCAAATTTATTTGGCTTGCCCGTAAGGTCGATGACTTTACGGCTGATGCTGTGCAAGAGGCCAAATTGCAAGGTATTGGGCTGTCTAAAGAATACAATCGTGTGTACCCCTTTAAGCAAATGGCGGGGCATCTTATAGGCTTTGTGGGTGTGGATGATCAAGGTTTAGAAGGCGTTGAAAGGGCTTTAGATGAAGAGCTTGCTGCTTTGCCTGCACGTCGCACCATGCAAAGAGATGCCTTGGGGCGTCGCTTTTTCTTGCAAACCGAGGGACAAAGCGAACCTACGGGCAAGACCATTCAGCTAACCCTTGACTCGCAAATGCAATTTATTGCCGAAGAAGCCATCACCAAGGCTGTAGAAAATTACGGCGCGGCTTGGGGCGGTGTTTTGGTAGTGGATACAGATAATGGCGACATTTTGGCTTGGGCGCAATATCCATTTTTTAATCCCAATGCCTATAGAAGCTATGCCCCCAGTCAGTACAGAAATCGCCTTGCCACCGATGCCCTTGAGCCTGGCTCTACCTTAAAGCCTTTTCTCGTGGCGACGGCATTACAGCAAGGCATAGTGACCCCCAATTCGGTATTTAACTGCGAAAGTGGTCGCTGGAAAGTGAATAATATCACCATTCGCGATACTTCAGTACGGGAAGATTTAACGGTATCAGAGATTTTGCGCTATTCTAGTAATATTGGCGTTGCAAAAATTGGTCAAATATTAGGTGCAGATACCTATCATCGTTATTTAACTAAATTGGGCTTTGGACAGCGCACTGTGGTGCCTGTGGCAGAGCATAAAGGCATTTTACGCCAGCCCTCGCAATGGGCAGAGGCTGACTTATTAAGTGCCTCTTTTGGGCAAAGTATTTCGGTAACGGGGCTGCAAATGGCGCAGGCCTATTTAACGCTTATCAATGACGGTGTGTATAAGCCCCTGCAACTTGTCATGAACGAAGATGTAGTAGAGCGCCCCAAGCGCCACCGTGTTTTTCGTAAAGATGTAGCCCAATCGGTGCTACGTATGTTGCAAGATGTGGTGGAAGAAGACGGCTCTGGCACCAGAGCGCGCATTAGCGGCACCAAGGTAGCCGGAAAAACCGGCACCGCGCAAAAGGCCGATAAAAATACCGGCACCTATGGTGATGGACGTATGGCTTCTTTTGTAGGCTTTGCCCCTGCTGATAAGCCGCGCTATTTGACCTTGGTCATGGTGGATGAACCTACCAAAAATCAATACGGCGGCGTGGTGGCAGCGCCGGTATTTCAAGAAGTAACGCGCATGGCCCTTATGTACGATGGTCAATTGCCTGATGTGGTCTTTGCCCATGGTGATGCTGTCATTAAGCGCGGCGCAGAATTTGATACCTCTGATCGCGGATTTAAAACTTCGCGGGCGCCGCAACCGCTTTTTGCCATGCAAACTTTGCAAAAGATGCAGCGCACTCGCCCTTATAATACTTTACCTGGGCAAGAGAGCAAGGCCGCCTCTGTGGTGCCCAATGTGGTGGGCAAAACAGTGCGCAACGCTGTAGAGCTTTTTGCACGCGGGGGCATAGTGCCCATTTTGCGCGGCGAGGGGCAAAGGGTTATTCGCCAATTCCCTGCGGCTGGTTCCGCTTGGCCTGAGAAAAAGAGTACAGAATATTACCTGCAACTTTCGGAGAATTAGTATGCTATTTGCTGAATTGCTTTCCATAGCTCGTGAAGGGAGTCATGCCGTTGTGGCAGATTCTCGTAAAGTACAAAGCGGGGATATTTTCATTGCCATAAGCGGCTCACAAGCCGACGGTGCCGAGTATATTAGCGCCGCTGTGCAGGCTGGCGCTGGCTATGTGCTGTGTGCAGAGAATGTGCAGGCAAAATACAGCGCCGAGCATCCACAATGTATTTTTGTAGGCCATGAGGCGCCGCGCACAGCGCAGTGGCAGCTGGCCTCTGCCTATCACGGCACAGAAAATATATGGCAAGATATGCGCGTCATTGGTGTAACGGGCACCAATGGCAAAACCACCATGGCCTATGTGCTTGAGCATCTATTTAGCTCCATAGGGCATAAGGTGGGCGTAATGGGCACGGTGAGTTATCGCTGGCCCGGCTATGAAGAAGAGGCCCCTTTAACCACACCAGACAGCCTTACCGTGCACAGCATGCTAGCGCGTATGTATAAGGCTGGGGTGCGTGTGGCCATTATGGAAGTGTCTTCTCACGCTTTAGAGCAAGAGCGCGTGGGCGGGGTGCATTTTTCTGGGGCGCTCTTTAGCAATTTAACGCAAGATCACTTAGATTATCATAACGATATGCAAAGTTATTTTAATGCTAAGGCTTTACTTTTTACCCAGCAACCTGATGTGAAAAAAGCTTATGCAATAAATATTGACGATGCCTATGGGCGTCAATTGATGGCACGTATGGAAAGCATTCATAATGGGGGCTATTCCTTTGCCCTTAAAGTAGGCTCCAAAGCTTGTCGCGCTGCCACCCATGTGCAAGGGCAAATTTGCTCCATGTCTACCAAGGGCTTGCATTTAAAAATGCAGCTGTTGTCTGATGATGGCAGTGCTAAGGCCGCTTGGGAATTACATTCCCCTCTGGTGGGCGCTTTTAATGCTTCCAATTTATTAGCCGTGCAAAGTTTGGCTTTAGGTATGGGCGTAAGTGTAGACGATTTACAGCATTTAAGCTCCTTTGGCGGTGTGTGCGGGCGTCTTGAAAGGGTAGATAACGTCAAAAAACTCGATGTTTTTGTGGATTATGCCCATACACCAGACGCTTTAGTTAATGTATTGCAGGCCTTGCAAGGGGCAGGCTTTAACAAAATTATTACGGTTTTTGGCTGCGGTGGTAATAGAGATAGAAGCAAACGCCCCCTCATGGGTGCGGCGGTGGCAAGGCTTTCGCAAGTGGCGGTGCTGACCTCTGATAATCCGCGCAAAGAAGAGCCTGAAGCCATTTTGCAAGATGTTTTACCGGGCTTAGAACAAGGCGGTGAGGTAGAAATTTATGTGCAAGTGGATCGCCGTTTAGCCACCGAGCAGGCTTTAACCTTGCTAGCTGCTGCCACCGAGGCCGGAGAGCATGCCGCTGTGCTTATAGCCGGAAAAGGGCATGAAGATTATCAAATTATTGGCGAAGTAAAATACCCCTACAGTGACCAAAAAACCGTGCAGGAGCTTATTCAGTGCATGTAAGTATGCAACAATTGGCGCAGATGCTAGCTTTACCTTGCGAAAATGTGCAAGGGGCAGAGCAGGTGCCTGTGCAGAGCGTATGCCGCGATACAGCCGATGTGACCCCCGGTGCTCTTTTTGTGTGCATTCAAGGGGCGCGGGTAGATGGGCATGACTTTGCCGCCAAAGCCGTAGAAGCGGGCGCTGTGGCCTTATTGGTGACGCGCTATGTACCAGAGCTTACGGTGCCGCAATTTTTAGCCAAGGATACCGTGGTGGCCTTGGGGGCTTTAGCCCATGCATGGCGTAAGATTTTTGCCCAAAAGGGCGGGCGCGTGGTGGCAGTTACCGGTAGCGCCGGCAAAACCACCGTGAAAGAAGTGCTGGCAGATGTTATAGCCGCCAGTGGTAAGAAAGTTGCTCGTAATAAGCTGAATTTTAACAATCAAGTGGGTATGCCCCTCTCTGTGCTTGCCACAAGTGGTGATGAAGATGTGTGGGTTATGGAAGTGGGCATTAGTGAAGCCCACGATATGGATATTTTAGGCGCCATTTTAGAGCCAGATGTGGCGCTGGTGCTCAATGTGGGCGCCGCCCATACCCAAGGGCTTGGCGCAAAGGGCGTAGCCTACCACAAAAGCCGTTTGCTGGCGCATATGGCAAGCTCAAATGCCCATGCTTTTGTGAGTGCCGATTATACAGATTTACGCCAAGAGGCGCAGGCTGTGTACCCCGCCGTGCAGTATTTTTCTGCCGAAAATGCCCCCGAGGCTTTGTATAGCGCCGCCTATGCAGGGCGCAAGCAAGGCAAGGGCAAATATGCCGTGCGCAAGAGCCTTGATGGCAGCGGTGCAGGGCAGCGTTTTGAAGTGCTGGCCCCCTTTGTGGGCGCGTATGGGGCAGAAAATGTGGCAGCCATTGTGGCTGTGGCTGAGGCGCTGGGCTTAGATAGTATGCATATGCAACACGGTTTTATGCAGGCGCAATTGCCGCAACAGCGCTTTGATGTGCAGCAAGTGGGGCAGTGGCATATTGTGGACGATAGCTACAATGCCAACCCTCTTTCTATGAAGCGCATGTTGCTTGCCGCTGTGGATATGGCACAGGCAGAAAACTTGCCTTGTTATGCGGTGCTTGGCGCCATGGGCGAGCTGGGTGATAGGGCTGAGATTGAACACAAGGCGCTGGGGCAGGTTTTAGCCCAAAGCGGCATTAAGCATATTTTTTGGGCAGGGGATTATGGCTCCCTTGTGAAGGCAGGTTTGCAAGAAAATGCCTATGACGGCGCATTTATTCAGGTAAAAAATGTGTCTAACTTTACGCATCATTGGTCAAAATTACAATTAAGCCAAGGTTTAGTGCTGTGCAAGGGCTCGCGCTCTAATAAGCTTGAAGAATTGGTTACAATTATACATATATACGCACAACAAAGTGCGCAAAATGCCACAGGGAGTGAGCATGTTTTATAATTTTTTAGTCCCGTGGGCTTCAGAATTTGCGGCGCTAAACGTCTTTCGCTACATCACCTTTCGCTCGGCTTGGGCGTTGGTGACAGCCTTGCTTATTTCCATTGTGGTGGGTCCTATGTTTATTCGTTGGCTGCGCCGCTTAAAGTTTGGTCAGCCCATTCACGAAGATATGCCGGGGCATATTTCCAAGGCCGGCACCCCCACCATGGGCGGCGTGCTCATAATTTTTTCTTTGGTGGTTTCGTGCTTATTGTGGGGCGATTTACAAAATATTTATCTTTGGCTGGTGCTTTTTGTCTTTGTAGGTTTTGGCTTTGTGGGCTTTGTGGATGATTTGGTAAAAATTCGCGGTAAGCACAATAAAGGCATTAGCCCGCTGGCTAAGGTCACAGGGCAGCTTGTAGTTTCTGCTGTGGCTGTGACGGTTTTGGTAAGTCAGCCAGACTTTACTACCACTTTGGCGGTGCCCTTTTTAAAGCATATTACGCCAGACCTTGGCTGGTGGTACATCCCCTTTGGCGTCATGGTCATGGTGGGGGCATCCAATGGGGTGAATCTTACCGATGGTTTAGATGGCCTTGCCATTGGGCCTACCATTGTGGCGGCGGCGGTGCTGTCTGTCTTTATTTATGTAACAGGCAATATTAAATTTTCTGAATATTTACTCATCCCCTATATGGCAGGCATTGGCGAAGTGACGGTATTTAGCGCCGCTTTAGTGGGGGCAGGGCTTGGCTTTTTATGGTATAATGCCTACCCCGCGCAGGTTTTTATGGGCGATGTGGGCTCGCTTGCTCTTGGCGGTGCGCTGGGCTTTTTAGCCATGCTGTGCAAGCAAGAGTTACTCTTGGTTTTGGTGGGCGGTTTGTTTGTGGTGGAAACCTTATCTGTAATATTACAGGTAAGCTATTTTAAATGGAGCGGCGGCAAGAGAATTTTTCGCATGGCGCCCTTACATCATCACTTTGAGTTAAAAGGCGTGCCCGAATCAAAAATTATCATTCGTTTTTGGATAACTTCTGTACTGCTGGGCTTTGTGGCTCTTTCGGTACTCAAGCTGCGTTAATGAGGGTGTTGGCTATGCAAAAAGATATGTTTTTACCAAGTGCTGTGCAGGCAGGGCAAAGGGCTGTTGTTCTAGGTGCTGGCCGTTCTGGCATGGCGGCGGTGCGTCTTTTGGTGGCGCGCGGTGCCACGGTGACCTTGCTTGAAAAAAATCCCCAGCAAGTGCATGAAGATTTTCGCGCAGAAGTAGAAAAACAAGGCGTAGTCATCATTTGCGGTGAGCATAATACAGAAGAGGGCGCGAAGCATTTTGCCGCAGCTGATTATATTATCCCAAGCCCCGGCATACCCATTGCGCAAATTACCCCCTTGCTGAGCCCCAAGGCAGACGGCGCAATGCCAGAAGTTATCTCTGAAATGGAGCTTGGCTGGCGCCATATTACCACCGAGCCTGTGCTTGCCATTACCGGCACTAGCGGCAAAACCACCACCGTATCTGTGGCGGCTGAAATGCTAGAAGCAGAAGGTAAGATGGTCTTTTTGGGTGGCAATATAGGTACGCCGCTTAGTGAATATATTTTAGACGTTATTAAAACAGGATGGCATGCCGATGCGGTGGTTTTAGAGGTTTCAAGCTTTCAATTGCAAGGCTGCACTACCTTTGCCCCCCACGTGGCAATGCTCTTAAATATTACAGAAAATCATCTAGATTATCACGCAGATATGCAAGAATACGAAGCGGCTAAAATGCAGCTTTTTGCCTGCCAAAAGGCTACAGATGTGGCCATATTTCACGCTTCTTTGCAAGATATGGCGGCGCGTTATCCTGTGGCGGCGCAAAAAGTGTATTTTGAAAAAGATGCCCAAAACTTTCCGGAGCGTCAGCTACTTGGTAAACACAATGCCGTCAATATTGAAGCAGCTTGGCAGGCAGTAGAGCCCTTTGGCGTAAGCCTTGAGGCTGCGCGCAAAGCTGTGGCGAGCTTTATGCCCTTGCCCCATAGATTAGAAAAAGTGCGCACCTTGCATGATGTGCTGTATGTGAACGACTCAAAATGCACCACGGTAGATGCCATGCGCGTTGCCCTTGAGGCCTTTGATGCACCACTATTTTTGCTGTGCGGTGGCAAGTTTAAGGGCGGCGACTTAGCTTCATTGGTGCCGTTATTACAACAAAAGGTAAAGCAAGTGGTGGGCTTAGGTGCCAGTGAGAAATATTTTCGCGATGCCTGGGGCGAGCATGTATCCCTTGTTTGGTTTGGTACCATGGCAGAGGCTGTGGCCCATGCGCAAAGTGAAGCTAAGGCAGGCGACGTGGTGCTTTTAGCGCCGGCTACATCTTCTTTTGATTTGTATGCCAACTATATGCAACGCGGCGAAGATTTTAAAACTATTGTTGGAGCCTTAGACTAATGCGCATCTTGGAGCAATTGCAGGGCAAGCCCTCTCATAGCGGCAAAAATAAAAGTCATAAGCCGCCTACCCCTACCAGAACCAGTATTTTGGATAAAGGTAAGGGGAAAAAAGAGTCTGCTCTGTCTTTTGGCGCCTTTGATTGGTGGTTTTTTGCTATTTTTATGGTGCTTTTGGGCATTGGTCTTATTATGGTGCTCAGCGCCAGTGGCGTGGTAGCAGAAAGAATAAATGGCGATAAATATTACTTTTTTAAGCGCCAACTTATGTTTGCTTGCGCCGGCGGTGTGGCTTTTTGGGTGGCAGCGCTTATGCCGCGTAAAACGCTGTATAGTTTGCAATATCCCGGTTTGTTTTTAGCTTTTCTTTTATTAACGCTAACGCTTACGCCCCTTGCGCCCACCATTAACGGTGCCTCACGCTGGTTGCAGTTTGGCGGGCTTTCTTTGCAACCTATGGAATTTGTAAAGATAGCTTTGGTGTTTTATCTGGCATATTTCATGAGTAGTAAGCAAAATCATATTAAAACCTTTACTCGCGGGGTGGTTCCGCCCTTTTTAGTGACGGGCACCTTATGCTTTTTACTGCTGTTGCAACCGGATTTTGGAAGCTCGGTTATTTTGGCATCCTTGCTATTCTTTATGTGTATAGCAGGCGGAACACGTTTTATTTATTTATTTTTTTCTGTAGCCATAGCCATAACGGGCGCGGTATATTTAGCCATATCTACCCCCTATCGTATGCGCCGCCTTACGGCATTTTTAGACCCTTTTAAAGATGCGCAAGATACGGGTTATCAATTGGTGCAATCGTTGTATGCCTTGGGTTCCGGTGGTTTTTGGGGTGTGGGCGTAGGCGCCAGCAAGCAAAAAATGTTTTATCTGCCCGAAGCGCATAACGACTTTATCATGGCAGTGCTTGGTGAAGAAATGGGCTTTGTGGGTTTAACCCTTGTTATGGGGCTTTTTGCACTGTTTTTCTGGCGTTGTTTGCATATAGTTTTGGGGCAAAAAGATTTACGCGATCGTTTCACGGCCTTTGGGCTTTCGCTCATAATTGCCCTTGGTGCTGTGGTAAACCTTGCTGTAATTATGGGCGCCGCACCGCCCACAGGTGTGCCCATGCCCTTGCTTTCTTATGGGGGCTCAAGTCTTGTGGCAACCTTACTTTGCCTTGGGCTTTTGATGAATTTTTCGCGCACGGCAGAGCATGTGGTGGCACCGGTTAAAAAGTCTGCGCCGCAAAAAAGTGAAATTATAATTACTTTTCCCTCCATAAAAATTGCAGTGGAAAAAGCCCTAGTTTCTCTAGCTCCCCTAGTTCGCGTAGTCGTCAAGGTGCAACCTGTGCTAACTCGCTTATTATCTCGTGCAGATAAAAGCGATGACAAAAAAGGTGAGGGTGAAAAAAATGCGTAGGGTTGTCCTGACCACCGGCGGTACCGGCGGGCATATTTTTCCAGCCCTTGCCGTGGCGCAGCAATTGAAAGAGTCTTTCCCTCAGGTGGAAATACTCTTTATAGGCTCAGACTATGGGCCAGAAAAAGATTTAGTAAACCAAGTCGGCATCGCCTTTAAAGGTTTGGCTGTACGTGGCTTTATAGGTCGCGGCTTTAAGGCATTAGAAGCCGGCGCAAGCATGGTGCGCGCTCTTTTTGCAGCGCGTGCCATCATAAAAGATTTTATGCCAGATGTGGTCATAGGCTTTGGCGGTTATGCGGCCTTTGCTCCCTTAATTGCGGCGAAATTATGTCATATTCCCACGGCTTTACACGAACAAAATGCTGTGGTGGGCGTTAGTAACAAAATTTTGGGCAAGCTTGTAGATAAGGTTTTTTTATCTATGCCGCTTTTAACAGAGGGGCATAAGGGCGACGCCTTGCAAGGTTTTGCCAAAGAAAAAACGGTGCTTACGGGTAATCCTGTACGCGCTGAGCTGGTTGCTATAGGACAGCAAGAGCATGAGTTTTCGGGTAAAAATCTTTTGGTTCTGGGTGGCTCACAGGGGGCAAGGGCTCTAAATAATTTACTTATAGAGCATGTTGTGGCCTTGCAAGCAAAGGGCATACAGGTGCGCCATCAAACGGGCAGTAAAGAATTTGAAAGCGTGCATGCGGCCTATGTGGCGCAAGGGGCAGATACGCAGGGGCTTAGCGCCTTTGTGCAAGATATGGCATCAGCCTATGCCACGGCAGATTTGGTTTTGTGCCGCGCCGGTGCCTCCACGGTGGCAGAGCTAGCAGTGGCAGGGCGCGGAGCTGTTTTTGTGCCTTATCCCCACGCTACGCATGATCATCAAAGCATGAATGCGCGCGTTTTATCAGATTTTGGCGGCGCAAAAACCTTTGCAGAAAAGGACATGCAGGCACAAGGTATTATGGATGTAGTGGTAGATTTATTACAAAATCCTGCACAGTTAAAACAAATGGCGCAAGCGGCAAAGGTGCAAGGTCGCCCGCAAGCTGCGGCTCATATTGTCAATCATTTACAACAATTGCTAAGAGGCTAAGGAGAAATACATCATGGGCGAGCATATGCAAAAAATTCGCGGCATTCATATGATTGGCATTGGCGGATCGGGCATGAGCGGCATTGCTGAGGTATTGCTTAACCTTGGCTATAGCGTCTATGGCTCTGATCAAAGCAATTCTCCCACGGTGCAACGTTTGCGCTCTTTGGGGGCGCAGATTTATGAGGGGCATAGTGCTGAAAATGTGGGTGATGTGCAGGTGCTTGTGCGCTCCACAGCCATTGGCGATGATAATCCTGAAATTTTAGCCGCGAAAGAAAAGAAAATACCTATTATTCCAAGGGCTGAGATGCTGGCAGAGCTTATGCGCCTGCGTCAAGGCATTGCCATAGCCGGTACCCATGGCAAAACCACAACCACCTCGCTTACCGCCACCATATTTGACGCGGCAAGTAAGGATCCTACTGTTATTATAGGTGGTTTGCTCAATGCTTATGGTGCCAATGCGCGTCTTGGACAAGGGGAATATCTCATTGCCGAGGCCGATGAATCTGACGGTTCCTTTTTATGCCTTTTTCCCATAATCAATGTGGTTACCAATGTGGATTTAGATCATGTGGATTTTTACGGGGATATGGAAGCCGTGGACACAGCTTTTGTAACATTTATGAATAAAGTGCCTTTTTATGGGCGCAATATTGTGTGCGGTGATGATGCCGGTGTGCGCCGCCTTTTGCCAAGGGTAAAAAGACCTGTGCTCACCTATGGCTTTGGTGAGGAAAATACCCTACGCGCCCAGTGGTTAGAAATGGGACGTAAAAGTAAATTTGAAGTGTTTTTGCAGGGTGAAAGTCTCGGAATTATTGAGCTTTCTCAGCCAGGGCGTCATAATGTACTCAATGCCTTAGCTGCCATTGGTGTGGCCTTAGAGGCAGGGCTAAGCGCTGAAGATTGCCAAAAAGGTTTAGCCCGTTTTGATGGTGTGGGGCGCCGCTTTGAATTTAAGGGCGAGAAAGATGGTGTTACCGTTATAGACGATTATGGGCATCATCCCATTGAAATTGCAGCTACTTTGGCAACAGCTAAGCAGGCTTTTCCTGATAATCGTCTTGTTGTGGCTTTTCAGCCCCATCGCTTTACCCGCACCCAAGCTTTTTTTGGTGAGTTTTGTAAATCTTTTGAGCAGGTAGATAAGCTCTTTTTAAGCGAAATTTACGCCGCATCTGAAAAACCCATACCGGGTGTGAGCGGGCAAAGTTTGGCTCAAGGGGTGCGTCAAGTGACAGATGTGGATGTGACCTTTTGCGAAGATTTTGATGTGCTGCTTGCAGAGGCAGAGGCCTATTTGCAGCCTGGTGATGTGTTTATCACACTAGGTGCGGGCACCATTACCCGCATAGGGCCGCGTTATTTAGAAAGTTAAGCGGGTTATATAGGTTTTTGACGCAAAAAGCACTTTGAAAAAGAAAAAGTGCTGTAAAAAATAAATTTTAGACATAAAAAACTAAAGTTAAAAATAGAAAAAAAGTACTTTTACTAAGGGAAAAAACGTGCAGATTATTTATGAGCCTAAACTTTCAGAAAGAACAACACTACGTCTTGGCGGCAAAGCTAGGGCTGAAATACGTTTGACTGAAACGCTAGATGAAGATGCACTGACAAAAAAAATTGCTGCTTTAGATGCCGATGTCTTTATTTTGGGCGGCGGTAGCAATCTCTTAGTTTGTGATGAAGATATAAATCTTACTTTGCTACGTCCTCTGTTTAAAGATGCCCCGCGCATTATAAAAAGACAGGGGGAAAAAGTGTGGGTTAGGGTGGGTTCTGGACTTCGTTTACCGCGTCTCTTAGGTATGTGTGCAAAAGAGGGGCTTTCGGGTTTAGAAGGTCTAAGTGGCATTCCCGGTACTGTGGGCGGCGCCATAGCAATGAATGCAGGTTCGTTTGGTCATGAGACATGCGCGGCTATAGCCTCACTTAAAATTTACTCGCCAAGCACTGGTGTTGTAGAGCTTACGCCAGATGATTTTAGCTATGGCTACAGAAAGTTTACCGTCGAACTTTTACCTAAAATTAATAGCTGGTTTTTTATCATTGAAGCAACTTTTATCTTGACGCAATCTCATATGGATGGCATTAAAAAGAGAATGAATCTAGACTTTCTTGCGAAAAAGTCTAGACAGCCCATACGAGCCTGGAGCGCTGGCTGTGTTTTTAAAAACCCAAGCCCTGAGACGCCCGCCGGTATGTTGCTAGATAAATGCGGATTTAAAGGAAAAAGCTTAGGTGGCATGGCTTTTTCTTCGCTGCACGCCAACTTTTTAATTAACGAAGGTAAGGGCAGTGCCACAGCCGCTTTAGAACTTATAGAAGAGGCAAAGCAAAAAGTGAAAGAACGCTTTGCGCTAGAGCTTGAAACTGAGGTTAAGATTGTATGTCCTTAAAAAATACTCAAGGGTATACCACGCGCACGAGCAGCGCTAGCGGTAAAAAGCTGGCGCGTAACAGCTACAAAAAACCCGCTCAACCTCAAAAGACGGCCTTAGAAAGATTTTCGCAATGGTGGCCTAAGTATAAGCAGTCGCTCAAAGTAAAATGGCCTAAATTTCAGAAGTTTGGTTTACTATTTGCCTGTGTTGGTGCAGGGGCTGTAATGCTAGTGGGCGTATGTTTTGGGGCTTTATTTTTGTATGATGTGGCCACTTCCTCTTCGTATTTTGCCACAAAGCACATAGAGGTGCAGGGTAATAAGCGTCTTTCTGCTGATATGGTACGCGATATTGCCGGGGTTGAAATTGGGGATAACTCGCTAGATGTGAGTATTGCGCAAATGGAGCAAACCCTTTTGTCAACGCCTTGGGTAGAGACTGTATCGGTAAAAAGAGTTTTGCCCGATAGTTTTGTCATTACGGTGCAAGAGCGCATGCCGGTATTTTGGGTGCGCAAGGCCAGTGTGTTGTATTATGCCGATGCCAAAGGCAAGGTTATAGCACCGGTAGCCACAGAGCATTTTATGAGCTTGCCAACCCTTGAAATAGAGCCTGGCGCCGAAGATGCTTTAGTTAAGCTTGAAGAATATTTAGAAGATCTTAAAAGCGGCTATTTGCCGGTAGAGTTTGGCGCCATAGCAGCTTTACGACTGAGCGTAGGTAGAGGGGTAGAACTTTACCTTGATGATAGAGAGATTTTGCTATCTATAGCTTTAGATAGCTGGGAAAAAAATTTGCAACGCTTGTCCTTGGCTTTGGGGGATTTAGCGCGGCGCGAAGAGCTTTCAAAGGTACAAGAAGTTCGCGCCACCGACGGCAATGTTTGGGTGAGCAAAAATGTGTAAGAGGCAAAGGTATTTTGGAGGGGATATATGAGTAAATCTGAACTAATCGTAGGGCTTGACATTGGCACAACAAAAATTTGTGCTGTGGTGGGTGAGCTTGGTGATGATGGCATCATAGATATTATTGGCATAGGCACATGCCCCTCTACCGGTTTGCGTAAAGGCGTGGTGGTTAATATTGAGCAAACGGTGCAATCGGTGCGTAAGGCTTTGGATGAGGCCGAGCTCATGGCCGGATGTGAAATTCACGCTGTTTATGTGGGCATTGCTGGCAGTCATATCAATAGCATCAATAGCCATGGGGTTATTGCTGTAAAGGGTGGCGAAGTGACGCCGCGCGATATTGAACGCGCCCTTGATGCGGCTCGCGCTGTGGCCATTCCTGCTGACCGCGAAGTGATACATATTTTGCCGCAAGAATATATTATTGACGATCAGCGCGGCATTGCAGATCCCCTTGGTATGGCTGGGGTTCGCCTTGAAGTAAAGGTGCACATTGTAACAGGTGCTGTATCTTCGGCGCAAAATATTGTGCGCTCGTGCCATCGTTCAAATTTAGAAGTGGCAGATATTGCGTTAGAATCTTTAGCTTCTGCCCAGGCTGTGCTCACCGAAGAAGAGCGCGAAATTGGGGTGGCATTGGTAGACCTTGGCGGCGGCACTACAGATATTGCCATTTTTGCTAATGATGCCATTAAGCATACCGCTGTGCTGGCTCTTGGCGGGCAAAATCTTACCAATGATATTGCCTTTGGCCTTCGTACACCCATGGCTGCAGCAGAAAAGATTA
This sequence comes from uncultured Desulfovibrionaceae bacterium, assembly GCA_964371565.1. Lineage (GTDB taxonomy): Bacteria > Desulfobacterota > Desulfovibrionia > Desulfovibrionales > Desulfovibrionaceae > CAYJAD01. The sequence goes on from CAYJND010000014.1 coordinate 20,962, forward strand.
AAATAAAATATGGCTGCGCCCTCACAGATATGGTGCGCCATAATGAAGTGATAGAAGTGCCAAGCGTCGGCGGCAGACAAGCACGCAGATTATCGCGTCAGGTTTTGTCAGAAATATGCGAGCCGCGCATGGAAGAAATTTTATATCTTGTAGACCAAACCCTTATTCGTTCTGGCTACAAGGATATGATTGGCGCAGGTGTCGTGCTTACAGGTGGCACAGCGCTTATTGAGGGGTGCCAAGAGCTTGGCGAACAAATTTTTGGTCTGCCTACGCGCATAGGCTATCCACGACATGTGGGCGGTCTTAAAGAGGTGGTCAATAGTCCCAAATTTGCTACAGCAGTGGGTCTTTTGCGCTACGGGGCAGAAAAAGAAAATCAAGGACAAAAAATATTCACAAATCACCATGAAACAACCATGTTCGAAAGTATTTTCTCGGGCATGAAAAAGTGGTTTAAAGATATTTCTTAATTAGGAACTTGTTAGGAAGGAGAGGCGTATGGATCTTTTTGATTTTGAGTCATCTATGGCAGGCAATGCCAAGATTAAAGTTATTGGTGTAGGCGGCGGCGGCGGCAACGCTGTGCAAAATATGATTACTTCGGGACTTCGCGGCGTAACCTTTGTGTGCGCTAATACCGATGTCCAAGCTCTGAATAAAAGCGCTGCACCCCATAAGGTACAACTTGGCGAAACCTTAACCCGTGGCCTTGGCGCCGGGGCTAACCCCTCTAAGGGCAAAGAAGCTGCCATTGAAAGTGTCACCGCCATTAAAGAAGCCCTCGAGGGCGCAGATATGGTATTTGTTACCGCCGGCATGGGCGGTGGTACCGGTACAGGTGCTGCCCCAGTTATTGCTCAGGCCGCACGCGAAATGGGCGCCCTAACCGTTGGCGTTGTGACCAAACCCTTTAGTTTTGAAGGTGCCAAACGCCGCGCAGCTGCAGATGCTGGCCTGCAAGAATTGCGTCAACATGTGGATTGTCTTATCACCATCCCCAATGATCGCTTGCTGGTATTTGCACCTAAAAAAGCTCCTTTTACAGAAATGCTTAAAAAAGCAAACGATGTGCTTTACTACGCCGTTAAGGGTATTTCTGATGTGATTATGGAAGAAGGTATGATTAACCTTGACTTTGCTGACGTAACAGCCGTTATGCAAGAGTCTGGTTTAGCACTTATGGGTACCGGTGTTGCTTCTGGCGAAAACCGCGCCCGCGAAGCTGCACAGCGCGCCATTATGAGCCCACTTTTAGAAGATGTTTCTTTAGAAGGTGCCAAGGCTGTGCTGTATAACATTACTGCTTCTATGGATATTTCTGGCGAAGAAATTAGCGAAATTGGCGAAATTATCGGTGACGCCGCCCACCCAGATGCCAACATCATCTTTGGTGTGGTTTTTGATGAGGCTGTTGGCGATGAGTTGCGTATTACCGTAGTTGCAACCGGTATTGAGTCTGTTGAGCATGTGGAAGAAGAGCCAGAGAAAGCCTCTAATGTGACCAGCTTTTCTCAGCCTGGCCCCAATGCCGCGGTGCCTTCTCAAGGCCTTAGCCGCCAGCCCATGCAGCAGCCACAAATGATGCAAGAAGAGGCCCATGAGCCCCAAGCAAGACGCCGTGGTGGCTCGGTAGAAAATTGGTACGATGGCAAAAGCGAAGTGCCCCCCTATGTGCGTAAAAGCCAAGCCATGGGCACACAGCAAAGCCGCGGCTATGCACCTGGCGCAGAAGAATTTGTCTTTGATGAAACGGACTTTGATATGCCGGCTTTCATTCGCAGGCAGGCTGACTAGTTTAAATTAACTCCTGTGTAGAAAACCCACACGGGGAAGTGTGCGCGCCGTAGTGGATGCGCATGCGAACTAAGAAGGAAGGGCGTTATAAGGCAGGTAAAAGGCTTGTTGTTGGCTTTTTACTAGGGACAATAGTCACCTTATATCTCGGAACATAGCCTCTCAGTTTCCGAAAAAAAGGCCGCATTTGCGGCCTTTTCCTTTTGGGTAGACAGAGTATAAAGTCTTATAAAACAGTGTACGTAAAGCGAATGAAAAAAATACAGTTTATAAGCTTTGAGCTTTATGTTTTCTTAATATGTATAAGACTACACAAAGCCATTACTATAAACAGAATTGAAAACTAATTAAGACTTTCTTTAAGTTGTTTGCTGGGACGAAATTTAACAGCTTTAGACGCTGCAATGGTCATGCTTTCGCCGGTACGTGGGTTACGCCCTTGACGCTCTTTACGATGCTCCACCACAAAAGAACCAAAACCCACGAGGGTGAGCTTTTCATCTTGCTTTAAGCCTTCAGAAATGGTTTCTAATACGGTGCTCAAAGCGCGTTCGGCATCGGCCTTAGTCAATTTGGCATTTGTAGCTATCTTTTCAATCAATTCAGCTTTTGTCATGTTTTTCTCCTAAAACAAAGCAAATTTAGTATAGCGAGACAGTTAAAAAAACACGCTAGGCCTATAAAGTCAAGCCCCTTTGAGTAGTTTCATGCACTATGCTTGCAAAGTCTTGTGGCGAAAGGGTTTCTGGGCGTCTTTGCTCATCAATGCCCAAATGCTCTAGGCAGGGCACCAGATGTAAAACATTATTTTGCCGAAAAATAGATTTTAGCTGTTTGCGTCTATTTTGAAAACACATTTTCACAAGCCTTGCCAAACGCTCAGGGTGTTTTGGCTTTTGCGCCTCTGGTAGCGGCATAAATGCCAATACGGCAGAGTCTACCTTGGGCGGCGGTGCAAAAGATTTTGGTCCCACCACAAAGCCCCATTCAGGGCGTACAAAGCTTTGCGTCCATACGGTGAGGGCGCCGTATTCTTTGCTATTGGGCTTGGCAATTAGACGCTGACCCACTTCTTTTTGCATCATAAATACCGCGCGAATAAGCCCTGTGCTTTGCGAAAAAATATCCCACATAAGGGGCGAAGCCACATTATAGGGTAAATTGCTGATAATCTTACGAGGATTTTCTGGCGTAATATCCTGCCATGGCATTTCAAGGGCGTCCATGAGCAAGGCCTTGGTGTTGGGGCCGCCAAGGCGCTGACGCTCTGCCGCCCAGTGATCGTCTTTTTCCACAAGGGTAAGGCTGCCAAGGGGTCTTTCCTCTAAAATAGTGGTTAAGGCGCCGGGGCCTGGGCCAATTTCTATAACGTCATCTCCCTCTTGAATGTGCAAAAGGTTAACGATTTTTTCAGAAATATTTCTGTCGCGCAGAAAGTGCTGCCCCAGACTTTTTTTTGCTTTAGGTTGTTGCATTAGAGAGTATCGAAGGTTGCAAATTGAAGAATAAGCCCGGCGCGCCCTTGTGTGGCTGAACGCAGGGAGGTTGAAAAACCAAAAAGCTTAGATAAAGGCGCAAGGCCTTGTAATATTTTTTGCCCGCTATCCATGGGGCCGCGGTGGCTTACATTTTCTACCCGTCCGCCGCAGGTGTTAAAGAGGCTCATGGCAGCGCCTAAATGCGCCTCTGGTACGTTAATTTCTACCTGCATAATGGGTTCTAGTAAAAGAGGGTTAGCCTTAGCCATGGCTTCACGCAAGGCCATGCCCGCCGCCATATGATAGCCTGGCACCGAAGATACGCCGTCCTTGCGCCAAAGCTTCGTAATAACAATACCCACATCTTGCAAAGGATAGCCCTGCACAGGGCCGCTTTGCAAAGCATCTTCTACCCCTTGCTTTGCCGCTTGTAACCAAGGTAGAGACAGTTGTAAAGGGGCAAGTAATTTGCTGGCTTCGCCGGCCTTGTGCGGCTCTAAAATATCTTCAGGAAAGCTCTCGTCAAAACGCACGCTATTACCCGTGCCGCGCGCTAAAGGTTCAAGGCGCAAAGCCATTTTGCCATAATGATGCTCTTTACCAAGCTCGCGGTCAAATTCAGCCTCAGCTTCAGCCATGGCACTAATAGTCTCGCGGCATACCACTTGCGGGTGCCCCACACGGGGCGCGATAGTATATTCGCGCTGCATGCGCTCAAGGATAACATCCAAGTGCAATTCGCCCATGCCCGACAACATGCGATGCCCCGAGCCCTCATCCACATGCATTTTAAGGGTAGGGTCTTCTAGGGTATAGCGCTCTAAGGCTTCGTCCAGCGTGGCGCCCTCTTCGGCATTGCGCGGCTCTATGGCAAGGGTAATAACGGGGGGGTAACTTTCTATGCTTTCTAGCTCAAATGGCGCGTCTTTGCTGGCATAGGTGGTGCCTGTTTGGGCTTGACGCAGGCCAATAACAGCCACAATATCCCCCGCTGTGGCGCTGTCCATTTGCTCGCGATAATCGGCATGTAAACGGTAAATACGCTGCACGCGGTCGGGCTGGCTCAGCTTTTTATCTTGCAGGGCATAATATTGTTCCCCTTGGCGCAAGGTGCCGGCATATAAACGCATAAAGGCCATTTTGCGTCCATCATCCATAAGGATTTTAAAGATAAGTGCCGAGAGCGGCGCCGAAGCGTCACTGTTAATAGCGTATTCTTTGCCCTCACTATCCAAAGCCATAGGGGCAGGCACATGGGTAGGGGCAGGCAATAGGTTATTTATGCCATCGAGCACCGATTGTATGCCAGCATTACGCAGGGCAGAGCCGCAAAAGGTGGGGGTAAGTGCGCGGACAAGGGTGGCACGCCTTGCCGCCGCAATGATTTCTTCTGGGCTAAACTCTTTTTCTGCCAAATAGCCCTCTAAAATTTCGTCATCCACTTCGCCAAGGCTTTCTAAAAGTTTTTCACGCCAAGGGATCAGCAATTTCTGCTCAGCGGGCGAAAGGGGCGAGCGCTGCACTGTGGCACCTTGATCTTCTGGGTCGTAGTCTAGGCGCTGTTCATGCACTATATCCAGCAGCGCTTCAAAGTCATCGCCCTGCCCAAGGGGCATGGTAAGTAAGAGGGGTTTTGTGTGTAATTGCTCTTGCATGGCTGTGAGCACCTGTTCAAAATCTGCGCCAAGACGATCAACTTTATTGATAAAAGCAATCTTAGGCACAGCAAAGTTTTCTGATTGTTGCCATACTGTTTCCGACTGAGGCTCCACACCGCCCACGGCGCAAAATACCCCCACGGCGCCGTCCAGCACACGCAAAGAGCGTTGCACCTCAATGGTAAAGTCCACATGGCCTGGGGTATCAATAATATTAATGGTATGGTCTTGCCACTCACACGAAGTGCAGGCCGAGGCAATGGTGATGCCGCGTTCTTGCTCTTCGGGCAAATAGTCCATGGTGGCGGTGCCTTCGTGTACTTCGCCCATGCGGTGAATTTTTTCTGTATAATATAAAATACGTTCAGTGAGGGTGGTTTTACCCGCGTCAATATGCGCTATTATGCCAATATTACGCAGTTTTTCTATATTTATTTTAGCGCTCATCTTCATCCTCATTTTCAAAGGTTGTGCCTGCCATAATGCAATGATTGAGGAAAAAATCTTTACTAAGCCCCCACATATGCCAGCAAGCCTCCATGCCTTGGGTCAGGTGTTGGTCATAGCGCGCGGTGCCTTGGCACACAGCTTGGGCTAGCACATTTTGCGAGGGTCTATCGACGCCATAATAGGCGTGGGCAAAATCAAAGGGGTTGGCGGTCTGCACAGCGTCGGGCTGGGCATAGCCAATGTTCTGCGCCATACTTTCCCCCACGGTGGGCGCCATAAAAATACGCGGTGGGCGCGCTTCTTCGTAAAAGGGCATGTGCAAATCTTCCAGCATGGGGCGCAAAGAGAGCAGGCTTTGGGCTGGGTGCAAGAGCAAAAGGCGCTGATTGTGGCAGGGCAGTTCGCTTTTATCTAATTGACGCAAAAATTCCAGTGCGAAAATGAGGTCTGGCAGGGCATAGGCCTCTTCTATGCCAAGCAGCTCTAGGGCTAAAAGGAGGGCAGGGCATGGTGTGCCTATTTGTATAAAGACAGTGCGGCTTACCCCGGCTAAAAGGGCGGGCATGGTGGCAGCTATAAGTCTTGCAGGTGAGCTGTATTCTGCCCCGCATAAGATAAAGAGTGTGGGGGCAGGGGCGCTGTGTTTTCTTTGCCAGAAGCCTTTATTTTTGTATTCGAGCACGCTGCTTTGTACGCTGGGGCTTTCGCCGTCAAGGGCGTGATAGGCTATGGCTGTTTTGAGCATTTGACGCTCTTGGTTGCCGGCGTGTTCATAGGCTTGTGCGCGGATAGTGTCTTCAATGGTGTATGGTGCAAGGAGGGTTGTCCAAGGGCTGCTCATGGTAATCCCCTTTGAGGTTGCGAATTTTTGTGCAGAATTTTTTTTAGTGTAAACTGTATAGGGAGGGAGTGCAAACGCTTTTCTTGGTGAGTGTGCTGGTGTGTTTTGGTCTTTTTGTTTTTATATGCTTGTGGATTTGTGTTGTGGTATGATTTTTGTGCCCTGTATGCAAAATTTATCTTTTTAATGCTGGCGGCGTCATATGTGTTTTTTCGAACGCACGTATTCATATATGTTCTGCCTTCGAAAAAACACATCTTCCTTGCCAGCATTAAAAATCTGAAAATTTAAATACATTCTCCAAAAAGCAACCAGTTGCGTCCAGACGTACGATATCCGTAAGGCTCGTACCTCGCCAACGGCTACGCTTCGCGCCCTTTGGGTCGATCTTTTGTTGCTGAAAGATTGCGGTAGCTCTATCTTTGTATCCTGTAAACGGAGACAAAAGCGCGACGCCTCGAATGGACCCCCCGCGCATCGCTGCCGCCCCGCGCACCCCCCTACAGTGCTTCGCACAGGGGGAAGAGGTAGGGGACAGAAAGATTTTTAGAAGAGGATTTTTTTTATTTCAGCACTACCTAAAATACTGGTATCAATTGCATCGATACCAATT
>CAYJND010000015.1:0-25535 GCA_964371565.1 uncultured Desulfovibrionaceae bacterium
GTCTTTTATGGGCTGTGTACTTTATCTTAGACGGCTTTGACTTAGGCCTTGGCACGCTTTTGCCTTTCTTGGGTAAAACCGAGCATGAAAAGCGCGTTATCTTAAATGCCGCAGGCCCTTTTTGGGATGGCAATGAAGTGTGGCTTATTACAGCTGGCGGCGTGACTTTTGCTGCTTTCCCTAAAGCCTATGCTGTTATGTTTAGCGCCCTGTATGCGCCCCTGCTTATTATTCTGTTTGCACTTATATTCCGTGCGGTTTCCTTTGAGTTTCGCAATAAAGAAGACCATCCCTTATGGTCAGCTTTTTGGGATAAGGTGCACTTTATCTCTAACCTTATTCCTGCTGTGCTCTTTGGTGTGGCCTTTGCCAACCTCTTCATGGGCATTCCCATTGACGGAAATGGCGTTTATCATGGCAGTTTAATTAAGCTTTTAAGCCCCTACGGCATTGCCGGTGGCGTATTTTTCTTAGTTATGTTTGCCCTGCACGGTTCTTTGTGGCTGGCTTTTAAATCAGAAGACGATCTACAAACCCGCGCTTTAAGCACCGCCATTATGCTTTGGCCGCTTATGTTGATACTCTTGGTGGCTTTCCTTGTATTAACGGCTATGTATACCAATTTGTATGCCAATTACTTGGCCCATCCTGCCCTCTTTATAGTGCCTGTCATAGCCCTTGGCGGCCTTATTGGGGTGCGCTATATGCTTACGGCGGGTAAAGTCATTTTGGCTTGGGCCAGCAGTGGCATTTTCATTCTTGGAGTGACTTTCTTTGGCGTGCTTGGTATGTTCCCCGGTATTGTTATGTCTAATATAGACCCGAACTATAGCATAACAGCCTTTAATGCTGCCTCTAGCCCCTTAACCTTAAAAATCATGCTCGGTGTTACCCTTGTGTGTGTGCCTTTAGTTATTATATATCAGGCTTGGATTTATACTATTTTCTCCGGTAAAGTTACCGCAGAAGACTTAGACGACGATCACGCCTATTAATAAACAAAACAGCCCTGTACTCTATGTATGGGGCTGTTTCTTTATAATAATATTCCATATTTTTTCTACAAAAAATCATTTGTCTTTTTCTTATCAAAATGCTTGCCAATAAGACTATCTTGACGTATTTTTAAGCATATTCTCGCTCGAACACGGAGGCTTTTATGGTTGCAAGCGCTCAGATGCACACCTTCCCCGTTTCTGAAATTTCTACCTTTATGCAAAATATGCCTTTTCCCGTGGTATATTTAAATCAAAAGCTAGATATCTTATACTTTAATGACAGCTTTGCCCGCTTTATTGCCAAAGAAGCTTCTGACACTACGCCCATTTATATTCATGATTTCATGCCAGAGTTTCAGCCCACAGGTCTGCATACTGGTAAGACTTTGTGTAAATATATGTCGGATATAAAGGCGCAAGACAAATTTCAAACCCAGTGGACCATCACCCAGCTTAATGGGGAAAATATAATCACCACCATTACCTTGGCGCCGGCCTCAGAAAAAGAAGATTGTAATTTCTTTTTATACATCCACTACGAACACCCTTGTGTTTTTTGCCACCAAGAGGCTAATAAAACACGAGATTTCATTAACAACACCTTGAACACCATGCCCCTCATTATGCATATTTGGTCGCGCGATTTGCAGCTTATTGATTGCAGTAATGAAGTGACCAGCATGTTTGGCATAGATAATAAAGACGAATACAAAAAAAACTACTTGGCTTATTCTCCAGAATATCAAGTAGATGGCCTTTCCAAAGACCTTATACCAGAGTATTTAGAAAAGGCCTTTAAAGATGGCTCCTACACCTATCAGTGGCTACGCCAAAATAGCGAGGGTAAAACCTTTCCCACCGAAGAAACCCTACGCCGTGTTGTCTTTCAAGGTGAAGAATTCATTCTTGGTTATACCAAGGATATTTCAGCCGTTACCGATAGCATAAAAAATATCATACACATGGAAGAGCGCACCAGAGCCATTTTGGACGCTACCCCCATGGCCATTTTGCTTTGGGATAAAAATTTCAAATTGCGCGATACCAATATGGAAGCTTTGCGCATGTATGATTATGAAGATAAGTACGACTTTTTACAAGATTTTGAGCAAACTTTGCCCGTAGCTCAGCCCGATGGCAGCTCTTCTGCAAATATATTACAACAAGCTTTGCAAAGTGCTTTTGAAACAGGCTATCATCATTTGCCCAAATTTTTCTGCCGTGACAAAAGCGGTCAAAAATTACCCGTAGAAATGACCACCATTCGCATTGTCATACGCGATGAAACCATGGTTATTATCTACTTGCACGATTTGCGCGAAATCTCGCAGGTGCTCGAGGCCATGCAATCACACGAACAGCGCATTCAGGCCGTGCTTGATTTAAGCCCCCTTGGCATCAATGTGTGGGATAAACAATTTACCCTTTTAGAATGCAACAAGGCCATTATTCGTCTTTATGGCTTTAAAGACAGAGAAGATTATTTAGAAAATAGAAGGCTCATTCTACCAGAAACACAAGCAGATGGGCAAAGCTCCCTGACTTTAGGTCTGCAAAAAATAGAAGAGGCCTTTGCCCTTGGTCAAAGCCAAGTAGAAATGCTTACCAAGGATATGCAGGGCAATGCCATACCCGTAGATTTAGTGCTCAAGAGCACCCAATTGGGGCAGCAAGAGGTAGTCATTGGCTATGTGCAAGACTTACGCAACCTTAAAGCCATGCTGGCAGAAATTCATGCCGTAGAAGAAGATTTGCGCTCTGCCAGAGATGTGGCGGTGCGCTCTGCTAGAGCCAAGAGTGAATTTCTTGCCAATATGAGCCATGAAATTCGCACGCCATTAAACGGGGTCTTGGGACTGCTGCATCTTTTAGATAAAACCCCTCTCACAGAGCACCAACAAGGCTATGTAAACAAAACCATTTTTTCGGCTGAAAACCTCTTACGTATCATCAATGATATTCTTGATTTTTCAAAAATTGACGCCGGCAAATTAGAAATGGAAAACATACCCTTTGCTCTGGAAGATGTGGCAAGCGAGCTAAAAATGCTTTTCGAGCCGCAAGCCAATAATAAAAAACTTGCCCTAACCTTTAAGTACGACAAATGTACCAAGCATATGCTACTGGGCGACCCCTTACGCATTAAGCAAGTATTCTTCAACCTCATAGGCAATGCCATTAAATTTACCGAGCAAGGCGGCATTACCATTACTATGACGGGTAAAGAAGAAAGCCCAGGCAAAATGCATTGTCTATTTTCAGTGCGCGATTCTGGCATAGGCATGAATGAAGAACAGCGCTTACGCCTTTTCTCTGCCTTTATGCAAGCCGATACGTCTGTTACCAGAAAATACGGCGGCACAGGGCTAGGCCTAGTTATAGCCCAGCGCATAGCCCGCCTTATGCAGGGCGACCTATGGGTAGAAAGCCAAGAAGGCGAAGGGTCTACATTTTTCTTCTCCACCATTTTTGATTTTGCCAACGCCACCGACATGGCAGCCCTAGAGGCCACAGCGCCCTTTGAGCAAAGCTCTTATATAAAAGAACAAAACCCTGCACCAGAATGCGTGCAAATCGCAGAACAGGTCGTAGACAATACCCCCTGTGAAGTGCAGCCTATAAAAGAGCCACAAAAGGGCGAAGAAAAATTTCACATTCTCTTAGTAGAAGACAATGAAATAAATCAGCTTATTGCCGAAGAGCTCCTTAAAAATGCCGGCCATACGGTAGACATTGCCAACAATGGGCAAGAGGGGCTCGATTTATTAGAAAAAAATACTTATAATATCATTCTTATGGATATTCAAATGCCGGTGCTGGACGGTTTGAGCACCGTAGCAAAAATACGCGAAGATGCACGCTTTACGCATATGCCCGTCATTGCCATGTCTGCCCACGCCATGACAGGGGATAGAGAAATAAGCCTGCATCATGGCATGAATGAACACATCACCAAGCCCATTTCACCGCAAATTTTATACGAAACGGTAAACACTTGGGCTTTACGCTATAAATAACCTATTGCCCCTGCGTAAAAAATACGCGGGGGCTTTTTTTACTCTACATGCCCCATCCCCCGCATACTAAGCTCATGTCAAGCCTTTGACCGAGCAATACCTAACTAGTTAATATCATATACTTGGCATCATTTTTGCTTTTATTATATACAAAAAAGCCCCCGCGCACAGAGTTTTTTCAAGGAGTTTTGCCATGTCTATCATCACCCCGCAAAATGCAGGCTTTAACAGCGATAAAAATGCTTTAAGCCGCCCCATGCAAAATACTGGAGCTGCCTCTTCGGGTAATATAGATCAATACCTTAACTCAACTAAAAATGCTGGAAATAGTTCGACCTTTGCCTCTGTCATGGCTGATGCACAAAAGCCAGCCAAGGCGCTGACCATGCCTAGTACCACCGAGACCAGCCAAACAGCGGCAGGTACGCCCATTCGCGCCTTTGACCAGCGCATGCAGCAAGCAGACCTTGACAAAAAGCATATGCAAACCCTCGAACAGCTAAGCCAAAACATAGGCAAAAGCGATAATCTGCTTGATGTGGCCCGCAACGATGTGACCACGCGCAATTTGCGCACGGTTATGGGCGGGTTTAATCTGCGCGCCCCTGCCACGCCCATGGCTGATTCCATAAAAGCCAGTGCCCTTGCCATGCAGCACAGAAGCTCACACATAGGCATGGCCGGCAACACTGCTACTAGCCAAAGCGCCAGCAAAGACACAGCCCCCAGCATGGAAAAAACTCAAGAAATAAAACTCGATTCTGCCGACATTGGCAAGCTTTCACAAAAATTTGAGTCGGGCTCGCAAGGTATTTCTGCCATTGGTTACGACCGCGTAGGCGGCACCTCCTATGGCAAATATCAAATAGCCTCGCGCGTGGGCAGTATGGATAATTTTTTAAATTTCCTTGATAAAAATGCCCCAGACTTGGCAGAAACCTTACGCGCTTCTGGCCCTGCCAATACGGGCAGCAAAAGCGGTGCCATGCCCGAGGCTTGGCGTCAAATAGCTGCTGAAGAGCCACAACGCTTTGAGGCCTTGCAAGAAAAATTTATTTACGACAGTCATTACAAACCTGCCGTACAGGCTCTGCGTGAACGTTCATCTTTAGACGGCGATGCGTTCTCCCCTGCCATGCAAGAAGTGCTCTTTAGCACCGCAGTGCAGCACGGCCCCACCGGCGCCGCCCGAATTTTCTCAAGCGCAGCGGCGCAATCCGGCTCCATGGACGATGCCAATTTTGATGAGCAGCTTATCAACAATATTTATGAAATTCGTAGCGGACAATTTGGCGCCTCAACCCCTGCCATTCAAGCCTCTGTACGTAACAGAATGCAAGAGGAAAAAGGTTTGGCATTAGCCATGTTGCAAAGTGAAAATAAGAGCCAAATGGCGTAACGCATAAGGCTTTGACGCACGGCGCCAAGGCCTTTTTTCCTGCCCAAAAAACACAAGGCCTGCCATGAATGTGCTCATTATCAACCTCACCCGCTTTGGGGATCTTTTGCAAATGCAGCCGCTTATCTTGGAGCTTAAAGCAGCAGGGCATAAGGTTGGCTTAGTTTGCCTTGGCAATTTTGCCGAGGCCACAATGCTTTTGCGCGGTGTAGATTTTGTAGCGCCCTTACACGGCGCAGAACTATTACGCAGTCTAGACAGCTCTTGGCACAAGGCATTAAGTCAAACCGAAGCTTTATTTAGCTATATTCAGCAAAATTTTGCCGTTGATCAAGTTATCAATACCACCGCCACCATAAGCTCACGCATTCTTGCCAGACGCATTGCCCAAAATGCGCAAGACGCTAAAGGCGGCGAAAATACCGTACCCCTCTTGGGCTTTGGTCTTGATGATCATGGTTTTGGGCAAAGTGGCAATATGTGGGCTACCTTTTTACAAGGGGCCAGCGCCGAGCGCCTAAACTGTCCTTTTAATATGGTAGACATGTTTCGCGCCCTAGGCTCCCTTGAACCTTTGCCGCACAAAGCCCCCTTACGGGGTTTACAAAAAGTACATGCCACTTTGCAACAAGAGGCTAAAAACTTATTACAAAAAGAATTGCCCCATGAGCACGCGCCGCAATGCAAAGGTTTTGTAGCTTTGCAACTAGGGGCTAGTGAAAAAAGACGCCAATGGGATTTAAAACACTTTGCCAGTGTCAGTGCTACCCTTTGGCAAGAGCTTGCCCTGTGCCCCGTGCTTTTAGGTAGCCCCGCAGAAAAAGAGCTGGGAGAAACATATCTTGCTCACACAAGCGGCGCTCAGCACCCTGTTATTAATGTTATTGGCAAAACAAACATACCTCACCTAGCCGCGGTGTTGCAAGAATGTTCACTACTTATCACCAATGATACCGGAACCATGCACCTTGCAGCCGGTTTAGATGTGCCCGTGCTTTCCATCTTTTTAGCCACAGCGCAAGCCTTTGATACAGGCCCCTATGTGCCCCATGCCTGCTGCCTTGAGCCTGCCTTAGACTGTCACCCTTGTGCCTTTCACAGCCCATGCGTGCATAAGCAACAGGCAAACGACCTTCAGCCTTGCCTTACCAGCATTGAACCCCACACGGTAAGCCACTTGGCCTTACACTTTTTACGCCATGGTCTTTGGCAAAATCCAAAATTGCCCTCACCGCAGGCACGTATTTGGATTACGCAAGAAGATGCCACGGGCTTTGCCTCTTTACAATGTATTTCAGGCCATGAGCAAGAAGAACGTAGTCGCTGGCTTGCCATACAGCGCTATTTTTACCGGCATATTCTTGATGACAATACGCAGTATCACAACCCGCCCTTAGAAGCCATAGCAGCCCTCAGCCCAGAGTTGCGCCATGAGGTGCATCAAGCGCTGCAACAATGCTCCGGCCTTTTACATTTATTGTCAGAACAATTACTTATGCTGCAGCGCATGCCAGCCCCGCATCTTGGTCAGCGTATTTTAAGCACCTGCAATACTATTCACAACACATTAGGTTCGTGTAATCAGCTAAAAGCCTTAAGCTATCTTTGGCTGGTACTTTTTCAAGAGCGCGGCGGCGCCTTAGAAAGCTTTACCCTTTTGGTGCATTCTTTACGTGCGCACCTTTTGGCATGGCAACAAGCGCTCAATCTTGAAGTGCCATCTCACTAAAGCTTGCTAGGATTTGGCCTTGTCCCTTAGCAAAAATCCCTTGAATAATACTATATTTTTTGCTAAGCCTTAGGAGCTACCTTATTGTAAGGTACGGGGCGTTTTCTCAGCTTTGACATAAGCCATGCCTGCGGTGTGGTGCCTCTGAAGCTTGCCCGCATAAAAAAACATAATTACACAGCGTAAGCTTATAATTTTATACACATTCCTACAGTAGCTCAGGAGGAAACATGATTATCATAGACGGACGTCAATCAAAATTGCAAATATCTACCTTTGGAAATTTGCAAGAAGTTCTTGTTAAGGTTATGGAAGAACCTGACATGGAAAATCGTATTGTCACTGACGTTTTTGTTAATGAAGAGCAATTTTCTGAAATATATCCCCATCAAGCCGAAGATATTGGTAGCGATTTTATTGATAAGTTAGAAGTACGCTCTGTACCCGTTAGCCAAATGGGTATGGATATTGTGGGCGAGATGTCTAAAGTTGTTACTATCATGTCATGCGGCAGTAAAGAAATTGCTCGTCTCTTCCGCCAAGCTAGCGACACCGAAGGCCTTGAACTTTTACAAGATTTGCTGGATGTAACCCGCGATTTCATGGGCATGATTGAAGCCCTGCGCACAGAATTTAACATTGCTAAGAGCCAAGATGTTACCGATAGCACAGAAAAACTCTCTGCTCTGCTTTCTGAAATGGCTGAAGTGCTAGAAAGCGAAGATTGGGTGCTTTTTGCAGACTTACTCGAATATGAATTTTTGCCCACCTGCGAAGGATGGAAGCAAATCATTGAAGGCATTCATAGCAATATTGAAAAAGAAATAGAAAAATAATTTTTTAAAGACTGCATACACACTGTAAGGAGCACAGCATGGCCACAGCTATAGATCTCCTACGAGAGGCTATTGAACTTGGTAAGCAAGAGTCAAAAGCACTTACGCAAAATGATGTAAGCCTAGCACAAGAACTTGCCACCAAACGCCATACACTTGTACGCGAGGCTTGGGAAGTTCGCCATGGTTGCGAACAAAGTGTGTATAAAGCCTTGCTGTTACAGTTGCAAAGTATGCAAAAATTTTTGACCACAGAGGCCAAAAAACAAAAAGACACTTCCTTGCAAAGGATTTCGCGCTCGCGTAAATCTACTAAGCAAATTAATGGCTATAAAAAAGTTATGAATTATACCTAAAAAAAGACTGCGCTACATAGAGCGCAGTCTTTTTTCTAAGGCTATTTCATACTATGAATATATTTAGCCAAAACTTCTTTTTCTTCTGCCGTCATGGCATCAAAAAGCTTTTTCATAGCCAAATATTTATCACTGGCTTGATAAAAGGCAAATTTTTTCAACAAATGCTCTTCAGATTTGCCGGCTAAGTTGCGCTTTTGTGGCGTGTGACAGCTTGAGCAGCCTTTATACAGCTCTGCACCGCTACGCGCCGCACTCTGGGCAATACTAGGATTAAAGGTGGTTACAACAAAGGCACAGCACAGGAAAACACCTAAAAAACATGAGAATTTCTTCATACAAACTCCAAAGTTATAGGGTCATTCTTTGCGCTATTAGGCTCTACTAAGGCCTAGTAGCCGCCAAACAGCATACCTTTAAGGCGCAGCCGCCACTACAATGACAGCCTTGGTATGACTTTCTTGCAATACGTCTTGCAACACCGAGGCATCGGCAAAATTAACAAAAGGCCCCAGCTTTTCTGGTTTGGCCTTTTCATGCTTTTGCACCTGCACATAAAAGGCTTCGGTTGTATCAAGCATATTGCCCGAAGTATCGGTAAGGGCGCGCATAGTCACCGGGGTCACGCCGCGCACACCAAGATCTAACTCCATGGCAGCAGAGCGCGATAAATCCACACAGCGCTTGCGTGATACCGGCCCGCGGTCATTGATGATAACCACAGTATTTTTGCCAGTGGTTGTATCTGTAACTTCTAGCACGGTACCAAAGGGTAAGGTGCGATGCGCCGCTGTAGATCTATGCATATCATAGATGGGCCCGCTGGCAGTTTTTCTACCGTGAAAATTTCCCCCATACCACGAGGCCTCGCCTTGCATCATATGGGTTTTTTCTTTGTTTTTTTTCTTGGCTAAAGCCTGCTCAGGCATGCCTAGCAAAGTAACAAAGCTTAAAAATAGTATAAAGCCACTAAAAACTCGATTTAAAAGCATATTTTCCCTTTCAATCAGGGCATAAAAAAAGCCCCATTAGTATAGCTTTCTACTAATGGAGCTTTTTTCCTTTGTCAAGTAAAGTACTTGCTATTTTAATGCATTATTTACAAGGCAGGCGGCGTATATTGCCCGCTAGAAACCATGGCTTCCACCTGTGCCACGTCTTTGTCGCCGCGACCAGATAAATTCACTAGCAAAGTAGCATCCTTAGGCAGTGTAGGCGCCAATTTTATGGCTGCAGCCACCGCATGGGCAGATTCTAACGCCGGCAAAATACCCTCGCAGCGCGAAAGTATAAAGAAAGCGTCCAACGCCTCTTTATCACTTACCGAGGTGCATTCAATGCGATTTTGATCTTTTAAATGCGCCAAGAAAGGACTTACACCAGGATAATCAAGCCCAGCAGAAACCGAATGAACTTCATGGGGTTCGCCATCATCATGGCATAGTACATAAGATTTGTATCCGTGAATAACAGCCGGTTTGCCAAGGCATAGTGAGGCCGCATGTTGCCCATAGCCTGTGCCGCGTCCGCCAGGCTCTACCGCCACCAAACGCACCGCCGCATCATTTATATAATGCATAAAGGCGCCCACAGCATTGGAACCGCCGCCCACGCAAGCCAAAACAGCATGGGGTAATTGCCCTGTAAGTTCTTGCATTTGCCTACGGGATTCTTCGCTAACCACCGATTGAAAATAACCCACCATGGCAGGATAGGGATACGGCCCCACAGCAGAGCCCAAAAGATAAAAAGTGCTGTCCATATTGGCAATAAGATCATCTATAGCCATATCCACCGCATCTTTAAGACCTTGATATCCCTTGGTGGCAGCCACCACCTTGGCGCCCATCATTTCCATGCGAAAAACATTAAGACGCTGGCGCTCAATATCTTTTTGTCCCATATAAATAACGCATTCTAAGCCCACAAGCGCTGCCGTGGCAGCTGTGGCTACACCATGCTGCCCTGCGCCTGTTTCGGCAATGATACGCTTTTTACCCATGCGTTTGGCTAATAAAATTTGCCCCACGGTATTATTCACCTTATGAGCGCCCAAATGATTTAAATCTTCGCGTTTAAGATAAATCTGCGCGCCGCCGCAGTGCTTTGAAAGCTGGGCACACGGAAAAATAGGCGTCTCACGCCCTTGGTAATGCTTCATATAGTGGGCTCTTTCAGCCACAAATTCGGGGTCGTCTTTATAACGCAAAAAAGCATCGCCCACTTCATTAAGAGCCGCTTGTAAGGCTTCGGGCACATATTGCCCGCCATATTCACCAAAATTACCGTCAAATCCTATATTTAAATCCATGGTATTTTCTCCTTATGGGTATATTCCTCTTTCGTATGCAAATTGTATACGGTACACATAAAAATATGTCAAAGATTTTTCCCCTAAAAAAAGAGGGAGAAAGCGTTTTGCTCTCTCCCCATTTAGGCCATGCTAGAGTTGATGCACTGCTTAGCGCATGGACACTAAAAGTTTTTCACCTTCACGAATGCTGGCAGACTTTTTATTATTTAGCTTGAGCAATTGCGCGGTGGTTAAGTCATATTTAAGGGCAATGGCGCCTACGGTATCGCCATATTTTACCACATGCACACGGCTAGCCACGGCCTTGGCAGGCACTTTTAAGCTTTGCCCCATGCGCACCTTAGAGGCGTCGCTGATATTGTTTATCTTCATAAGCGTAGCCACAGTGGTGCCATGCTTATGGGCAATGCCTGACAAACTTTCGCCGGGCTTTACCTTATACGAAGCCATGGGCGCGGTTTTTTTGCTGCTCTTGACAGAACGGGAGGCCACAGCAGATTTTTTAGCGCCAGGTAATTGTAATACTTGCCCTACACGAATTTTTGATGACGCTGTCAACTTATTGGCGCGGATCAACTCTGCCACGCTGGTATCGTATTTGTGGGCAATGACCGATAAACTCTCACCGCTTTTTACCTTATGCGAGGTGGGCTTTGCCTTTTGAGCACTTGCCACTGCAGTATAACCGCCGGCGGGTATGCGCAAAACTTGACCTACGCGGATTTTAGAACTCTTTGTCAGCTTATTGGCAGAGCAAAGAGCAGCGGTAGAAATGCCGTGCTTATGGGCAATAACAGACAAGCTTTCGCCGCTTTTTACCGTATAGTTACGGCTTTTAGCAGACGTAGTCGTCCTGGAGGAACTTTTCTTACTGGCAGAGGCCACATAAGCACGGCTAGCAGAACTTGCAACATAGCGATTGCTATCGTTCACCGCGTGTAAGGGGACGTACACATAAGTGGTGAACTTGCTATGATTCACAGTTTGCTTATGGGAGGCGTTGATCTCCCGGAATTCTTGCCAAGACAAACCGGCGGCGCTGGCTAAACCCTTTAAATTGGTATTAGGGCGCACTTCTACGCGGGCATGCAAGGCATCTTGTTCATGGTCAATTTTATCAAAACCTAGGGGGCCAAGGTTACGCATGATTTTGCATACGGCTAAAAAGCGTGGCACATATACTAAGGTTTCGGTGCGTAATTGCATTTTATCATTTAGCTTATGGTTACGCTGAGCTAAAGTGAAAAAGTCCTTGGCGCCGGTAGCTTCTAAAGCGCGCCCAATTTTGCCTTCGCCGGCATTGTAGGCTGCCACAGCTAAAAGCCAATCATCAAAATAAGAGTGCAAACGCTTTAAGTAGGTGGCGGCTGCTTCCACCGACTTATAAGGATCAAGGCGTTCATCAAGCCACTTATCTTGACGCAGGCCATAATGCTTGCCAGTATAGGGCATAAATTGCCACGTACCAGCGGCGCCGGCATGAGATTTAGCCGTATGCTTATAGCCACTTTCCACTATGGCTAAATAGGCTAATTCTTCAGGCATACCTTGGGCGCGAAACACATCGCGAGCATGACCGATATAATCTTCTGAACGCTGCGAAAAAACTTCCATGGTGCGGCGTCCGCCATTAAGAAAATGGCTGTACTGCTCTGCCACGGCGGGCAAGGCAGATTTAGGCAGTTTTTTATCAAGTTGTCCTGTTTTGTAAAAAATCTCTTTTTGCTTTGCCGTTAAATTGGCATCGCCCACAGAGCCTCTCGTGTACTTGGACGCAGGCATCATGGAAGCATTTTTAGAGCTACAACCTGTCATGAGCACCAAGGCACATAGAAAAACACTGAGTAAAGACGTGGAAAACATTTTTTTCTTTTGCTTACGAAAGACTTTACTTGACATAACTACCCCTCTTATGGTGCGTAGCAATCACACCGTAAAATTCTTACCCAAATGGATAATTCAATGAAACAACATGCGCCCCTACTGGCAGGCATTAAGCCTGTACTGGAATTGCTACAAAGCGATCCCCAACGTGTAGACACACTTTTTTTGAAAAAAGGTTTGCGTCATCAAGAAGCCCAACTCATGCTCGACCTGTGCCGTGCCCACTCTATCCGCTTTTCTTTGGTGGATAGCGTAGCCCTTGATCGTATGTGTTCCTCGCAACATCAAGGGGTGGTGGCTCGCCTTGGCGCCCTTACGGTCACGCCCTTGCCTGAGCTTTTACAAAAGGCTTTTACCTCTGATTTTCCGCTCATTGTGGCTCTTGACCAAGTGCAAGACCCTGGCAATGTGGGCACACTAGCACGCACATTGTATGGCCTTGGCGCTGCTGGGCTTATCTTACCCAAGCATAATAGCGCTTACCTTGGCGATGCTGCCAAAAAGGCCGCTGCCGGCGCTTTGGAGCATTTGCCCATGACTCAGGTAACCAACTTGGGACATGCCCTAGATGAAGCCGAAGAAATGGGCTTTACCCTGCTTGGCACGGGCATGAAGGCTCAAAATACCAGTATCAACGCTTTTACCGATACTTTGCCTTTGCCTGCCATTTTAGTGCTGGGTAATGAAGGTAAGGGTATGCGACCCGGCATTGCCAAGCGTTGCCATCAGCTGCTTTACATCCCCATGCAAAACAATTTTGACTCGCTTAATGTGGCTCAGGCCGGCGCGGTGCTTGTGGGCCTTATGGCCAGACAATGCAGCCTTACCTCACGCTCTGTGTAGGCTCATGACGCTCTTCTCTTTTCAATGTTTGCACTATGACACAGCTAAAAATTTAGTGCAAAGAAAAGTCTAGAGATTCTATAGTGTTACGTTAGATGTTTTTTATAGAGCTTAGGGTTTTTTCTCTATAAGAAAAGCACGTTAAAAAAAGTCTAGAAAAAAAAGGGGTCAAAAAAGGCCAAAAATAGCCCTAAAAAAAATTTAAAAAAAATTTTAATTAGGGTTATTTTTAAGAAATTATAGGCAAAAATAGCTCTGCGATGGCGTAAATAAAAAGGAAAAAGCCGTATCTTTATACACAAAGATACGGCTTTTTTTGATTATTATTGCAATAATATCAGAATATTATCATATAAAAAAGTAATTTTAATGCTTAAAAGAGCGTTGACCGGTGAAAACCATGGCCACTTGCGGTGTTTTTTCGTTGCAAGCGCCAATAACTTCATGATCACGCATGGAGCCGCCGGGCTGACCAATGGCGGTAATTTTTTCTGCCATAGCTACGTCTACACCATCGCGGAAGGGGAAGAAGCCATCAGAAATACACACGCAGCCAGCCAAGCCGCCACGGGCTTCTTTAGTACGCGCTTCAATGTCTGCTAAGATTTTGGCAGCCTCTGCATCGTTTTCGGCTTTAAGTTTTAGCTCATATAAGGTGATATTTTGCTCTTTAAAGCATAACGTATCAGCATATTTAGTATAAGCTTTATGAATGGCAAGTTCTACACAGCCCACGCGATCTTGTTCGCCAGTACCAATGGCCACAGTGGCACCATTACGGGCAAAAATAACCGAATTGGAGGTTACACCAGATTCCACAGCCCAAGCAAAGTACAAGTCATCCATTTCTTGCGCCGTGGGCTTGCGTGCGGTGACGGTAACACCGTCTTTGCTGGTGGCAGTGGCAGGCAGGAAATCACATGGGGACATAATGCGATTCACAAAGGATTTTTGCAAAATAATGCCGCCATCGGCAAGGCTTTTAATATCAAGGAAAGAAGATTTGGTAAGCTCTTCTAAACGGGATAAGCCAGGAAGCTGAATAATACGCAAGTTTTTGCGGCTTTGCAGCACTTCAAGTACGCCCTCAGCAAAGGCAGGGGCAGCTACCACTTCAAAATAATTATCGGCAATAAGCGTTGCGGCGCGCATATCTAGCTCGCGGTTTACCACCACAGCCCCGCCAAAAGCGGCAATACGATCGCACCAAAAGGCTTTTTCTAAAGCTTCGCCAATGCTTTCGCGTGACCAAGCAGCGCCGCAAGGGTTATTGTGCTTTAAAATAATGGCAGCAGGATATTGTGCTAAATATTGTAAAATATTTGCGCCATTATCCACGTCCGTCAAATTGGTTTTACCGGGGTGTTTGCCGGCTTGAATCATATTTTTTTCCGTCATGGCGGAAACAATGCCCTGCTCTGGGCCACGCCAGCTCAAACCGCCGCAGCTAATGCTACCTTCTACCATTTGATAGAGAGCTGCAGGTTGGTCAGGATTTTCGCCATAGCGTAAACCCTTTTCTTCATTGTCAATATTCCATGTACGTTTTTTGTAAACCAGCGTTTCATCACCCATGGTGATGGTCATGGTGTCAGGAAAAGCATCTTTGTGTACTTTTTTGTACATGTCTTTTAAATCGCTCATAACGTCCTCTTTTCGTCATCGTTATAATGCCGCATTGTATAATTTTACCCTCGGCATTGTGTATAGCACTCATACCATAAGCTTTATCCACATGCAATTTTGACTTTTTTGCCCCTGCGGATTTAGCCCATGTATGAATAAAAATATTGTATCTAATAAGGTTTGCTCTGGTACTAAGCAAGCACGCCATGCAACTGCACGGCTAAATTATCTAGCACCCGCGCAGGGTTTACATTATAATGCAAAGCTTCGGCGGCGGCATCTAAATGTTGCGTCACCGCAAGTCTTGCTTGCGCATCAAGGCGTGCAAAACAAGCGCTCAAAGGGCCGCTCTGTGAACTTTGCGGGTAAAGGGTGGTGAGCAAGCGTTTTTGACATAACAAAATCACCTGCGTAGCCATTTCTGGCGTCACTTGCCCCTTGCCGGCGGTAAGCGCCCACCAGCCCGTGCCGCTTTGCAAAAATTGCGCAAGGCCTTGCTCCCAAGGGTGTAGCTCTGGCGCCACCACATGGGCAGGCGGCCAAGGCAAAGTATATACCCACGAGCGCGATACTAGCGTTGGTAAAATTTGTTCACGTTGCGCAGTGAGTAAAACAAAAAGTGTGGTGGGAGATGGCTCTTCGAGCACTTTGAGCAAAGCATTAGCCGCGGCGCTACGTGTGGTATCAATGCCGCTAATAATAACCACGCGCTTATGCCCACTGCGGGTAGTATCCCCAAGTTTTGCTTTAAGTGCCTGGGCGTTTTCTTTATTTAAGGCGCGCACTGGGCCGGGATTTTCTTGATCTTCGGTATTGGAGATGCGCCCATCATAGGCTAGCACATCGGCGTGAATGCGCATACCAATATGCAAGCAAGCCGCGCATTGCCCACATGGCTCTATGAGGATAGGTGTAGAACTTTCAGGATTTATACGTTCATGGCAATGCTGCAGCGTAGCCCACCACAAAGCCATGGCTTGTCTTTGCGCTTCTATGCCCCCTTCGAGTAAGAGTACTTGCGGGGCGTTTTCTATATGACTAAGGGTGGCGCGGGCGGCGCTTAATTGCGGGGCGAGGGCTGGAAGAAGGGCTTTGCGCGCATCTTGCTCACAAAGCCCCATATCTGCATCTTTAGCTATTTTAGCCATAGATTTTTTTATGCCATGACAATGGTTTGATCACGCTCTGGCCCAACAGACACATAGCTAATCTTTACCTTGCACAGCTCTTCAATGCGCTGCACATAGGCACGCACGTTGGCAGGCAGGCTGTCCCAAGAGGTGCAATCGGTAATATCTTCGGTAAAGCCGGGCATGGACTCGTAAATGGGCTCAACAAGACCTAAACCGCCTTCTTCTTGCGGAGGATAATTAATCACTTGGCCTTGGTATTTATAGCCGGTGCAAATGAGTAATTCTGGCATATTGCGCATAACGTCAAGCTTTGTAAGGGCAATATCTGTAAGACCATTTAAACGAATGCTTTCGCGTAAAATGGCAATATCTAACCAGCCACAACGGCGGGGACGCCCAGTGGTGGCACCAAATTCATGCCCTTGCGCGCGTAAAAATTCACCCACTTCATTTTCTTGTTCCGTGGGGAAAGGCCCAGCGCCCACGCGAGTGGTATAAGCTTTAACAATACCCACAATGCTGTCTAGCGCACGCGGTGAGGCACCGCTACCGGCAGCGGCACAAGAAGCCACGGTATTAGAAGAAGTCACAAAGGGATAGGTGCCATGATCAATATCTAAATGGGTACCTTGGGCGCCTTCAAAAAGAACACGCTGATTTTTTTCCCAAGCTTCGTCAATAACAGTGGAAACATCTGCCAAAAAGGGCACCAAGCGCGGCGCAATTTCCATCACTTGGGCGAAAATGGCATCAGCATCTAAGGTTTCGGCATTATAAAGATTTTTTAACAAGGAATTTTTTTCTTCCAAGGCTATAACAATCTTGCTTCGCAAAAGTTCAGGATTGGTTAAATCCACAGCGCGAATGCCTATGCGAGACATTTTGTCTTCATAACAAGGGCCAATACCGCGTCCGGTAGTACCAATTTTATTGCCGGCCTTATGCGCCTCACGGGCTTTATCTAGCGCCGTATGATAAGGCAAAATAAGATGAGCTTTTTTGCTAATTTTAAAGCGCTCTGGCGTAATGGCAATGCCTTGGGCTACCAATTTATCCATTTCAACCAAGAGTACAAAGGGATCGCACACCACACCATTGCCGATGCAGCAAATTTTATTTTCGTGCAAAATGCCAGAAGGAATAAGGTGCAAAATAGTCTGCTCATTGCCCACTTTAATGGTATGACCGGCATTATTGCCGCCTTGAAAGCGCACAATAACGTCTAAATCACGGCTGAGCAAATCAACAATCTTACCCTTGCCTTCGTCGCCCCATTGGGCACCTATAATAACTACATTTGACATATATTTACCTCAGTGATGTGCCGGCATATTTACTTGCACAAATTATTTTCAAAAAGCTTAAAATGACTACGCTATTGAAATGACGAAGTCAAACAAAGTTTTAGTGCCCGCAAAGCAAACCTTAGCCTTATGGGCAGCCTTGGCCTAAAGAGGTTTTTTAGGCTTAAATTCAAGTTGATTAGCCTTAAGGGGCTCTGCAACTTCTTTCTTTTTGGGGGACATGTCTTTTTCTAAGCAAAAATTAGAAAGCTGCATTTCAGCATTTTCAGGGCGCATTTGCTGGCTCCAATGATGATTAAAGAGCTGATTTTTCCAGCGTTTTGCTTGAATGAAAGAAAAAACCAAGGCGGCTTCTTCCCAGCGCTTTGTAGGCTCAAAACGATGCACTTTTTCGGCATAGCTATCCCAAAGAGCCATAAGGGAAGCCTCGTCAAGAGCATCCAATTGGCGAGCAAGTTTAAGCAAATGTTGTTCCATAGTATCTCCAAATAACAGACAATACTAAAGCCATGCATATATGGGCGCCTTGGTAGGCGGCGCTAAAATAGGGGGGCGCAAATAAAAATGACGTTAGTGTTACCCCTATATAACAGAAAATTTTTATTAAGCCAAGAGAGCCCTTGGCAGGGAATTTTGCTTTTTAGCCTGTGCAGCGGCGCTACTTTTTTCAGGGTAAAGCTGTTACAGAGTATAAAAAAATACTACTCTACTTGTTTCGCAAAGTTTTCTTAGGCCCTTTTCACCAATAAACCAAGCCATGCGCCCACGAAAACTTGCTATTTTAGCCATTGCTAAGTAAACTACCCCGCACAATACATAGCAAGAAGGTACACTATGATCATTCACCTAAGCCCTGTGGCTAAGGGGCAAATACTGCCCTTAACCTACGGCGCCTTACAAAATCAAGCCAGCCACGGCGCGCAAGATTACGCCCTGCCCCCTTTAAAGGTTGGCACGCGCCTTACGATAGACGGCCAAGAGCTTTTCACTGTGGTGGGGCGCACCCTTATGGCACCACAGCAATATAAAAGCCCGCAGCAAGCACACAAGCACGCCACCCCTGTGCCCCTGCTCCAAGCTTGCACAGACATTAAAGAGCCGAGCAGTGCCACCGTGCACATACAGCGCCAAGATTATGCGCTGGCTTGCATTACCCTGTCTGACAAAGGCTCTCAGGGCCAACGCGAAGATACCAGCGGCCCCCTTATGGCAGAAATGGTAGGCGCTGCCCTGCCCCTTAATCATACACAGGCCTTTCTTTTGCCCGACGACGGCGCACAATTGCGCACCCTTTTGTGGGAATTAGCTTTAGGCCAAGGCTATGATATAATTTGCACCACCGGCGGTACCGGCCTTGGCCCGCGCGATGTAACCCCCGAAGCCATGCTAGCCTGCATAGATAAGCGTTTGTATGGTTTTGAGCAAATGATGATGGCGGCTTCTTTACAAAAAACCCCCCATGCGGCACTTTCTCGCGCCGTGGTGGGCACCATAGGCTCATGCCTTTGCGTGAATTTGCCGGGCAGCTTTAAGGCTGTAAAAGAAAATTTAGAAGCCATTGTGGCAGCATTGCCTCATGCTTTACACAAAATTCACGGTGATAACACCGACTGCGGAGGCTAAATGACCAGCGTGCAGTATAAAACTTTTTCTCTGCAAGTGGCAGCCTTATGCCGCATGATAAAAATTGAGCACTCTATCTTTGCCCTGCCCTTTGCCTATGCCGGCGCCTTTATGGCAGCCATGGGCATGCCCTCGTGGCGCAGTCTTTTTTTTCTCACCCTTGCCATGGTGGCAGTGCGCTCTTTTGCCATGGCCTTTAATCGCTTGGTTGATTTACCTTTTGATCAAAAAAACCCACGCACAGCCAAGCGCCCTTTGGTAACGGGGGAAATTAGCCTTAAACAAACATATATTTTTTGCATAGCCACTGCTTGTATTTTTATAGCAGCCTGCGCTGGTCTTAATACCCTTTGTTTGTATTTAAGCGTGCCGGCCTTACTCATAGCGGCGGGTTATTCTTACACCAAGCGTTTTACCTGGCTGTGTCATTTTTGGCTGGGCGCCACTTTGGGGCTGGCTCCTGTGGCGGGTTGGCTTAGCGTTGTGCCTTCTTTTTCGCTTACCCCTGTGCTCTTTTTCATGGCGGTGAGTTTTTGGGTGGCAGGATTTGATATTTTCTACTCTTGCCAAGATGTGGATTTTGATAAAAAACAAAATTTACATTCGGTGCCGGCGCATTTTGGTATAGACAAGGCGCTGATTATTGCGGCTTTTTCTCATGTATGTACGGCAATATTTTTACTTTTGGGCGGCATAAGCGCCGGCCTTGGCCCTTGGTGGTATGTTTTGTGGGCGCTTATGTCTGCGGTTTTACTCTGGGAGCACACCTTGGTAAAAGCCGACGATTTAAGCCGCGTTAACACCGCCTTTTTCACCCTTAACGGACTCATTGCCGTGGTGGTACTGGTAGCAGTATTACTTGGCATTTACGGATAATACTATGGCAAGAAAAAATAAATACCAATTGGACATAGACGGGCCAGAATTTGAAGAAGCCCCCAAAAGCCGCTCGCAAAAAAAACGCGAAAGCCACGCCTTAAAAGATATTGGCGCAGAGCTGGCTAAGTTAACCCCTGGGCAAGTAAAAAAACTGCCTCTCAACGAAGATTTGCAAGCCGCCCTGAAAGAAATGGCTAAAATTACCGACAAAGAAGGTCGTCGCCGCCAAGGGCAATATATTGGTAAGCTTATGCGCGAGTGTGACCCTGCGCCCATTTTAGAGGCCTTAAACCGCCTTAAACAAGGGCATAATGATGATACGGCCCTGTTACACCATGCAGAACGCTTGCGCGAGGCCTTACTTAACTCTCCCGAAGCTGAAGTGAAAGAACTGACCAAAAAATGGCCTAAAGCCCAAGAAGAGCTGTGCGCATTGGTGGCGCGGGCTAAGTCAGAAATTTCTCCCGAGGCCAAGCGTAACTTATTTAAGAAACTTAAAAATCTTTTAGCAGCACAAGATAGCTAAAAACAATATTTCCCTCGCCCCCATAAGGATTTTTGCATGAAAAGACACTTTTTTTGCATCTATTTCGTATTCTGCATATGTGTAATTAACCTTTTTGGGGGCTTTACTTCTTTAGCTCAGGCAGAAGACCGCAATACCACGCAAAGTGAAGTAGACATTAATAAAGAAAATCTGTCTCTCATCATTGAATCGGTTTTAGAAAATCAAGAAAAAATTCTTGTGGATATGGAAGCTGAGCAAAATAAGTTTCAAGCCTTGCTGCCAGAGCAAGTTGGCGAAATAACTACGCTACGCCAAAATGTTTATAACGACTTTAACCGAATATACAAAATATATTGGCTCAATAAAGAGCACCCTAAAGAGCTAAGTCAAGTGGCTGAACAAGTAAGCCGATTTTCTTTTCAGCTCACCGCCTTATACGACCCCCTTGTGCAAGAACATGCGCAGGTAGACTTTCGCTTGCAGCAATTAAACAACCTTATAGAAAGCCTTAGCACCGTTAACACGCAGACCTCTAAATCCATGCTTAGGCGCGCGCAAAAACTTTTAGCTTTCTACACCAAAAGCAATAGTCAGCTAGAAAAAACCATAGCTCTTACCAAAAAAGTACTGGATAAAATAAACGCCACAAGGCAAGAGCTAGAAAATAATATGCCGCGCTTTTGGCTTAAATATTATACACAGCAAGAGGTGGATTTTTCTACGACCTCTTTTACCGTGAAAGATGACGACTTTTTTAAACGCATTATATCGCTGAGCAAAGTTTTCTTTTTGCGCGAAATACCTCTCTCCAGTCATGCTTGGCTTATCATAGCACAAAGCTTTATTTCTTTAACCATCCCCTTTGGCATACTTTTGTTTTTAGCCTATAAATTTTTGCCCCTACTCCTACCTCGTACCATGGTAAGCGTTGGCAGAAATATATTAGCCACAACCATACCGTGGATTATTATGGGTATAGTCTTGCAATTCACTTCCTGGCACGGCGGCAATAGATACCAAATTATCAATGCCTTAGGAACAGCTTTACAATGCTATGGGCAAATTCGCCTGGCATGGCAAATGCTCAATCTACACCGTGATGAGCCCTTAGCGCCGTATACGCCTTTTTTCTTAATTATTCCCTTGCTTGTGGGGGCTTTTTTCCTCCTTAATCTTACAGATATTTCCCTTGTCTTTACTTTTATATGGGCTTTGCTTTTAGTATGCCTTATTATGCTTATATATAAATCAAAACCCTCTCCCCTGCTTACTTCTCGCATTTTATTGCGCAGCCTTATGGCAAGCATGGGTTTAGGTTTATTATGTATTTTTATAACAGGGCATGTGCATTTATCATATTTTATTGTACTGTGTGCCACCTGCATTATTATGGGTATACATCAAGCCGAAGCCTGCCTGCATGCCACTTCGCTCATTACACCCTTATTACCACAAAGCGGCTTTCGCGCCTTGGCCTATGGTTTACTCTTAGCCGTTTCCCTACCCATTATTTTGACTTTGGCGGTGCTTGCGCCTTTAAGCTGGTTGCTCACTTTTCCCGGCGGCGAATACCTTATTAATTCTTTAGGCAATTTTAATATAAATGTGGGCAAACTTTCTTTTAATGCTTTGCAAATATTAAGCGTTGCTACGGTATTTTATCTCATAAAATCTATTATATCTGTCTCCAGCCACTATATAGATAATACCTGGTCAAAAAATTCTAACGACGCCTTGGCATCCCTAGCAACGCCCATAAAAACCACCATATTCTTTGGCTTTTGGGGTATTTTTGTCTTGTATGTGCTTAAAAGTGTAGGCTTTGACTTAAGCAATATTGCCGTCATAGCCGGGGGCTTAAGCGTGGGCATTGGCCTTGGCATGCAGGGTATTGTGCAAAATACCTTTAGCGGTTTTGCCTTAATTTTTGGGCGTAACCTTCGCGAGGGCGATGTGGTAGAAGTGGGCACCATAAATGGCATAGTGCAAAAGGTAAGCTTGCGCGCCACCAGAGTACGCACTTTAGACAATAGCACGGTTTTTATACCTAATTCAGAATTTATGAATAAAAGTTTTATAAACTGGACGCATAATGGCAATAGAAGACGTTGCTCCATTATGCTAGGTGTGGCCTATGACTCTGACCTTGATTTAGTAAAAAGCACGGTTTTGGAAGTGATAAAAAGCGATGAACGTGTAGCACGCCATCCAGAACCAGCTTTATTTTTTATGGATTTTGCCGCCAGTTCGCTAGATTTTGAAGTGCGCTTTTGGATACATAACGTGCTAGATAGGCTTAGCATTTCTTCCAGTTTACGCTTTGCCATTATGGAAGCTTTTAAAGAAAAAGGCATTGAAATTCCTTTCCCGCAGACAGATGTGCATATAAAACGCGATTAACCTATACTGCTTACTTTGCCACAAGCCATGAAGTGTTTACCATGACATTTCATGGCTTTTTTACTCATATGGAATATAGACTTTTGTCAATCTTTACTATAGCATGGCAAAAATTTTTTAGAGGTTTTCATGTCTGTTCATTCTAGCTTATACACATCTTCATGCACGGCGCATATTGACCTTGTAGCCTTGCAACATAATTACAAATATTTACGCTCATGTATTCCTGCCAGTGCACAAGGCATGGCTATTATAAAAAATGATGCCTATGGGCATGGGTTATTGCCTTGCGCCGCCGCCTTACAAGAGGTGAACGTTGCCTCCTTTGGCGTAGGCACTGTGTATGAGGGACAAGCCTTGCGTGAGGCCGGGCATGAGCAAGAAATCCTCATCTTATTGGGCGCCCAAAACGTGGAAGAAATGCACATCTGCGCAAAGCATAAGCTTATAACCCACGTATATAGCCTGCGCGGTTTAGAAATGGCTGCCGCTGTAGCTAGCCAAGAAAAGCCAGTGCACATAGCCATTAAATGCGAAACGGGCATGTCGCGTCTGGGTTTTAGCCCCGAAGATATACCTAAGGTTAAAGATTTTTTGCTTAACCATCCACATATTATAGTTGAAATTGCAGCTACCCATATTTCTTGCGCCGATATGCCGCATAAAGAAGACATGGTGCGCGAGCAAGCCGCCACCTTTAGCGCTATGATTAAGCCCTTGCAAGAGGCCTTTCCCGCCATGCGCCTTTCGCTGTGCAATTCTGCCGCTTCCTTAGCTTATGCAGATCTTGCCGCAAATCTTGGCGCCAGCGTATTTCGCTTTGGCATTGCCCTTTATGGCGGTAACCCCTTTATGCACAGTGACTGGCAAGACAAAGGCGCCCCTTTGCGCGAGACCATGCGCATTAGCGCCACTATTTTACATATTTACGAAGCAAAAGCTGGTCAATACATTAGTTATGGTGCCACCTATGAAGTAGAAAAAGACATGCGCATAGCCGTGCTTGGTATAGGCTATGCCGACGGATTTTCACGTGGCATGTCTTGTGCCAATGACGATGCCCCTACGCTGGTGAGCATTAATAATTGCCCAGCCCCCTTATGCGGGCGCGTGTGCATGGGCACCATAATGGTAGATATTAGTGCCATAGACCATGTACAAGAGGGGCAAAAAGCTTGGATTGTGGATGCAAATATACAGCAAGGGCAATTCTCCATGCAAGCCCTTGCCGATAGATGGGGCACCATTAGTTATGAAGCCTATTGTCTTTTAGGTAAGAATACTCGTAGATATGCAGAGTAAAAAAAGTTTTACGGGGAGAAGCTCTGCTTTTCCCCATTTTTTTGGTATTGGTTTTTGCTAATTTTTGCACTCTGCAAATAGAAACAAAAGCACGACGCCTCGAACTGCCCTTCGCGCATCGCTAGCACTGTGCGCCCCACCCCTCTACAGTGCTAGGCACAGGGGGAAGGCAAAATCAAATTTGCTATACCCCGCCACCTACGCCGCCGCTGACGATAATTTGCCCTTGTGTGCGAATTTCTGGCTTATTACCGCCGCAGGCGCTGAGCACACAAAGCATAGCGCTTAGCAAAAGCACCAGCATATTACGAGCTTTCATGGTCTTTACATCCCATTAAGGTGCCGCCAGGTCGTACACTTTGCTCTTGCACAATGCGCGCGCCCTTTTGCACATCCTTTGTTACCCACACATTACCGCCAATAATAGCCCCCTCGCCAATGGTAACTCTACCCAAAATAGTAGCGCCGGCATACACCGTTACGTGATCTTCTAAAATAGGATGACGAGCAATGCCCTTAACCAAGGTACCATCTGCCTCTTTAGGAAAAGACAATGCCCCCAAAGTAACACCTTGATACAAACGACAATGTTTACCTATAATACTGGTTTCGCCAATAACCACGCCTGTACCATGATCAATAAAGAAATCTTCGCCAATGCTGGCGCCGGGATGAATATCAATACCCGTGCGAGAGTGAGACATTTCTGATATAATACGCGGAATTACAGGCACGTCGAGTTTATAGAGTTCATGGGCAATGCGATGGTGGGTCATGGCAAGCATAGATGGGTAACAAAAAATTGTCTCGCCAGCACTGCTAGCCGCAGGATCTCCCTCATAGGCGGCTTGCGCATCGGTGGCAAGCACTCGGCGAATTTCAGGAATTTTTTGCATAAAGGCCATGGAAGCCTCTAAAGCCCCTTTTTGGCAAAACTTACACTTATTCTCTTGTCCAGCGCAAGCAAAACAAGCCCCGCTACGAATTTGCTCTGCCAAAATATGATACACAGAATCTAAATTTGCCGCCAAATGATACCGCAATGAGTCAAGGCGCACCTGTGATGTGCCAAAAAAACCCGGAAATAAAATAGCCTGTAAGCGTTGCACAAGCTCGCACAAACGCTCTATGGACGGCATGGGCGCATTATGTGCCGGTTTATGCCACACCGAAGCCAGCGACTCTTCGGTACACAAAGCCTCTACCACAGCATCTAAGGGCGATACCTGCAAAGTTACCAAGGATTTTTTTTCCATAACAACCCCATTTAGTATACTACAAAAAAGGGGAGCGTTGCCCCCTCAGACTGATGACAAACCCCACTACACAGGGTTTGCGCCGCTATTGTCAGCAAAGCTGCCAAGCGGAAAGGCACAAAAATCAA
>CAYJND010000016.1:0-24681 GCA_964371565.1 uncultured Desulfovibrionaceae bacterium
GCCAAATTTTTCTTAAAAGCTCCTTGCTGCTAATAGCGCGAGGAGCTTTTTGCTTTGTCTTTTTAGTTTTAGCAGCGTCAGACTCGTTTTTTACTACGGTCAAATACGCTCAATACATTCCCTTCATAAAAAACTTCGTCTTCCTTGCTAAGCAAAAAATACTCGCAAAAAGGTACTAGCTATTATTTTGGAGCATTGCCTACTTTCCCTCCTTAACCGCCGGAGGCACGCGCGGTAGTGCGCTGTAGCGAAAAGGCGGATATGTGGAATTTACTTCCACATATATCTGTACCGCCGCATGAGCGATAGTAATCAAGTAGGCCGCCGCCAAATTTTTCAAAAGCCCTTGCTGCTTATAGCGCGAGGGCTTTTTGCTTTTTTATGATTATAGAGAAGTGGGTGCACCTGATTTCATTCCGAACTTTCAGCAGTTAAGCACTTCATCAAAACGAGTGGAAGCACGTTTTTAAGCATTAACTAAAGTAGTTGTCCCCTGTCGCGAAAAGGCATATACATGGGAATTGCTTTCACTCTTTTTTGCTTAAACGCTAAGCCTCAAAATAAAATTTTATGACATGGGTCGCATATCCTAAAAAAGCTCTCTGTGGTACGCAGAGAGCTTTTTTAGGATATGTCGATTAAATATCAGATCTAGTTTCTTTTTTCAGTAATGTAACCAAAGTTTCATGGGCTTTAGCGCTGTCCATGCCTTGTTTTTGAGCTATATGATCTAGATTTTCCACAGCGTCGCATGGGCGTACATAAAGAGGTTCTAAATCTTCTTTGTGGTAGTGAGCTTTTAAGGCTAATACGTGCAAAGCTCTGGGGCTGGGGTGAGTGGTTGGCAGATAGCAAATATTGTATTCACTGTTTCTAAAGCTTTCAGCATTACGTGCAAGGGCAGAGCCTAGTGCGTAAACAAATTTGCCCTCTGCTGTAAGCCTGTGCATATGTTCCAGAGCTTGTGCTGGCGAAAGTAAATGAGCTGCGCCTTGAGCTTGTGGCAATGCGTCTGAACTTGAGGTAAAAAATTGTGCATGCACTAAATTTCTGCGGGCATGAGTAAGCATGGCAAACGTTGTGTTGGCTTGTACTGTGCTTATTTCTTGTAAAGCCATTTGCGCCGTGAGAGCCAGTGCCTGCATATAATCAATGCTAGCATTTTGAGCCCCTGTAATACGCTTTATGGCAGCTACGGTGCCCAGGATAAGGCGTATGCCTGTAAAGCTTCCAGGCCCATGCACACAGGCAAAATGTGTAATCTGCTCTGGGCTAAGTTTTTGTATGCTGAATAAGTTTTGTAGAGCCGGCGTCAGAATTTCTGCGCCACGTGTGGGGGCATGCCAGCTTTGGGCAACTAGAATATGTTCTTCAGTGCAAAGATGTATGTCTAGTTGCCCTTCGGCGGCATTTAAAATGCAAAAGAGCTTTTCCATATTAGCTGATAAAGTCCTTGGCAATGCGCCAAATATCATTAAATGTGGCAAAAATCATAAGGCCTATGAGTAAGAAAAATCCCACGCGTGAAGCAATCTCTCTCGCTTTCATGGGAACAGGGCGCCCAAAAATCATTTCGATGGTGTAAAATACAATGTGTCCGCCATCGAGCACAGGAATAGGCAATAGATTTAGAATGCCAAGGTTAATGCTAATAAGCGCCGCAAGAGCAAGCACAGGGGCTAAGCCTTGCTCTGCTTGTTGACCCACCATTTGGGCAATCATAATGGGGCCACCCACTTGGTCTAAGGGAACCACACGCTGAAATAGCTTTACAAAGCCTGTCCAGGTAAGGGTAACCATTTCCCAGGTGCGATCAAGGCCAAGACTAGCCGCTTTGATAAAACCTACAGGGCTATGATGCACCACACCTGCTGCATGCACACCAATAACGTAAGCTGTTTTGGGCTCGCCAAAAATACTTTTACGCACAGTGGTGGTGGGGGTTATTTCTAAAGTCATTTCTTCGCCATCACGTTCAATGAGAACTTGCATGGGCTTGCCTTCACTGGCGCCAATGGCTTCTGACATACGAATCCAGCTAGAGGTTTCCATATTATTTATTTTTAAGATGGTATCCTTTGCAATAATACCAGCTTTTTCGGCGGGACTTTCTTTTATCACTTCGCCAATAACAGGCAAAATGTGTTGTTGCCCATAGCTAAAGGCTAGGCCCCAACATATGAACCAGGCTATAAGTATGTTGGCAGCAGGGCCAGCAGCAACTACCAAGAGACGTTGCCATGCAGGGCGCAAAGCCATATTTTCTTCGCGGGTAAAGCCTTCAGGCATATCTTCGGCGTCTTCTTCGCCTACCATGGCGCAATAGCCGCCAAGGGGAATAAGGGAGAGGCAATATTCTGTTTTGCCTTTGGTAAAGCTGAAAAGTTTGGGGCCAAAGCCTAAAGAAAACGTTGTTACGCCCATGCCAAAGGCTCGAGCCATAAGAAAATGCCCCAGTTCATGAAAAAAAATCAGTCCACCGAGAACTAAGAGCACATAAAAAATAGTTTCTATCATGAAATTTCCTGTATGCCGGCTAGACTTCGTACATAGCGGCGAGTTGTGGTGTCTAAATCCATAATATGTTGCATAATGGCTGGTGTATTGCCTAAATCATACCAAACATTTGCCTGTTCTGTATCCATTGTTGCCCCTGGGGCTTCATTCATATAGGGTTGCATGGCTTTTTCTACCAGGTGCGCAATATCCAAAAAGCGAATACGCCCATCAAGGAAGAGCTCCACAGCCACTTCATTGGCGCCATTGAGCACGATGCACATATCTTGCCCTGCTTTTAGCGCTTGCATGGCTAAATCAAGACAAGGAAAAGCTTGTAAATCTGGTGCGGCAAAAGTAAGTCCTTTAGTGGTAAAGTCAAGCAAGCTAAGAGGTTTTACCCCCATGTCTAAGCAGTGAGGCCATGCCAAACAATGCCCTATGGGCATGCGCATATCGGGGCTGCCTAAATGTGCCATAAAGGAATTATCTTGAAATTCTACCAAGGAATGCACAATAGATTGTGGATGCACAATAACGTCCAATTGCTCAGGGCATAGGCCGTAGAGATGATACGCCTCTATAACTTCTAGCCCTTTATTCATAAGGGAAGCTGAATCAATGGTAATTTTGGCGCCCATGCTCCAATTGGGATGTGCTAAAGCTTGCTCGCGGGTAACCTGCTCTAGTTCTTGGCGCGTACGCCCTCTGAAAGGGCCTCCAGAAGCTGTGAGCACCAGTTTTTTGACTTCTTGGGCTTGACGCCCAGCCAGCATTTGAAAAAGAGCATTGTGTTCGGAATCTACAGGAAGAATGACAGCGCCGGTTCGTGCGCAAATATGGCGCAAAAGAGAGCCTGCTAACACCAGAGATTCCTTATTGGCAAGACCAATGACCTTACCAGCCAATGCTGCAGCCACAGTGCCACGCAGGCCAGCAGAACCTACTTGAGCTGAAAGTACGGTATTGGCTTTTTCAAGTCGTGCGAGAAATTCGTAACCTTCTTGCCCATGAACTATGCTTGGCTTATATTCTTTGGGCAAAAGTTTACGTAAAACATCTACACCAGCGGCATCGTAAACGCCTAAATAAGGCGGGCGAAATGCCATGGCTTGTTCAGCGAGTTTTTGCACATTATACGCGCCGGCTAAAGCCAGCACATTAAACATATCTTTATGGCGTGCAATAACATCAAGGGTGTTTACCCCTATGGAGCCGGTGCTACCAAGCAAAACAATATGGCGCACCCCTTGTGCCCATTCTTGGCTTGGAGCTTCAGAAATATAACGCAGTGCACCGGCACGAGCCGGCCAAGGATGTTGCATGGTGGCCTCTAACATTAAAAGAATTTAAACCACTGATCCACCACAGCAAAAACAGGTAGAGCAAAAAGTACACTATCTAATCTGTCTAAAATACCGCCATGACCGGGTAAAAGATTGCTTGAATCTTTTACATTAACAGCGCGTTTTAAAGCAGATTCGAAAAGGTCACCTAGCTGGGCAAAAGCATTAATTATTACGCCTAAAATGGCAAAATACCACCAAGGGGCTGAGCCAAAAATAAGCCCTAAAACTATGGACGAAAGCACACAACCAGCCAAGGAAGCTACAGAGCCTTCTGAGCTTTTATTAGGGCTTACACGTGGCCACAACTTATGGCGCCCATAGCGAATGCCTATAAAGTAGGCCCACACATCAGACATGGCTACTAAGAAAAGTATAAAAAAGAGCTTGGTAGAGGTTAAATATGTGGTTGGCAAAAGCAAAAGTGGAACATAGGCGAGCCCTACCAAAAAGATGGAACCTGGGGCAAAATCATCGTTTTCATCTATAATATCTATACGAAACAAAAAGCTTAATGCAGTAAGTACAAAGCCGGCGCCAAGAAAGACTAAAGCATCTTGTGGTCTTTCCATCCAAGTAAGAATAAGCATACCAGAGCCGAGCGCTACGCCGCACAGGCGGGTCATGACGCGTCCTTTGGGGCCCCAAAAAAGTGAGTAAAATTCCCAAAGGCCAAGGGCGCTTATGAGTAACACCACAGCTAGCAGGATAAAGCCTTGAAAATATAAAGCTGCTGTGATGAAAGCTGCCAAAGAAAGGCCTGTAATTACGCGTTTCATGCAATAGAG
The DNA here is from genome assembly GCA_964371565.1 of uncultured Desulfovibrionaceae bacterium. Taxonomy (GTDB): domain Bacteria; phylum Desulfobacterota; class Desulfovibrionia; order Desulfovibrionales; family Desulfovibrionaceae; genus CAYJAD01. The sequence goes on from CAYJND010000016.1 coordinate 4,631, forward strand.
AGAGGTGAAATTCATGCCAGTTGCTCCTGTGTTTTTCCAAAGCGGCGCTGCCGTAAGCTATAACTTTCTAGAGCCTTATGCAGCTCACTTTCGTCAAAGTCTGGCCAGTTGATGGAGGAAAAATAAAATTCGCTGTACGCGCATTGAAAGAGTAAATAATTGCTAATGCGCACTTCGCCGCTGGTGCGAATGACCAGGTCAGGGTCCGGCATATGCTTGGTGTATAAACGCGCGCGAAAGGCTTCTTCGGTAACCTGATCTGGCTGTAAGCCATCGGCGACCAATTGCTTGGCGGCGCGCAAGATTTCTCGGCGGCTTCCATAGTTTAAAGCTAAAGAAAGCTGCATTTGAGCGGGATTTTCTTTGCTACCTGCAGTGCGTTTGATGCCATGTTGCAGGGCTGTGCGCGCTACTAAGGGCAGTTCATCCATATCTCCTAATATGTTAAGAGAAATGGATTCTTTGACCATGAGCGGTACTTCTGTTGTAAGAAAGTCCACTAAGAGCGAAAAAAGCGTAGACACTTCTTCCTTGGGGCGTTGCCAATTTTCATGGGAAAAAGTGTATAAGGTAAGATAGGGTATGCCAAGTTTGCGACACTGCGTCACCACTTTACGTACCGCTTCTGCACCAGCTTTGTGCCCGTCGGTGCGCAAAAGACCACGCTCTTGCGCCCAACGGCCATTGCCATCCATAATGATGGCTATATGTTGTGGAAGTTTATCAAAAGACATTAGATGTCCATGATTTCCTTTTCTTTAGCTTGGCAGCGTTTGTCTGCCTCGGCCACATATTTATCGGTGAGCTTTTGCACTTCGTCATTGGCTTTTTTCAAATCATCTTCAGAGATGGTTTTGTCTTTTTCCAATTTTTTTAATTGGTCATTGGCATCACGGCGTACGTTACGCACGGCAATTTTGGCATCTTCGTTATATTTACGCGATACTTTAACAAGATCTTTGCGGCGTTCTTCGGTAAGCGGGGGAATGCCAATGCGAATGATTTTACCATCGTTGATAGGAGTTAGGCCAAGGTCAGATTTCAAAATGGCTTTTTCCACAGCGGCAAAGCCACCTTTATCCCAAGGCTGAATGGTGATGGTGCGGCTATCTGGAACGGACACCGAAGCTAATTGACTAATGGGGGTAGGGGTACCGTAATAGTCCACCTTGATATCGTCTACCAGTGATGTGCTAGCACGCCCTGTACGTAATTTTGTATAATCTCTATCCATGGCTTGCATGGCTTTTTCCATACGTTCTTCAGCGTCCATTAAGATGGTATCTTTAGGCATATATCCTCCAAAAATAGTATATAGTCGTGTTAGATGTTACAAACAATGGTGCCCACATCTTCGCCGCAGACAATGCGTTGAATATCGCCGCCAAACATTTTGCACACCAAAATGGGAACATTGTTCTCTTGAGCAAGAGCAATGGCTGTGGCATCCATAACACCAAGGTGCTGGGCAAGGGCATCGTCAAAGCTGACTTTATGGTATTTTACCGCGTCACTAAATTTCATAGGATCTTTATCGTAAACGCCGTCTACTTTGGTAGCTTTAATAATGGCATCGCATTGTAATTCCATACCGCGCAAGGCAGCGGCGGTGTCAGTTGTAAAGTAGGGATTCCCTGTACCGGCTGCGCAAATAACTACACGCCCTTTTTCTAAGTGGCGTAAAGCGCGGCGACGAATAAAGGGTTCGCACACTTCCTGCATGGTAATGGCAGAAAGCACCCTGGTGGGAAAACCTTGCTTTTCAAGCACGTCTTGAACGGCAAGAGCGTTGAGCACTGTGGCTAACATGCCCATGTAATCGGCAGAAGAGCGCTCCATGCCCTTGGCAGAAGAGGAAATGCCACGAAAGATATTACCGCCACCAATAACCAAGGCTACTTCAAGGCCCATGGATACCACGGCGCCCACTTCAGCACAGATTTTAGAAACGGTTTCTGGTTGAATGCCTGTTTTTTGATCGCCGGCAAGGGCTTCACCGCTGAGTTTGAGCAGAACACGTTTATACTTTAATGCGGACATGGCTTACCATCCTTCTGTTAGGGTCAAGAGTATGAAAACTTGTATGCGGTAAAGCATAAAAGTGTAATAAATAGGCTTGTTGTTTACTTTTTAGCTTGTTTGTCAAGCTTGTATATAAAAATAAACGTCATATGCTATCAAAAAAGTCTGACTTTGTCACTATATAGAGGAGAGAAGAAAATTTGCGCCCGCGTAAAATACGATTTAAAAAAAGGTCTATGGTAGTAACATATATACTGTATACCGTTTATATGTCTTGACAAGACAAGCCAATTTGATATGGGAGTCAACACACTATTTTTAATCTTTTATGAGAGCTCCATGTCTTTTAGAAATGTCAAACTTTATTGTTTAATGATAAGCCTATGTTGTGTTTTTTCACTCAAGTGCAAATTTGCTTTTAGCCAGCCTGAAATACAACATGTAATAATTGGTTTTCATGATCCTGCCATGAATGAATTGGCACCAGATATTTTGGCTTCCAAGCAAGCTTTTTATCGCTTGCTTAAAGAAGTGGAAGCCATGTCTCATTATCGCTTCACATTGCACCCGTATTCTTTAGAAGAGGGCTGGGCAGGCTTGGCAGATGGGAGCATTGATTTATTTGGTCCAGCACGTGCAGACTATGAAGGTTCTTTGAACCGTTCAGGCCTTATTTTTAGCGAAGTGCCCATTGAGCAAGCCCATGTATCCTTGGTTTTTAAGGGGGAAAATGATAATTTTTATGATGATCCCATGAGCTTAGAGGGCAAAACCATCGCCACCTTTAAGGCAAATCCATATAATACATTGCTGGAAAATTATTTACGTGAGCATGATGTTAAGGCGAAGTATATCTATGCACAGGCAGGAGATTACCATACTTTACAGGCGGATTTTTATCTTGCCACTAGCCGTAATGAGCGCTTTAGTGATTATTTAAGTGCCTATAATTTTAAAGTAGATAATTATTACTTTGCTGCGTTAGAGAAAAACCATGTTCTCATGCGTGACCTAGATCGTTTATTTCAAAGAGCAATAGCCGAAAATGGCACTTTACTGCAAGATATGTATACAAAAACCTTGCAAAGTAGTACCACAAGGCGATTTTTAACCCGCAAAGAAACGCAACTACTACGAAATAGTTCTTTCACTGTAGGGTATACCATTGACCATCAACCTATACAGTTTACCAATGATTTGGGTAAGGCTGATGGTATTAGTATTGAGATTATGCAATTGCTGGCTAAACAATACGGTTTTAAGGTAGATTTTGAGGGCTATGACCCTGACGTATCAGGCGATAGAAAAGAATATGATATTTTATTAGCTTCGCAAGATGTTATTCCGGATTTGCTTGAAAAATACAAACCTACCGATATCTACTTAGATCTTCCCCTTGTGCTTTTTGTGGATAAAAGTAAATTATCAGAGCTTGGTAAAGACGATGCCTTTAGAACCATAGGTATTTATAATTATATAGGCTTTGATTATTCGCAAATTATGGCAAAATACGGTAATCCAAAAATTGTGCAATTTAACAGCATTGGCGATGCTGTGACTTCGTATTTTAGCGGCGAACTAGACGCAGGTATTTTTACCCTTACTGGTGCAGAGTATATTACGGACCTTGTGGGAGATAATGCCTTTAGCATGGTGCCCACAGAATTTACGTTGCCTTTGCGCTTTTATGTTTCTAAAAATCTTACTCAAGGTTATGTTGATATTTTTAATGTACTGATAAATCATGTGGATAAAACACTATTTAGCCTTATCGTATCACGCCAAACAGCAAATTTTACTTCTTCATATTCTCCATATAAATTATGGGAAAATTATAAATATATAATTTTTGGTCTAGTATTTTCGTTAATTTCTTGCATATTGGCTTTTATTGTCTATAGCGGGCGTAAAAAGCGTATGGCTGTATTAGATGCCATTAACCATGATGAATTAACAGGCTTGAGCTCTTTTTATCATTTTGATCAAGCTGCGCCGAAGCTTTTACAACATGCTAAAGAAAATCAATACCAAATCATATCCATTGACTTAGATCATTTTAGCTTGGTGAGTAAGCTTTTAGGTTTTGCTGCCAGTAAAGAAGTGATTTTAGCCATGGCAAAGGTTTTGCAATCTTCTTTTCATAAAGAAAATACCCTTGTTTCACGTGTTGTTTCAGAACAATTTATTATTTTGTGTGAATATGAATCGCTTACGGACGTGAAAAATATTTGTGAGCAAAAACTCATTCCTGCTTTGCAAAAAATTGTGGGCGAACGTTTTTGTATATCTCTCTCGGTGGGCGTATATGTGATGAAAAATCCTTCTGAGCCCATCCATGAGCAAGTAGATAGAGCCAATATAGCTCGCACCAAGGGCAAATCTTTGCATAGAAATACCTATTATTACTTTGATGATAGTATGCAAAAAAGGCATGAAAAAGAGGCTCTTATTGTTTCGCGTATGGAGCAAGCTGTTAAAGACGAAGAGTTTGTTTTGGTGTATCAACCCAAGATTGACTTTAATTCTTTAACCATTAAAGGGGCTGAAGCCTTGGTGCGTTGGTTCCCCAAAGATGGCAGTACTATTTTCCCTGATGAATTTATTGGCGTTTTCGAATCTAATGGCTTTATTGAAAATTTAGATTTGTATGTCTTTGAGCATGTGTGTCAATTTATAACTAATAATGCCACTGAAACGGACATTCCTGTTATTTCAGCCAATATTTCTAGCTATACCTTGCGCAATACGGCTACCCCTGGGCGTTTGTGGATTTTGCTTCAAAAATACAATTTAGAGCCTTCTCAGATTGAAATAGAAATCACTGAAAGTGCCCTCATAGACGATGCTAGCGTTTTGCAAGATCAAGTGGACAGCTTAAAGAAAATTGGCTTTACTGTGTCCATGGACGACTTTGGCGCCGGTGTTTCTTCCCTTAATAGATTGGCTAGTATAAATGTGGATGTGGTAAAGCTAGATAAGGCCTTTTTAGATTTTAATAGCAATGAAGAAAAAGGTTCTGTGGTGGTAGAAAATGTTATTCGCCTTACCAAGGAATTAGACATGAAAGTGGTGTGTGAAGGGGTTGAAACTCTAGAGCAGGCTTTATGGTTAAAATCTTTGCAATGCACCTTGGCACAAGGATACTACTTTGAACGGCCACTGAGTCAGGATGACTTTTTAAATGCTTTGCGTGAAGGCAGAAAGTATATTTTACGCGATGATAATGATAGTAGAGTTATGCTTGATGTGTAAAACATGCTAAAAAAAGCCCCCCTACCGTTAGGCAGGAGGGCTATATTTTTATGAACTAGTGGATGTAAAAGTAATTACTACTTCCACTCAGGCTTGCCAGCAGCTTTTAAGAAAGCGTTGATAGCTTCTTTGCCGCCTACAAATTCAGCCATTTCAGGCCATACGATATCCATAGCAGCTTTTTTCCACTTGGCTTCGTCTTCTAATTGGTCGATTTGCACGCCCATTTTGATAAGCTCAGCTTTTACTTTGCCGCCTTCATCCACTTGGTATTGGTATACAGCGTCTTGAGCTGCTTTACCAGCGGCTACTATAAGTGCTTGGTCTTCTTTAGAAAGCTTTCTAAATACACGCTCAGATGCGATAAGAGGTTGCAATTGATAGGTGTAATGCACTTCGGTGATATATTTTTGGTTAGCTTCTTGGAACTTCATAGCCTTAAAGCCAATATATCCATAGCATTGACCATCTACTACGCCTTGTTGCAAAGATGTGAAAGTTTCAGACCATGCAATGGGTACTGGGCTACCACCAAAGGCTTTGTAAGCTGCTAATAGTACGGCGCTTTGTGGTACGCGGAACTTTAAGCCCTTGATGTCTTCCATTTTCTTAATGGGGCGTACAGAGTTAGAAATATAGCGGAAGTCCGTATATGTCCAGGTAAGTACGCGAAAGCCTGCTTTTGTGGCATAGCCATTCATAAGGTCAGAAGCAGCACCATTGGTAGCGGTACGCACTTGCTCTAAATCATCAAAAAGATAGGGCAAGGTAAGCACACCAAGTTGCTTAGCAAAAGGTACAAGATTAGCAATACCAACTACGCAGAAATCCAAAGTGCCAGCGCGCACATTGTGAATGGTTTCTGTTTCATCGCCTAAAGCGCCGGCAAAGAATAATTGTACTTCGTACTTGCCTTTACCATTTTCTTCTACATACTTTTTAAAGGCTTTAGCTGCATAGCCTTGTTCTGAATCTTCAGGGTCACCCACGGCCACTTTTAACACTTTTGCAGCATTTGCTTCGGCTATGGGGCCAAAACAAAATAAGGAAAGGGCCAACAGTAATAGTGATAAACGCTTCATATACTCTCCTTTGTTGAAGCATAGTATGTTTTGCCCTTATAAAAAGGGCTTAACAACAATTACCCGCCTGCAGTGCCAAGCTTAACAAGGTTTGGCAACCACATAACTAGATTTGGGAAAACAACTAAAAGCACAATAACAAAGATATTCACCGCCATCATGGGCAAGGCTTTTATGGCAAGCTCTTCAAGGCTCACCTTTGAAATGCCTGAGGCAATGAATAAATTTTCTCCTAAGGGCGGACTAGAAAAGCCCACGCCGCAGCAGCATACTAAGATAACACCAAAGTGAATGGGATCTACCCCATAAGCCATCATAACAGGTAAAAGCACTGGTGTTACCAAGAGGATAAGAGCTAGCGTTTCCATGAACATACCAAGGAAAAGCAAAAGCACAATCACAAAGGCCCATACCACAGAAACATTATCGGTGAAGTTTAAAATCCACGCGGCAATTTCTGCAGGTATACGGTATTCTGTTAAAATACGTCCAAAGGCATAGGCTGTGAATACCAAAACCAGAACGCGACCTGTGAGCCAAGAAGTGGTTTTTAGGCAATTCATAAAGCTATGGAAAGCAAGCTCTTTGTGAATGAATATGCCCACAAACACAGTATAGAAAATGGCTACCACCGCGGCTTCTGTGGGTGTGAACCAACCAGCATAAATACCGCCAAGAATAATGACCGGTGCCATAACAGACCAGAAACCGTCTTTGAGTGAGTGTTTAAGGCTTGAAATAGACCACTGTATGGCGCCTGTAGTCTTTAAATTACGGCATAAATAAATGTGTAATAAGCTAAGCCCAAGGGCAATGAGAACACCAGGTATGATGCCGCCCATAAACATTTTTGTAATGGATTGCTGTCCGGAAACTCCATAGATAACCATGGGAATACTTGGAGGAATAACAATACCTACGCCCCCAGCAGTGGCAGTGGCAGCGGCAGCGTAGCCTGCATCATAACCGCGCTTGGTCATGGCAGGTATCATAAGCATGCCCACAGCTGCAGTTGTAGCAGGGCCAGATCCTGAAATGGCGCCAAAAAAGACGCAAGATAGTGCCGTAGAAACGGCTAAACCACCGGGGATGGGGCCTACAATATTTTCGGCAATATGTACAAGCCGCCGCGACATGCCCGCGCTTTCCATAAGGGCCCCTGCCAGCACAAAACAGGGCAGAGCCATAAGCGGAAAGGAAGTCATGGACGAAAAAGCCATTTGAATCATATTGCTAAGGTCTGTTCCAGCCACCACAAAGCTGAGCATGGCTGAAATACCCAAGGCCACCATGATGGGCGTACCTAAAAGCAAGAGCACAGAAAAGGATACAAAAAGAATTTGCGCAATAAGCGGCGTTGTTACTTCAGCAATCATACATCTTCTCCCTTATCTGCCAAAATGTGGCGACTTTCTTCTATGGCGGCTTGATCAGGGTCTTCAATTTCTTGTTTTAAAACAAATTTAATGAAGTTTACCTGAATGATACGAATAGCCATAAGGGTAAAAGCTATGGGGAAGATGAGATAAACATAGGCTAAATTCCAATCCAGCGCGGCTGTATAATAAGGAAATTCAGCTAAATCTAGTACGCTTAGATAGCCATAATAGGCCATGGAAAGGCTGAAAACAATCCAGAGCATATCGCTTATGAATATGCACACAGTGGATACTATGGGCGGAAATTTATTAAATTGCATGGTAACGCGGTTTAAGGCAGAAAGCCGCGTGGCATAAGAGGCGCCGAAAAGAATAAACCAAATAAAGGCAAATCGCGCTATTTCCTCGGTCCAGTGTAAGGATTGGTCGATGGAACGTAGCACTATTTGCATAAAAATTGTTACTACGAAAAAGACCAACAGAAATTGACAGATATAGCTTTCAAAATGATCCATGAAAGCTAAAAAAGCTTTTTTAAACATAGCACCTCGCAATCTATATGCCTGTTAAGGCATTGTATAGTGAACCAAATCTATGATGGCACGGGCAAGAAACCTTGTCAATAAACATTCAATTTTCAGTGGGTAATTATGTAAAAAATACTGTTATTTCAAATATTTTCCTGTTTAAAATAATTGCTCCTTTTTTCACAATAAAGGGTTTTTTCTTAAATGTAATTTCACATATAAAAGCAAAAACAAAAAATACGACTGCGTAGAAAACGTTTTTTTGCCATTTTTAAGGTTAAAAGTGGCAAAAAAAAAGATAGTGCGCATTGTCACAATGTAAGGCAAAAAATAAAGCTACTAACTAGCTTTAGAATAAGAGAATTTTATGACGCCAAGGAAAACAGGAAAAAAGGCGTCTTAAAAAAAGTTCTTATTCTGTTTAGGCTTGAAAAGATATTCTTATGTAAATGTACACAAGGGTAGATTTCATTTTGTACTTTTTAGCACTAAAATACAAGTGAATTTGTAGGTTTTTTTTTACTTATAAAAAAAGCCCTGATGACTCAAGCATTCAGGGCTATTATTTTGTATAGTTACATTACACAACCGAGATAATGGGTACCACAATGGGATCTCTATCCACCACACGTCTAAAGAAGCGACGCAGCGAGGCGCGAATGCCATCGTGCAAGCGCAAAACATTATGCGCGCCGCCATCTTCTAGCTGATCTAGTACAAGACATTGCGCATCTTGCAGTAGGTGACTGAGCTGCATTTCAAAAATAAAGCCTTTAGAGCGAATTTCAGGGCCGTACAACACTTTGCCTGTGTCTTGATCTACCACTAAAACTACAAATACAATGCCCTCGCCGCCTAAAATTTGACGCTCGCGTAAAACGGCATGTCCCACATCGCCTACGCCTTTACCATCAACTAGGGTACGATCGGCGGTGATTTTACTTTCACGGCGTATGGCGTCTGGTAAGAGAGTTAAGGGGTCGCCATCTTCTAAAAGATAGGTGTTTTCCGCCGCTACGCCACATTCTTGTGCTAAACGACAGTGCTTGACTAAATGTCTGTATTCGCCATGAATGGGCACAAAGTTTTGAGGGCGCGTGGCGTATAAAACGTCTTTAAGTTCTTCTTTATGGGCATGACCAGAGGCGTGAATAGCGCGCACATTTTCGTAATACACTTCTGCTCCTTGACGGTACATTTCATTAATCATGGCAGAAATGGTGCGGGCATTGCCGGGTATCATACGCGAAGACATAATAATGGTGTCGCCCTCTTGAACAGAAAGCTGCCTATGACCGCCCATAACCATGCGCGAAAGAGCCGATAAAGGTTCGCCTTGAGCGCCGGTAACAAGCAAAATAATGCGCTCTGGTGCCACATCGGGCACGCCATTATGCGCATTATAAAAAGACGGAGGCATGCGGATAAAGCCTAAGTCTTTAGCTTTTTCAATATTATTGGCTAAGGATTTGCCGCTAATAACCACTGTTCTGTCTGTGGCACGGGCAATGTCAAAAACTTCTTGAATACGATGGATATGGCTAGAAAATAGTGTGATAATCACTCTTTTTGGTGCCGTTTCCACAATTTTTTGTAAGGAATCTTTAACTTCACGCTCAGAAAGTGTGCGTCCGTCGCGTTCCACATTGGTGGAATCTGAAAGCAAAAGACGTACGCCATCATGGCCGGCAAACTCGTCAAAAAGGCGAATGTCGGTGCCGCTACCCTCTAGCGGATGCGGATCAATTTTAAAGTCGCCGGTATGAATAATTTTGCCCACGGGGCTTTCTACAGCTAGGGCAAAACCGTCGGGGATGGAGTGACACACAGGGAAGAAATGGAATAAAAAGTCCCCCAAAGTTATGGGATCTGGGCGCTCTTGCTCAAATATTTCCCCTTGCACCACATGCAGTTCTACCTGTTCTAGCAAGCCACGTTCGCGCAATTTGTGCTCTACCAAGGCCAGTGTAAAGGCCGAACCGTAAATTTTTACGCCGCGCAATAAAGGTACAAGCCAAGGCAAGGCGCCTATATGGTCTTCGTGTCCGTGGGTGAGGACAATGCCTAATATTTTATGACGAATGGATAAAATATATTCGAAAGAGGGGATGATGACGTCTACGCCAAGGTGTGAATCATCGGGGAACATAAGCCCGCAATCCACCATGACAATGCCTTGTGGCCCTTCCCAAAGTTGACAGTTAAGGCCAATTTCGCCCAAACCGCCCAAAGGTGTAATAGTAGTAAATTTTTCTTGCATATATTGTGTGCGTTAGATCATTCCGTATGAAGGATTGTGAATAGAAAACAGCATGAAAATAAGAAAATATGAACTTTTTAGAATGTAGATAACGCAATTCCTTGGGCGTTGTATACACTGTAAGGGGCAAGCTGGCAAGCCGCCTTGGGTATAGTTCTTGAATTATTTTAGAAAAATTCTAAAAAAAATCTTGAAAAAAAGAGTAAAGCATTGCATGGTGCCCTATACCATAACGATAGTATGCCAAAGAAGTGCCTAGAGTACGGTCTTTTAGCTATAAAAGTACATTTTTTTGGTGCAAATATTTTTGTATTATGAGGAATAATCATGGAATTTAGTTTTTTTCAAATGGTAAAAGATGCCAGCCTTATAGCTCAAGGCGTGTTGGCTCTCTTGGTGCTGATGTCCATAGTGAGCTGGGCGCTTATGTTGCAAAAATGGTTTATGTTGGGCGCAGCGCGCAAAAAAGCTGCCCAGGGCATGGAACGCTTTGAAAAAGCCAAAGATTTACGTGAAGCGGTGCAATCGCTGGGCTCTGACCCTGCCTCTCCGCTGTATTTTGTGGCGCATCAAGGGGTTATTGAATTTAATAAATCTAAAGAAATGGGCAACTCTTCTGAAATTGTGGTGGATAACGTGAACCGCTCTTTACAATTGGGCGTAGGTACAGAAGTTACCCGTATGCATCGCAAACTTGCCTTGCTGGCTACCACAGCCAACACAGCGCCTTTTATTGGGCTTTTTGGTACCGTTTGGGGTATTATGCATTCCTTTCACTCCATTGGTATGCTAAAATCTGCCTCTTTAGCCACGGTGGCTCCCGGTATTTCCGAGGCTTTGGTGGCCACGGCCATAGGCCTTGGTGTGGCTGTGCCTGCTACGGTGGGTTATAATATCTTTTTGGGTAAACTAGGGCAGATTGAAAATATGCTCACCACCTTTGCTGGTGTGTTTCTTAACCGTGTGCAACGCGAAATCAATGCACAAAGAAAGGTATAAGCTATGGGCGCCAATGTAGGTAAAAGTGGATCTTTCGTAGCGGACATCAACGTAACACCCTTTGTGGATGTTATGTTGGTGGTGCTTATTATTTTTATGGTGGCAACGCCCATGATGAGCGAGGGCTTAGAGGTAGATTTGCCTCAGACCAAGCATGTGGATGTGCTGCCCACAGAGCAAGAAAATCTTATTCTCACTGTGCGTCGTGATGGCTCCATTTATTTAGATGAATATGCTGTGGCCCCCGAAGATTTGGGCACAAAGTTAACAGAGCTTGTAAAGGCTAAAGATAAAGGCCTTTTTTTGCAGGCGGATAAAGAAGTACCCTATGGCATAGTGGTAGATGTAATGGGGCATATTAAGGCTGCTGGCATTGAAAAGCTCGGTGTTGTAGCCATGCGCACAGAAGCCCCTGCCACCGAGGGCTCTTCTGATGTAAAACCCCAAGGGAAAAAATAAACGGCTATGCAATTTCTTGCCTTAGTTCTTTCCATTACCCTGCATGTGGGGCTTGTGGCGGGCATGTATTTATGGCCCAGCGGCTCTAATCTCAAGGTAGATGAAGCGCCGGTTTTTATTTCCTTGGTGGAAGGTGATCTTGGCGGTAATAATGCTCCTTCAGCTATTTTAGGCGCTGCGGGTGCACCGGCAGAAAAAATTGCACCCTCTTTGCCCTCTAAAGAAATAGCGCCCCCCACGCCACATGAGGTGCCTGAACCAGAGCCAGAACCTGTGCCGCAAGTTCCCAAAGAGGTAAAAGCCGCAGATGTACCTAAAAAAGAAATACCAGCTTTGCCAGAGCCTAAACCTTTGCCTAAGCCCGAGCCTAAAGAAGAGCCAAAGGTAGAAGTGCCAAAGCCTGAGGCGAAAAAGCCCGAGCCTAAACCAGAACCTAAACCTGAGCCTAAGCCAGAACCTAAAAAAACAGAAAAGAAACCTGAGCCTAAAAAGCCAGAAACTAAGCCTGCGCCTAAGAAAACAGATACCAAGAAAAGTACGGTTAAAAGTAGCGAAAAAAAACCTGCGCCTAAAAAGCCTGCTAAGCCTAAGGAAGATCCCATAGCGCGCGCCCTAGCCGAAGCTAAGAAAAATGCTGGCGGCTTTAAAGGTGGCGGCGGCGGTCAAGGTGAGGGCACCGGCGGCGGAAGCCTAAATGATGTGTATATAGGCCAAGTTATGATGGCTGTGCGTCCCAATTGGGATTTTGAATCTGCCACAAGGGTGAACTTTGTATCTTATGTGCGTGTGAAGTTAAATTCACGCGGGCAAGTGCTTTCGGCAACCCTTGATCAAAGCTCTGGCAATGCCCAATACGATGCCAGTACGGTAAATGCAGTGTTGCGTACAGCAGAGTCTAATATGTTTCCCTCGCCGCCTACCTCGGCGTACCATGAATTATTATTAGTGTTTACACGCGACATGATGCAGTAGTCTTGTGTTTTGCGGCGTAAAAAAGTCATAAGAGAGTAAAAAATGCGTACTAAATTCTATATATGCTTGTTGTGCATGGCGCTTGGCTTTTTTGCCATCAAAGCTGAAGCTTTTGCAGCCAGTGCCGTTAGCGCTGATGTTGAAGGCGGGTATTCAGCCATTATTATGGATGAAATTGTGCAGCATTGGACCGCGGCAGAAAATCGCCCCAAAAGAGCCACACGTATTCTTGTAAGCATTGATGGACAAGGGCGATTGAAAGAATGTCGGATAATGACGAAATCCGGCTCACCCTTTGCGGATAAAATGGTGTGTACCGCGGTGAAAAAAGCTTCCCCTTTTACGGCGCCGCCACGTAATGAACCCATTGATGTATATATGTCATTTTGGACAGGTAATGCTGTGGCTACAGGTAAAAAAGAATTGAATGTTGCGCCAAAGCCAGCTTCTAAATCTGATGTAGTGGCAGAGCCTAAGCTAGAGCAAAAAACTGTGACTTCAGATACTGCCAAGACGCAAGCACAGGTGCGTTCAGAGCAAGCGCGCATTATAGAAGAGGCGCAAAAGTCTGTGCAAGATGCTCAGGCTGAGCCCATTCAAGATAAAAAAGCACAAAAAACTGTTAGCAAAGCTGATATTATGCCCAAAGCTGCTAAGCCTGAAATAAAAACTGCGGAAAAAGCAGAGGCAAAGCCTGAGGATAAAACTCAAGGGCAGCGTAAAGTCTTTGCAGGTATAGACTATTCTCAGCCGCGCTCAACCCCTGCAGGTCTTGCGCCTTTGGGTGAATTGGTGGGCACCACGTTGCCTGAAGCGGAAGAAGACATGCCAGAGCAGGCGCCAGAGCAGGCACCAAAGCAGGAGCCAGTAGAGACAAAGTCAAAAACAAGCACTGCACCAGAAGAGAGCGCCCAAGCAGAAGAAAAACCTATAAGCTCTACAGAGGATGAATTGCTTATTACCTTGCCCTCTGATTCTAAGGACGACGCACAGCCAAAAGCGCCTGAAGAAGCTGAAGCAGAAAATGACAAAGCCTTTGAGGAACCTACAAATATACAAGAAGAAGAGATTTCTGCATTTGTGTATCCGCAAGGAAAAGAGCCTTTTATTCAAGAAAATCGTAAAGGGCAGGTCATGGATGAAAATGACTATTATGTGGAAAAAGCTATTCGCATGCTTCGTCCCTTGGTGGTGTATCCGCCGCATTTAAAGGCTGGTATTGTATCCACAGCCTTAATTATGAATGTTAACGCTGCAGGTGCCGTGCAGGGTGTGGAAGTATCCAGCTCTAGTGGCAACAAAGCTTTAGACGAAGCCTTGCTTAGCGCAGCACAAAAGGTCACTCAGCTTGGTGCGCATCCCTCGGGTAAGGCGCAAGAATTGTATTTAATTCTTATGGTTCAAACACCACAACGGTAAATTAAATGTGTAGCTAATCTACTGTTTTTATAAATTATTCAGGAGGATATAATGAAAAAAATCGTACTACGCCCCATGTATGCTGTGGCTATGTTTTTGTGCTTAGCCATAGGCACAGCTCAAGCCGCTGTAAAAGTAGATATTTATGGGCCAGGGCAAAACCTTATTAACCTTGCCCTCACCCAGCCCATCAAAGGGCCTAATACCCCAGCCACAGGGCTTGCCAATCAATTGCAAACCTTGGTGCAAGAAAATTTATCAATCTTGCCCTTTATGGCTTTAACGTCTGATTCTAGCATCTTAGGCGGCACCACTTTGGCTGGCTACGAGCCCCCAAGTCTTGATTTTAAGCGCTTTCAATTGGCAGGGTCTGATATAGTTGTAACTTCCTATTGGCCCAACGACAGCACCGTACAAGTGCGCGCCTTTGAGACCCTAAGCGGTAAGCGCCTTTTTGGTAAAGAATATCCTAATCTTAAGGCGGCAGATTTACCCTCTGTGGCTGATAGATTTTGCGCTGATTTGCTGGAAGTTGTCATTGGTAGCGGCGATTTATTCCGTTCTACTTTAGCTTTTGTAAAAAAAGTGGGTAAGCTCAATGCCCATGTATGGACAGTGCGTCCCACAGGTCGTGACTTACAACAAATAACCCGCCTTAAAGGTGAGTCCATGTCGCCCTCTTGGTCACCTGATGGACGTTTTGTGGTCTTTACCCATATTGACGATCGCTCTCACGGCCTTGGCGTTTGGGATAGAAATGCCGGCTCTGTGCAGCGTATTCGTTTTCCCGGAAATATTGTTATTGGCCCTGCCTTTATGCCCAATAATCAAGTGGCTGTGAGCCTTTCTAATGGTCGTAATCCAGATATTTTTCTCTTAAATAGTGCTTTTCAAAAATCCACAGCTTTAGAGCAAAGTGACTCCATTAACGTTTCACCTACCTTTGACCGTTCGGGCACCAAGATGGCCTTTACGTCTAACCGCCTAGGTGGTCCGCAAATCTTTTTAAAAGACTTAGCCTCTGGCTCTGTGCGCCGCGTAAGTTTGAATGGCGGCTATAATACCGAAGCCTCTTTGGCTCCTGACGGCAGTTTAGTGGCCTATAGCCGTATGACAGACTTTGGTCATCGTATCTTTGTGCAAGACCTTGTGAGCGGCGTTGAAAGGCAAATTACCTTTGGCCCCGGTAGCGATGAACAACCGGCTTTTTGCGGCGATAGTTATTCCATTGCTTTTACCTCAAGCCGCGGTGGTCAGCGTGGTATTTACTTAACCACACGTAATGGCGCTGCCCCTAAAAAGATTAATACCGGCAGTGGGGATGCTTCTTTCCCGCGTTGGGGTATGCCTAAATAGTTTTATAACTAGTGCCTTAATTTAACAGTAAAAATATGAGCTCAGGGCTTATGCAAAAATGCTGGTGTCAATTTCATCGACACCAATTACATTTTGCTATAAGCCCTGAGCTCTTTTGTGCTTTAAGCTAAGGCTCTAGGCATAGAGTCATTAAAAAAGGCATTACCCTTGCGAGCAATGCCTGAATATTTTTATGCTTAAAAAACTACACTCTTCTGTGCTTTAAGCTTTCGCCGCCATAGATAAAATAGGTATGTTCGGCTAAGTTAATGGCATGGCGCCAGGCGCGGTTTAACGTGCGGCTAATCAAAATAACATGAATGGAAAGTTGAGGGTCTACATCGGGGCGATGGCTGAGCTTATGCATAATATGCACGTCAAGCAAAGCAGCTTCGTCTTCTTGTTGGCGCACTTTTAAGGCCTTTTCATGATTACCTTCGCGGAAGGCATCAATGGCAGCGCTATAAATTTCGCGTGCTTTTTGCATAAGGCTCTTGATATCTTGAACAATATCTTCGTCTACATGGTCAAGACCTTCCATAAGCATGGCAAATTCTGCCATACGGGCGGCTTCGTCGGCAATGCGCTCAAGGTCAAGCACCATGCGCATGGCAGAGATAACAAAGCGCAAATCACTGGCAACGGGCTGGGTGCGCGCTAAAATACTTAATGCTTTGGCATCAATTTCATTTTCTAACTCATTAATGGCGGCGTCACCGTCAATGACAGCGCTGGCACGACCAACATCGCCTTCTTGCAAAGACTTACAAGCATCATCAAGGGCTAAACCCACCATGGCAGACATAACAAGCAAACGGGTGCGCAAGGTCACAATCATTTGCTGCAATTGATTTTCGCTATTAGACATTAACCGAATCTCCCTGTGATATAATCTTCTGTTTGTTTTTTAGCAGGACGAGTGAAGATGGTATCTGTCACATCATGCTCAATAAGTTTACCCATATAGAAGAAAGCTGTATAATCAGAAACGCGAGCAGCTTGTTGCATATTATGTGTTACAATAATAATGGTCAACTGATGTTTAAGTTCGTGAATGCCCTCTTCAATTTTTTGTGTGGCAATGGGGTCAAGAGCAGAGGCCGGCTCGTCCATAAGCAAAACTTCTGGCCCTACTGCCAAGGCGCGGGCAATACACAAGCGCTGTTGCTGGCCGCCAGAAAGGCCTAGGGCAGAGGTGTGCAGGCGATCTTTTACTTCATCAAAAATAGCCGCACGTTTCAGGGCATCTTCTACGGTACCGGCAATGAAAGTTTCATCTTTAATGCCATTAACACGTAAGCCGTAAGCTACGTTTTCAAAAATAGTTTTAGGAAAAGGATTGGGTTTTTGGAAAACCATGCCTACTTTACGACGCAAGGCCACAACGTCTGAAGATGGGGCGTTGATATCTTGCCCATCTAAAGAAATATTGCCCGTCACTTTAGCGCTGGGAATAAGGTCGTTCATACGGTTTAAGCAACGCAAGAAGGTACTTTTGCCGCAACCGGAAGGGCCAATGAGGGCTGTTACTTTATTTTCAGGAAAAGACAAGCTTACATCGTATAAGGCTTGTGCAGCTCCGTAGTAAAAGTCCACATTGTTAGCTACTAATTTGTGCTGCTCTGTCACAGGTATCTCCAAAAAAGGTGGGTAGAGTGAAATGAAAAACTGTAGCGTACTCTTGCGCAGGACTTTCCACCCAAATACGTCCGCCGAGTCGCTCTACAGTATGTTTACAAATGGCAAGGCCAAGGCCAGTGGAGCCGTGGCTTCTATGTTTTTCTACGCGGTAAAAGCGTTCAAAAATTCGATGACAGTCATCTTTGGGAATGCCAGGGCCTTTATCGCACACTTCAAAGTTTACACAATGGGCGTGCGTATTGGGCGTGGCCTTTACAACAATTTCGCCGCCCTCTGGCGCGTAACGACCGGCATTTTCAATAAGATTTCTAAAAATCTGTGTCAAATGCTGCGAGTCTGCTTTTACCGTAAGCTCTTCAGGAAATTCTACCTGAATACCCACATGACGCAAGTCTAATTGTTGGCGGCATAAAGCCATGGCAGCTTGCAAACTTTCTTGCGGATGCACCGCTGTGGCTTGCACTGGCACATGGGCATTTTCTAAACGGGCTAAAGCTAAGAGCTCTTCGACCATGCGTGCCAAATAGGCGCCATTTTTACGAATAATCTCAACAAAACGCACAAACTCTTGTGGAAAGCCTTCGGTATTTACTAAGGTCTCTGCATAGCCTTGAATGGCTGTTAAGGGGGTACGTAACTCGTGGGATACATTGGCTACAAAGTCACGCCGTACTCTTTCTAAACGTATAATGGGGCTAATATCGTGAAAGACTACCACAGCGCCTAAAGGCAAGGTAGACCATTGCACACGGCTTAAATGTACTGCAAAAACACGCTCTGGCGAAAGCTCTACCTGTAAAGAGGAGCTCATTTTCTCGCCGCCATTGCCGTTAGTTAAGGGCTTTTGCAAAATATCGTCCACGGCTTTTTGTAGGCGTGGCACTGGTATGGCCTCTACCACTTGCCAGCCCTGGGCATGGGCGGTGCTAGGAAACATACGCTGTAAGGCTTTATTGCATTGTTGAATACTGCCATTGGCGGTAAGTACCAGCACACCTTCGGTCATGGTGTCTAAAATAGTTTGCAACTCTTCATTATGTTCGGCAAGGCTTTTTACTTTATCTTCAAAGTGCATTACCAAATTGTTGATGGGGTTTACCACTCCCACATAGGCATCGCAAGGGGCTGCGCTTAAACGGCGCTGATATTCGCCCTTGGTAAGCTCTTTTACAAATCCTCTAATAGGAAAAAACTCACCGCGAATAATATGCTGCAAAAGTAAAGTTAATAAGGCTGCCATACCTAAGGAAACGCCAAGGCGAAGCAAGAAAAAGGGCAATGAATAGGTATAAGAGCCCTCACTACTTAGTAAAGGCTCTAGCAATAGCACCAGTAATATGCCCATAAAGAGCATAGAGAAAACTTTAGAGCGAAAGCTCATATTAACCCTTAAAGCGGTAGCCTACACCGCGTACAGTTTCTAAGCAATCAGCGCAAGAGCCTAATTTAGCGCGCAAACGGCGTACATGTGTATCTACCGTGCGAGCATAACCTTCAAATTGATAACCCCATACACTATTGAGCAATTGCTCGCGGTTACGCACAGTGCCGGCATGGCGCATAATATCTTCTAAAAGACGAAACTCCGTTGCTGTAAGCTCAATGGAAGTTCCATTAACATTAACCATATGTGCTGAGGGGTCAAGGTTAATGCCGTGTTTTTGCAAGGTGGGGCTTTGCTCTACTTGTTGTTGACGGCGCAAAATAGCGCGTATGCGTAAAACCAGTTCGCGCACGCTAAAAGGTTTTACCACATAATCATCAGCGCCAAGCTCTAAACCTACAATACGGTCTACTTCTTCACCGCGCGCTGTGAGCATAATAATGGGAATATGTACCGTGCTTGGGTCTCGCTCTAACTCGCGACACACTTGAAAGCCATCCTTGTGGGGTAGCATCACATCTAAAAGAATAATATGCGGCTTGCGCGAGCGCGCTAATTCTAAACCCTCAAGACCGTCTTCGGCCTCGATGGTGTCAAAACCTTCGCGGCTTAAATTAAAAGCTAACAAGTCGCGAATATCTGCTTCATCTTCAACTATGAGTACTAATTCTTTGGGCATGATGCTTTCCTTATGAACGTCAATCTCTGTGTAACAAAGCCTGTAACGAAGGTCTATAGAACGCAACGTTGTAAAACCTGCGGCAAGTAAAGAAAACTTGTGCGTCAAAAAAGTGGTGGCAATGTTACAAAATGGTTACAATTACATTTTTATGCATTTTGTGCGCATTTTGACATTTTTTATAGAGATAATAAAAAATAATTAATTAAATTAAATTGTTACCATTTAAGGGTGCTCTGTCACATTTCTTTTTCTCTTTTGTCATACTTTTGTAACATAGAAAATAGATACCAAGAGGGCGCCAAATGAGGCGTAACAATTACCAATGAAATTTTTAGGAGTTTACTATGAAACGTTTAGTATTAGCTGCATTATTAGCCTTAGGTTTGGCTGCACCAGTGCAAGCTGCTGAAGAAGTTGTTATCAACGGTTCTACCACCGTTTTACCTGTTATTCAAAAAACTGCTGAAGCCTACATGGCAAAAAATCCCAATGTAGCTTTAGCTATTTCTGGTGGTGGTTCCGGTAATGGCATTAAGGCTCTTATTGATAACCTCTGTAACATTGCCATGGCTTCCCGCGATATTTCTGCTAAAGAAGTAAAGCTTGCTGAATCCAAA
>CAYJND010000017.1:0-23623 GCA_964371565.1 uncultured Desulfovibrionaceae bacterium
ACGTGCCATGAAGTTCTCCGTTCGGGTTAAATATAATGCCTTTTTGTTCCTTGTCTAGAAGGCTACAAAGTGTTTCACATAATGTCTACATTACAAAAGCAAGGGTTATGCAGCAGGAAAAACAGCCCTAAGTCAACAAAGGCTTGACTTAATAACAAAAGAAGCATATTTCCTCGCCATATAACATAGTGGTCAAAGAAAATAATGAAGCCTTACGGGCTTGTCAAGAAAAAAGATGTAAAAAAATTATATATTGCTCTGGTACAACTTATGTAATTCCCATTTAGAGGTGTACTCACTGGCTTTGCCTGTTATTTCTGCCACCAGCTCGCTTTGTAAAAAAGTTTGCCATGCTTCATAGTTATCCCATTTTTCAACCATAATAAATTTATTGGGTTCTTTAGGGTCTTGATAGAGAAAGGTTTCTTTGCAGCCCATTTGTTTACGTATTTCTGATACCTTGCTACACCAAAGGTCATAAAAAGCCTTGGCTTGGCCTTCTATGGTAACTATGTGCAAAATAACAGTAAGTTCAGGGCTTGACATGATAGCTCCTGTCCTGCGAAAGGCAGGGGTAGAGACCCTTTAGTCAGGGTGTTTTGATGTGCTATACAATAAAGTGCGCTATCATTAAGATAGTCATTAAAAATGATTTGTCAATAAAATATAAATATTTGTTTGCGTTATGTGAACATAGTTAGAGGATACATGAAGAAAAATTCAAGATCTTTTGCGCAGCAAACCTGTGTAAAAACCATTGGTAAGGCCATGCAGCAAACGTCTATGATTAGCGCTGGTGCGCGTATAGGCGTGGCTGTTTCTGGTGGTGTAGACTCATTTGTCTTGATAAAGTGTTTGCATATTAGGCAAAAGATTGTGCCATTTCCTTTTGAAATTATGGCCTTGCATGTGAACCCTGGTTTTGATGCACAAAGTCACAATGCACTTATACCATGGCTTGAAGAGCATGGTATTGCATCACATATTGATGTTACCGATCATGGTCCCCACGCCCACTCAGATGAAAATCAGCGTAATTCGCCCTGTTTTCGTTGTGCATGGCTTAGGCGCAAAAGGCTTTTTGAGCTTTGTATGCAATATAATTTGAGTCACTTAGCTTTTGGTCATACGGCAGATGATCTTGTGCATACATTTTTTATGAACTTATGCCAAAATGGTCGGGTAGATGGCATGAGTATGAATGAATCCTTTTTTGATGGGAAATTACAAGTGATTCGCCCCATGCTTTTGGTAGAAAAAAAACATGTTATTCGCGCTGCAAAGCAATGGGAATTGCCTATTTGGTCTAATCCTTGTCCCTCTGCAGGCAATACCAAGCGCTCTGAAATGGAAGATAAACTTAAGGACTTATATACAGTTTATAAAGATGCCCAGCGCTGTGTGTATAATGGTCTTTCTCGTTGGCAATTGGAAAAACATATTCAGCGCTAAATTTATTATATTTCTAGAATTGTGGAAGTTTAAAGGCTTGCAAAGAAGCTTTTTATGCTTTATGGTTTTAGAAATAAATCTTTTTCGTATTGCGAGGTACATATGGAATTAGATCTGGCTGCATCCATACTTAAAGAATTGGGTCATCCCACACGCCTTTCTATCTATAGACAACTCGTAATGGCAGGCTCTAAAGGCCTAGCTGTGGGCGAGGTACAAAAAGAGTTAAATATTCCCGCATCTACCTTGAGTCATCACATTTCTGCCATGGTAGCTGTTGGGCTGGTAAAGCAGCGCAGAGAGGGACGCACCCTGTTTTGCACTACGCAATATACTGTTTTAGAAGAGTTGCTTTCGTTTATGACAGATCAATGTTGCACCCAAAGTGAGAATCCTTTGGCAGACTCTTTGCCTGAGGCTGCAAGAAATGATGTAAATTACTGGAAGCAGCACAGTCAAAGCCAATGGTAAGATACAGCACTTGTTAAGCAGGTGAGTATTATGAAAAAAGAAAAGCCAACTCATAACGAGCTGGCTTTTTATGTTTATGCGAAATAAATACTGCTATACAGCAAGGGCTGTTTTAGCTTGAAATGCTTTCATCGCTTCATCAAATTCTTTTTGTAAAGAGCTCATAAGCTCGCGTACAGAAATGATGCTGTCTACTTTCCAAACATTAGTACCACAAAAGGCAAAGCCCTTTTCAAAATTACCCCGCATGGCACTAATAAGCGCCATGGCTATGCAGTAAGGGGTTTTTTCTGGGTCACAGGTGTGTAAGCAGTGAAAACCGCATTTAAAAGGTCTTTTATTACCTTCTCGATAGGACGTTACAAAAGGCCCTTCTAAGGCGCGCCCAGGCATGCCCACAGGGCTTTTAATAATGGTAACGTCTTCTTGCTTGGCATCTACAAAGGCTTGCTTAAAACGAATGTCAGCGTCGCACTCGTGTGTGGCTACAAAGCGTGTTCCCATTTGCACGCCAGAAGCGCCTAAGTCTAAAATGCGTTTAATATCTGAGCCACTATAAATGCCACCCCCAGCAATGACAGGTATAGCGCGGCCAGCTTTATCTTCTAAGGCTTTAGCAACATCTACCAAGGCCGGAAGTAATTTTTCTAAAGAAAACTCAATTTTATCTAAGTCTTCTGCTTTAAATCCCAAGTGCCCGCCCGCCTTTGGGCCTTCTAATACAAAGGCATCAGGAATATAGTCTGAGCTTTTAATCCATTTTTTTGCCAAAATGGAAGCTGCGCGAGCAGAAGAAACTATGGGCACAAGCTTGGTGCGAAATTCTTCTTTCTTTTGTTCACAGACTTCGCGAAAGATTTTTGGCAATTCAGTGGGCAGGCCAGCGCCAGAGAAAATAATATCGGCGCGGTTTTCAATGGAAGCTTTTACCATATCGCCAAAGGTAGTCAGTGCTACCATAATATTTACACCAATAAGCCCAGAGGTAAGCTCACGAGCTTTTTGTAATTCTTGACGTAAAGCACGAACGTTGGCTTCAATGGGATTGGTAACAAGGTCAGGCTCTTTCATGCCAATCATGGCACCAGCAATAACGCCAATGCCGCCTTCGTTGGCTACAGCAGATGCTAACCTAGAAAGCGAAATACCTACACCCATGCCGCCTTGAACGATGGGCAGCTTGGCTGTAATATCACCTATTTGTAAGGGGGGTAAACTCATATTTTGTACTCCAAAGATGAATTGTCTACATTTGAACGATTAAGTATACGGTTTAAATAAAAAATGAGCAACACTTCTTTTGTCATGTAAAACATCCCTAGGAGGTAGGAATTTAGTCATAGCTGTATTTTTGTGGATAATAGACAGAATATACGTCTATTAGGCGGGATTAAGTTGAAAAATAGCTTATAGTATGCGTTTAAGCAAAAAAGACTTCAAGCAAAAATAATGCCCCCGTCTTTTGTGAGATGGGGGCATTATGTTTACCTTGGGGCATAGGTGAGCCGGCAAGGCAAAAATACGTGGGGTACTAGGCTAAAACGTGGCTGGCAATACCGGAAGCCATTACAACACTCCAGAAAGCAAATACAGCGTAAACTACTTTTTCACTTTTCATGATATTTCTCCTTGTTGTATTTGGCGGATAAGTGGGCAATGTGTTTGTCCAGGTCCCGTCTGAAAGCAATCTAGCAAAAGTCTGTAAAAAAATGCAAGGAAAAAAGCTATTTGTGAAAACAAACATTTGAATTTTTATTATGTAATAATATTGATATCTTAGCGGTGTGGTAGGATTTTTTTCACAAAGAATTCTAAAGGTAGCATAAATAATAAAAAAGCTCTGCAAATAGCTGTTGCAGAGCTTAAAAATATTAGTAAAAAAGACTTGTTAGCTTTTTGTGAATGTATTGTCTTATTTTGCACAAAGCCAGTGGTGCAAGACTAGCATAAGGTTATGTGGGTCAACAGGCTTGGTTAAATAGTCGCTAAGCCCTACAGCAAAGCCTTTGTCTTTATCTTCTTTCATAGCGTTGGCGGTGACTGCAATGATAGGTAAAGAGTCCTTATCAAACTTTTCTCGTATGATTTTTGTGGCTTGAATGCCGTCCATAACCGGCATTTGCATATCCATAAGAATAAGGTCAAAGCTTTCTTTTTCTGTCATATCTACAGCTATTTGCCCATTATCTGCCATGCTTATGTCTGCATCAGTCTTTAGCAAGAGCTCTTCCATAATAAGCTGATTAATCATATTATCTTCTACAACAAGAATACGCTTGCCCTTTAGGTTAACGTGCAAGGCTATATCTTCTTCTGACTGCCCTTGGCCTAAGGTTACTTTGGTGTCTTGAGACGGCTCTAAAAAGAGAGATATGGTAAAGGTGCTACCTTGCTGCACAACACTGTTAACATCTAACGTGCCGTTCATAAGCTCAATAATTTGCTTGCTAATGGCAAGGCCTAAGCCCGTACCACCAAAGCGACGAGTAATGGAAGCATCAGCCTGCGCAAAAGGTTTGAATAGCTGTTCGCCTTGTTCTTTAGAAAAACCAATGCCTGTGTCTTTTACTTCAATAATAACTGCTTTGAGACCGTCAGGTATCTCTTTGTCTTGTTGTAGTTCTTCGCCTGCAAAGACACGTACAGAAACGTGGCCTTGTTCTGTAAACTTAATGGCATTACCCACAAGATTATTAAGTACTTGACCAAGGCGCACAGGGTCGCCCATATAATGAGTATTAAAGCTTTGTTGCACTTCAAAGCTTAGGCCTATACCCTTGGCATGAGCCACCTCTTGATAAATGCTAATGAGCTGATTGCCTATTTCATGAATGTCAAAGTGCGTATGATCAAGCTCGAACATGCCGGCTTCTATTTTCGAGGTATCAAGAACATTGTTAATGATACCCAAAAGGCTTTTGCCGCTCAGCTCAATTTTTTCTACATAACCGCATTTTTTATCTGCGTCTTCAGGGCTAGTAAGATAAAGATGTGCAAGGCCTATGACTGCATTTAAAGGGGTGCGGATTTCATGGCTCATATTTGCCAAAAATTCACTTTTAAGGCGGTTGGCATCGTCGGCTTTTTGCACCATAGATCGCATGGAGCTTACCATAACTTGCAAAGCTTGGTATAGGGTGCCTAATTCGTCATCGCGTTTAAATTGATCAAGGTTATAAATTTTTTCTGCTGTATACGCTGGGGTAGAGGTGTCTTGACCGCGCGCTTTAGCTTTAAACAAGGTCAAGCCCCATTTAATTCTATCAAGAAAACTTTTTTCAGATTCGCCCAAATCTAAATCTTTATCAAGAACGCCTTGAGATACTTGTTCAGCATAGCGTACAGCTTTTAATAAAGCATCTACAATGTTTTTCACAAACATATAAATAAATATACCCAGCGCAAGCAAAATAATAATGGCAATAAAGGTCACATCCAGACGTACTTTATCACCGGCGGCAGCCATTTCATTTAAGTCTACAACAGCAGCGGCAACCCATTGCGCTTCTGGTAATACATCATAGTAGGCAAATTTTTTGCGTCCGTTTTCCGTAAAGGTAATGCTGCCTGTGCCTTCTAAAAGAATTTCACGTCCCCAAGGGCTGTCAAAAAGGGAGTTCTTTAGCACAAGGCTATTATCTTTATGGATAAATACTGTCCCCATTTTGTCGGCAACAAATAAATAGCCTTTTAATCCTAGATGCATGCGCTCGCTCATGGTGTCTGTGAGCTTAGATACATTATACACAACACCAATAATAGAATTGTCTTCTAGAGAATATACAGGCGAGGCTACAGCGTATACAACCATGTCTTTAAATCTGTAAGGGGCAGAAATAGACACTGTGCCTGTCATGGCTTGCTTAAAGAAAGGGTCGTTTGCAATGTCATTTCCAATAAAGGATGTGTCGGTATGATCTAATATTTCACCGTGAGGGCTTACAATGCCTATGTCAACATAATAATAGGTGTTTTTCATGTTTACAATGCGGCTGCGCGCATCGTCGGCATAGGCTGAGCGAAGGACAAAATCTGTGGAGAGGAAAGGTTGTAAGATACCAGTTTGCGCAAGAGATATGGCATTAAGAATATTAAAGTCAAGACCTGCTTTAAGCTCTACTAAAGCATTGGCAATGGCCATCTTTTGTAACGAAGTGTTCACCTCTGTTACCGAGTCCATACCTTTTTCATAGGTATAAAGTGTCACGCCAAAAAGACCAATGGCAGCCGTAAGCAGCACTGGCAACAAAATCTTCAATAGAATATTCAAACAAAACTCCTAGGCCATATAACTAATGTAGGTTAGATAACCACGATATTGCTATAACACAAGATTTTTTTGTAAATTACTAAAAAAATATTTAAGCTTGTGCTTTAGAAGAGCGCTTTTTTATAATACGTTTCTTTGAGCCGTACTTATATTATGTGAGTTATGGCAACATTTTCATGGCAAGGCTGTATATACTTTTGATTTAAAATACGCTACGTTTAAACAAATTTTATGGCATAAAAATGATAAGGGAGGGCATATGGACTCTATACAATATCTTGTGCAACAGTGGACGCAAGCCATGCAAGCCTTTCGCCGCGATATTCATGCCTTTCCTGAGCTTGGCTGGTTAGAATATCGTACCACCAGTAAAGTTGCAGAACTTTTTATGGGGCTTGGTTATGATATAGTATTGGGGGCAGAGGCTATTCATGCGCACTCGCGTTTAACACCTCCTTCGTCGGATAAATGTGCACGCCACAAGGCTAGAGCCATTATTCAAGGGGCGCAGCCTGCCTTAGTGGAGCGCATGGGGGATGGTCTTACAGGTCTTTGGGTCGATATTCCTCTGGGTGATGATAGTCATGGCGCCCCCACAGGGCCGCTTATTGCTTTTCGTTTTGATATGGATGCCAATAGTGTAGAAGAAAGCCATGAGCCAGAGCATGTGCCCATGGAGCAAGGTTTTGTTTCTCATAACGGCGCCATTATGCATGCATGCGGACATGACGGGCATGTGGCCATGGGTATAGGTTTAGGCCTAGCTTTGCATGCCTGGCGACAAAAGCATACAGAGCTTGGCTTGCCACCTTTGCACGGTACGGTGAGGCTTATTTTTCAGCCTGCAGAAGAGATTGGGCAAGGGGCCAAAGCCATGCTAGCTGCAGGCGCCATACAAGAGGTGCAAGAGGTTTATGGAATACATATTGGCATTCAAGCCCAAAGACCAGAGTTGCTAATAGCCGGAACCACGCATTTTTTGGCTAATACCACTTTTGAAGTGCTTTTTGAGGGCAAAGCAGCCCATTCGGGTTTGGCGCCTCAAGAGGGGCGCAATGCTTTATTGGCAGCCACCACAGCTGTGCAAGGTATGCACAGTATATCAAGGCACGGGCAGGGGGAAACACGCATAAATGTGGGGCAATTTGAGGTGCAAGGCGCCCCTAATGTGGTGCCGTGCAAAGCTTTTTTGGTGGGCGAAACTCGCGCTGTGCATTGCCCCATCAATACCTGGATGACAGAAGAGGCTCAGCGCATTTGTGAAGGTGCGGCACATATGTGGGGCTGCACGGCGCATTTTACCGTGGTGGGCTCGTGCATAAATGGCTTTTCTGATATTGCGTTGGCAAAAGAGGTGTGTGACATAGCCCAAACCATGCCTTGCTTTGATACGTGTTTACCCACAGAAAAATTTATGGCTTCAGAAGATTTTACGTGGTTTTTAGATGCTGTGCAAAAGCAGGGCGGTCAAGGCACCTTTATACAATTGGGAGCAAAACTGGCCTCAGGGCATCATAGCCAAGCTTTTGACTTTGACGAGGGCACGCTTTCGCGCGGCTTAGAACTTTTATTACGCATCATTCAAAAAAAATTGGGATAGAACATGACGCAGTATGCAGGCTATTTTTTTATTTTTACGGCGGCTCTTTGTTGGGGATTTTTAGGTATTTTAAGCAAGATTGCCATGGAAGCTGGTCTAAGCCCCATGGATGTGGCTTTTTGGCGAGCTTTCATAGGCGGCGCTTTTCTTTTTTTGCATGCCGCCGCCATTAAGCAAGCCAAGGTGCATAGCGTAAAAGACTTTTGCTTTTTTTGTATTTTTGGTTTGTGTTCTATAGCCACCTTTTTTTTGGTGTATCAATATGCCGTTAAAGAGGGTGGCGCTGCCTTAGCTTCGGTGCTTTTGTATACAGCACCGGCATGGGTTGCGGTTTTTTCGCGTATTTTCTTTGGTTTACGTTTTACCCTTATTACTGGCATTGCCATAGCTATAGCCTTGCTTGGGGGCATATTTATAAGTATATCCCCTTCAGAAGTGCCTGCAGATGCCATGCAAGCGGCAGGCAGTGCTACGGCAGTGGCTGTAAGTGAAGCCTCTTTAAGTGATAAATTACCTATTATGGGTATTATTTTTGGTTTAGCTTCGGGCTTTTTATACGCTACCCATTATGTGGTGAGCAAAAAGTTTTTAAGTACCTATACCCCTTTTACATTATATGGCTACAGCTCTTTAGTGGCGGCTTTGTGTCTTGCCCCCTTGGCAGATATTCGTTTTGATTTGAGCTTAAATGCTTGGCTGGCAGTGCTTGGTATTGGATTTGTCAGCACCTATGTGGCGTATTGGACCTATTGCGAAAGCATCAAGCGTTTACATCCTACTAAGGTTGCTGTGCTTGCCACTTTGGAGCCTGTGGTGGCTACGGTGGCGGCATGGAGTATTTGGGGCGAGAGTTTTTCTGCCCTTGGCTGGGTGGGCGCTTTACTTATTTTATCTACAGTACTTATATTTTTGATTGACGATAAAAGACGTTTGACAAAGCCTGAGAACTCACTATAGTGAGTGCTCAGGGGTGCTGACAAAGTCAGCACAAATCAAAAATCAAGCATAGGGCTAGCTTTGCTTGCCCGTAAAATGATTGATTTTTGTGCCTTCCTGCCCGTCGGCTCTGCTGGCGCTGGCGGCACAAACAGCACGTAGTGATGTTTGTTTTGTGTATGAGAACTCACTATAGTGAGTGCTCAGGGGTGCTGACAAAGTCAGCACAAATCAAAAATCAAGCATAGGGCTAGCTTTGCTTGCCCGTAAAATGATTGATTTTTGTGCCTTCCTGCCCGTCGGCTCTGCTGGCGCTGGCGGCACAAACAGCACGTAGTGATGTTTGTTTTGTGTATGAGAACTCACTATAGTGAGTGCTCAGGGTGTTGGTAAAATCAGCACAGTGTTTTTTCCTCGCGCCTTATGACATCTTTTTAGAATGAGCATTATGAATAAATATCTATCTATCCCTTTTTTAGCATGGCTAGGTTTTTTTTGCTCTGTCTTTTGCGCCGAGGTGTATGCAAAAGAAATGCAAAAAAAATCGCCCCCTTCTCAAACCATTAAAGTGCCAAAACAAACACCGCATATGAAGCTTTTAGGGGCTGAATTTGTGCTGGTAGAGCATGTCACCGTGCCTGAAAATATTACCGTCATGCGTACTCGTTGGCGCAACATTCAAGCGCAGCATAGCCAAGATCTTTTTGATGCCAAGACCATACCCCTTAAAGGCCAGCACAAAGGGCAATGGCAAGCGCTTATAGAAATAACCAAAAAATCTAAAGATTCTTTGAAAACCTTACGCAATATCAATGGCTTTTTTAACGGCATTGCCTCGCGTAAGGACGAAGATTTTTATGGATCCACAGAATACTGGGCTTCGCCGCAAGAATTTATGACCAATCGCAGTGGTGACTGTGAAGATTATGCCATAACCAAATATTATGCTTTACAATATATGGGCTGGAATCGTGATGATTTATGGCTGGTCTTTTTAAAAGATAAAATTCGCGGTGGCGGGCACGCTGTGCTTGTGGCTGAGTGTGACAAAGGGCAATTTGTGCTGGATAATTTAAGTAAACCTAAACATTTACTCATACCTGCAAAGCAATATGCCGCGCAAGTGACTCCCTTTGCCATAGCCAATCATCATGGCCTTTGGCTGCGCATTAGTAACGATGAGCAAAGTAAGGAAACTGCTCGCACACGTTAGATATTTTTTACGGTGTGGTGGTGCGAATATGCTGCACTAGAGCGGTAGTGGAATAGCCTTTGAGTAAGGGCAAAGAATACACCAACCCACCATAACTTTGCACAAAATCTGCCCCCACAATGCTTTCCACAGGCCAGTCGCCGCCTTTGACTAAAATGTTTGGGCGAAGCAAGGTGATTATTTCTAAGGGAGTGTCTTCGTCAAAAGCTGTGACATAGTCTACGCTTTGCAAATGCGCCGCCATAAAAGCTCGCACAGAAAGGGGCTGGATGGGCCTATCCTTACCTTTGCCCAATCGACGCACAGAGTCGTCAGAATTGAGCGCAAGTACCAGCACTTCCCCCAGTTTTTTGGCATCTTCCAAAAGCGCCACATGTCCTGGGTGCAAAATATCGTAGCAACCATTGGTAAAGACCACATGGGCTTTGTCTTGTTGACCGTTTTCCTTACGATTTTCTGAAAGCTCCAGTGCTAGTTTATGCACCAGCTCTGAAGCTTTCCAAATCTTGGGATGAGAGAGGCTTAGGCCTTGCGTTTCAAGGTAGGGCATGATCCAAATATCACCAATTCTAACCATTCATAAGCAAAATCAAGACAGGCCTCATCTCGTGCCATAATAGCTTCACAGCGGGCTGTGTCTATTTCAACCTTACTAAAAATCTTCATATCGGCTAAAAACACGCGAAAGCGATCCAATTGATAGAGACATAAAATAACCATGGTGGCCATTTTAGCAGACACAGGAGCGCCGGAGGCCTTTACCTTTGCCATAAGGCGCATATAGGTATCGTTAGACTCATTATAAGGCTCAAGGCCTTGATCTTTTAGCCACTCTTGTGCTGTCCATTTTCTGCCCGTGTCAAAGCCTTTGCAATGGTCTTCTTGCACCACAAAAAAGCGCTCTACCACTTGCCCATCGGTGCCAACCTTAGTACCGCGTCCCAAGGGATAGGTGCGGCAAGCGCCGGGTCTGTCTTCATAAATAGAACATCCCCCGGGGGTGACAAAGGGGCAAGGCTCTGTGGGGCCATCAAGCATTTTTAATAGAGGCAGGGGAAAGCCTGTATCGGGGAAGGTACGCATTTGCGTATGACCTTTCAAAAACTTTTCACTTTCTATATTAAAATGGCGACACAGACGCAGCACATCATAGGGGGTGAGGGGCAAGGTAAGCTCTGCGCAACATCGATTAAAGCAAGGCACGGTTTCGTTGCAAGCAAAGGTGAAGCGCTCACCTGGTTGTAATTCGGGTAAAGAATCCAAAAAATCTTGTGAAGCGTCTTTTTGTGACATAATAGCCCCTTAAATAAAAAGTTTCCTCTGGCGCAAACAGTTAAAAATTGCGTTTTGGTAGAGGATGGGGGGGAGTAAGAAGACCCCTTTTGCTAGTACCAAAAAGGGGTCACCTTACTCTACAAAAAACTTAAATAACTTTATTTAATGCGTATTCAATAATACCCTCGGCGCCAGCTTTGCGTAGTCTTGGTATAAGGTCGCGCACAAGGCCTGTACCCACCACTGTTTCTACCGAAAGCCATTTACTATCGCGTAAAGGTGATACGGTGGGCGAATTGAGCGCCGGTAAAATATCTAAGATGGCGTCTAAATTATCGGCAGGGGCGTTGAGCTTAATAGCCACAAGGCTTTCTGCATGCAAGGCGCCTTGTAAGAGTAAGTCAATTTGCTCAATTTTGCGACGTTTTTCTGGGTCTGCCCATGCGGCTTTGGAGCAAACAAAAACAGTATTGCTGCTTTTGACTTCGTCAATGATACGTAAACCGTGGGCACGAATGGTGGTGCCGGTTTCGGTAACTTCTACGATACCGTCAGCAAGACCTTCTACAACCTTAGCTTCAGTGGCACCCCAAGAGTAAAAGACAGAAACATCAATGTTTTTGTCTGCAAAGTATTGTTTGGTAATGCCTTCAAGCTCTGTAGCAATGCGCTTGCCGGCTAAATCTTCGGGCTTGTAATAAGGCGAATCACCAGACACGGCTAAGACCCAGCGTGCAGGGCGATTAGATGTTTTGGAGTATACAAGGTCAGATACTTTTACCAATTTGTCATAAGCCCCTGTTTCTATGAGCCAATCAAGGCCGGCAAGGCCAGCATCTAAGATGCCATCTACCACATAATTGCCAATTTCTTGCACGCGGCAAAGGGAGGCATTGATTTCTGGATCGTTGATTTCCGGAAAATAATTGCGGTGATGTTTGCGAATTTTCCATCCTGCACGTTCAAAAAGGTTAATGGTAGCGTCTTCTAACGAACCTTTAGGAATGCCAAGCTTCAAGATGGGCTGACTCATGAGTAAATCTCCTCAGGGTTAAATATATAAGGACTGCACTGGCTTACAGTGCCATCTTTTAATTCACGATAAAAACAAGAGCGATAACCTTTATGACAGGCGGCCTCGCCTATTTGCTCTACGCGCAAGATAACAGCATCGCTGTCACAGTCAAGACGAATGCTGTGAATCTTTTGCACATGCCCGGAAGTTCCGCCCTTATGCCAAAGTTCTTTGCGGCTACGGCTATAATAATGAGCCTCGCCTGTGGCAAGGGTTTTTTGCCAGGCTTCTTCATTCATCCAGGCCAGCATAAGCACTTCGCCCGAGACATGATCTTGAGCAATAGCTGCCACTAGGCCATTATTTACCTCTGGCTTAAAGACAGGGCAAAAAGGGTCTGTAAAATCTTGAGGTTTGCCTTTCATATATCACCTTTATGTATTGTTTTCTAATAGCATTGCTTGGCGCACAGCCTGCACCTTGGCATTAATGTTTTCTGCGCCCACAAGTTCGGATACAAGGGCACAACACACAGCGCCGCGGCGTACTACTTCGCCAATATTGTGCTCTTTTATGCCGCCAATGGCCACAAAGGGTAAGGGGCTGTGCTTGGCGGCATACTGTAAATATTCATAACCTACAGGGGCGCACACATCTTCCTTGGTTTGCGTGGCAAAAAGTGGCCCTACCCCCACATAGTCAGCGCCAAGATCTTTGGCTTTACGTAATTCTTCTGGCGAATGCGTAGATAGGCCAATGATTTTTTTGGCGCCCACAAGGCGACGCACCTCGGGTACAGGCAAGTCTTCTTGCCCCACATGCACACCGTCTGCATCTACAAGCAAGGCTATGTCTATGTGATCGTTAACAATAAAGCAGGCGCCAGCTTCTTGAGTGAGAGCACGTAATAGGCGGCACTCTTCTAGCATTTGACCAGCTTTAGCTTTTTTTTCACGGTATTGCAGTATTTTTATCCCGCTGTCTAATAAGGCACGCGCCACATATTCTAAGGGACGCCCAAGGCTTAGCTTACTGTCAGTGAGTGCGTAAATATCTGTTTCGTCAGGTAAAATGTGTGGCATAAAAATCCTTAAACTATCCTACTCCAAAGCCTTTTTATAAATGATTGCAAAAGCCTGTGTGGCTGAAAACACACATCGTGTAGCTGTTGCGGCATTTCAAAGGGGGCAGATTCAGTGCTAGGGTAGATGTGTGACGCTTTAGCGCCAAGATGATGTATATTGTGC
The DNA here is from genome assembly GCA_964371565.1 of uncultured Desulfovibrionaceae bacterium. GTDB lineage: Bacteria > Desulfobacterota > Desulfovibrionia > Desulfovibrionales > Desulfovibrionaceae > CAYJAD01. The sequence goes on from CAYJND010000017.1 coordinate 13,480, forward strand.
TCAAAGGCTTCGGGCATATGTAAGCGTTGTGCCTCTTGCCAGAGAGGAATAGTAGCTATGGGTAATTGTAACAGGTTATAGATAGCTGTGTCTAAGGCCATGGCTGACGGACTTGCCGCAAGGCAGTGCAAAGCATAAGGCTCGCCGCTGGAGGGGCCTTTTTTATGCATAGCTATGACGCCATCCATAAGGGCTGCCGAGGGGGGTAGCGCCCTGTATAAGGCTAAAATGCCGTGAGTAAAGTCTTGAAGCTCGCGCCCTTGTACCGCATGAGCTAGGGCTTTGCGCAGACCGCAAATGCAGCCAAAAAGATTTTTTACCCCAAGGCTCATGCCCATAAGGTTGTGGGCTTTAAGTTTTGGCAAGGATAAAATAGCGTCGGCTTCTAAGGCTTGGCGGGCAATACCCCAACTACCTAAGTTCTTATGGCTAAATTCTGCTCCTGCCCAGTCTAAACGTAAGGGCACATCTTGCACAGAGCTAAATTCTTGCACAGCTATACCTAAGGGGCGTAAAGCCTCTTGTATACCTAAACTCTTAGCTACAGATGTTGCGGTGCCAAATCCGGGGGAGTCTGCCACGTGCACTTTTATGCCTTGCTCTTGCAGGCATAGGCAAGCGGCGCGTAGCACTTGGGCATGGGTGCACGAAAGCTCATGGGCACGTAGCAAATTAGGCTTAACTAGCACGTGCATACCGGGGGTGAAAAAAGGTTTTCGCCCTTGCTCATTGCCTATAAGGCCGCTTTGCCATAAGGCGTAGCGTGTGGCTTCTTCTACTTCTTGCGCCGCATACGAAGCGCAAGGGCTGAGCGCCAGAGCGTAGCTTTGTGCAGAGATAGAAGATGAGTTGCAGGAAGAATTAGGGCCAAGGGCTGCGTCCATGCCTTATACATCACCTTTTTGCTGTGCAGGCACTTCAGGCAGGGCTACCTCGTGACGTAAGACAAGCGTGTCTTGCAGATCATATACGGTGAAGACGCCTTTTTCATACAGGCCATAGGTGCGGGGAAAGCCTTGTTTGGGTAAGCTTAATGTGCCGGGATTCCACCAGGTTACATGGTCACGTTGCGCCCCCACGGGAAAGTGAATATGCCCTGTAAGCATAATAGTGCCCGCTGACACACGAGAAAAGTCTGGGTCGCGGCCGTATTGATGCCCATGAGCGGCAAGCATGGGTAAACCATCCACATAAAGGCGCGCTTCTTCACTTAAAGGAAAGGGCAGTAATTGCTCATCTACTTGGGCATCGCAATTGCCGCGTACAGCTACAACTTGTATGCCAAGGTCAAGTATTTCACCTAATTTATTGGCAACATCTTGGGGTGTATAGGTGATAGGCAAAGGATTGCGCGGCCCATGATAGAGATAATCGCCTAGGAGTAAACACATATCAGGGCGCAAAGCGCGAGCTTTGTTGCATAAAAATTCTGCGCTGTCTAAAGCGCCGTGCAGATCAGAAGCAATGAGAATGCGCATGAAAAGCCTAGTCTTTTTTTAGAGGGGTAGCTTCTTCTAAAAGCATAATGGGTATGGCATCACGTATGGGGAAAACCAAAGCGCAAGCTTCGCATATAAGGCCTTTATTTTTGCCTTTAATAACCTGTAAAGTAAGCGGCCCGTGACATTTGGGGCAGGCTAAGAGCTGGAGTAAATCTTCATTCATAATAGTTCCTAACAAAGGGAAAAGTGACATTTTTTTGCACAGAGAAAATAGCCTACTTTTGCAGGGCTCGCAATGCCTTTTTGGGGGAGATTTTGTTTTTAGCCTCTGTGTTGTGGCTTTTTTTAGGTGGTATGATTTAAAAATAAACGCTTCCTCTTTTCTTCCCCTTGTCCCCTTATGCGCTTTGTGCTACCTAAAAATATGAGCAATTTTTTACGCTAAGAGAGCATTATGCAGCAATTTGTTGATTTACATACCCATACATTGGCTTCTGACGGGCGCAAATCCCCTGCGGCGGTGGTAAAGGCCGCGGCTAAGTTGGGTCTTGCTGCTGTGGCTATTACCGATCATGATACGCTGGCTGGGCTCAATAAGGCGGCAGCACAGGGGCGCAAAGATAATATAGAAGTTATACGCGGCTGCGAACTTTCGGTGGCTTCAGAATATGGCGAAGTGCACATTCTTGGCTTGTGGATACCTAAAAGAGCCATAAAATTAGAGCGTGCTCTTAAAGAATTGCGTCATAACCGCGCCCAGAGAAATTTTATTATTGTGCAAAAATTGCAAACTTTGGGGCTAGATATTTCTTATGATGAAGTATTGCATGCCGCACGTACGGTGGAAAATGCTCCCAGCGCCATGCCAACAACACATTTGAAGAAAACACAAAATGCTGTGGGCAGGCCACATATTGCCACTGTCTTGCTCGAAAAAGGCTATGTGACAAGTATTAAAGAAGCCTTTGTAAAATACTTAGGTGATGGATGCTCTGCCTTTGAACCGAAAAAACTTTTTGAAGTGGAAGAAATTATGCGTCTTTTGCGCGAAGCAAAGGCCAGCATTATTTTGGCGCATCCTGGGCTTATTCGTTGCCCTGACGGATGGCTTGATAATTATGTGAAGCATTTAAAAGAGCTGGGGCTTATGGCTATAGAGGCCATACATAGCGAGCATGATGATGAAAATACACGCCGCATGCTTGCTTTAGCCAAAAAATATGATTTAGCTATTAGCGGCGGTTCAGATTTTCACGGGGAAGTAAAGCCCCATATTCACTTAGGTTTTGGTAAGGGAAATTTACGTATTGGCGTGGATATTTTACATACCCTTAAAGAACAGCGTCGCGCTTTAGGCTACCCTGTATAACAGATTGATAGGGTGGCTTTGATAAAGGCTTGACCCTTGCCGCGCGAAAGCCTAAATAAAGCCATGCATACTTCCGCCCCTTTTATACCAGAATTGTTAGCCCCTGTGGGCTCTATGGATCAACTCGATGCAGCCATCTTATACGGCGCCAATGCTGTATACCTTGGTGGCTCGGCATCGCTTCGCGCAGGTCGCCCCTTTGATGCTCAGCAATTAGCTGCGGCGCGTGCCAAAACCAAGGCCGCCGGCGTACAGCTGTTTTTTTGCTGTAATGCTTTTCCGCGTCAGCATCAGCTCGATGCGGCTATGGAGAATTTACGCCTTGGCGCCGAGGCTGGCGTAGATGCCTACATTATTGCTGATGCCGGTATTTTTTCTTTGGCAAAAAAGCATTTTGCGCATATCCCCATTCATCTTTCTACGCAGGCTAATACCTGCAATGCCGCTTCGGTAGCCTTTTGGCATGAACAAGGGGCAGAGCGGGTTAATCTTGCTCGCGAATTGCGCCTTGGTGAAATTCGCGCCATTCGTCAGGCTTGCCCTGAGGTAGAGTTAGAATGTTTTGTGCATGGCGCGCAATGTTTAGCTATTTCGGGGCAATGTTTGCTTTCGGCTTGGTTAAATAATAGGCCTGCCAATGCCGGTGAATGCACCCAGCCTTGCCGTTTTGAATATCGCCCCATGCCCGGTACCAGTCAAATGTTTGAAGAAAGCTGGCGTGGTGGCACCCCCACATGGGAAATTACCCAAGAAGATTCTGGCTATTCAGCCTTTTGGTCGCCAGAAGATTTATGCTTATTGCCTTTTATTCCTTGGTTTATGCGTCATAAAATAACTGCGCTTAAAATTGAAGGGCGCATGCGCACCGGCGCTTACACTGCCCACGCCGTAGATGGCTATAGGCGCGCTCTGGATTTGGCTGGCAGCATAGAAAACGTACAGCAATGGCGTAAAGCTTTACCTGAATTGCTCTTTGATATTGAACAATGGACTTCACGCGATTTAGGCACAGGCTTCTTTGTGCCTAAGCATGTGAAATTAGCCAAGGCGCATACCCGTGGTAAGGGGGGCTTATCGCCTTTACTTGCACGTTTAGAAGAGGAAATAAAGCCCGGTCAATGGCGCATTTCAGTGCGGTCGCAGTGGAATGATGCTCGTGAGGCTTATGTATTTATGCCCCAAGGAGCAAGGCCAGCCTTGCATAGCGGCGCCTATGCCCTAGAAAATCACTTGGGTGAGCGTGTGGATACAGTGCATCCGGGTATGCAAGCGGTGTTACATACTGAGCTTACAGATTTGTGTGCTGGAGCCTATGTGGAAGGGCTTTAGTGTAGCGTATTTTTAAAATATATATATAAAAAGGAATTTCTTACGCTGTGTAAAAAATTCCTTTTTTGTGCATATTAATCTAAAATATATTTCATGGGATCGCGCGGCACGCCGCCCACCACCACTTCATAGTGTAAATGCGGGCCGGTGGTGCGTCCTGTCATACCCACGCGCCCTATGGTATCACCGCGCTTTACCTCTTGCCCTGGCTTAGCTGTGGCCATTTGCAAGTGCGCATATTTAGTAATGACGCCGCCGCCATGGTCTATAACCACCACAATGCCATAGGCGCCGTCATAGCCATTGCTTTTTACGGTGCCAGCTGCAGAAGCCACCACTTTAGCGCCCATAGCGCCCTTGATATCTAAGCCTTTGTGAAAGCTTCTATGCCCCCCAAAGGGTGCCCTGCGATAGCCAAAGCTGGAATTGATTTTTCCGCGCACAGGCCAAATAGAAGGCGCTCTGGAAAGGGCATTTGCTTTAAGGCGTAAAGCTTTAAGTAGATCTTGCTGATTTATTTCTTCTAGCTCAATGTCATTAGCCAGCAAATTTAAAAAATTTTGCATTCGGCGTGCCATAAGATTTGGCTTATGCATGGGCAAAGAGGTATTTAAAAAATCTTCATTGGCCTTAGTATCTACCGAGCCTAGCTCTGCATTTACGTCAAGCATTTGCCGAATTTGCGTGTCAAAGCGAACTATGCGTTGAAAATTTATTGTTAAATCTTGTATTTTTTTATGAAGATTGAGCAATTGCTCGCCTTGTTCTTCGCGAGCGATAAGAGTTTGCTCTAATTGATTTTTTATTTGCATGCTATGCAAATATTCTTTCAACAGCCAAGCTGTCGAAGCTAAGAGTAAGCAAAAAAATACGCCTAAAAGATAAAAATACCACATACGTAGGTGAAATTTTCTATTTTCACCTGTGGGGCTATCTTTAATAATAACTATATGATGCTTTTTAAAAAACATGAGACCTCGTGCACTGCGGCTGCAGTGTCAGAGTAAATAAGTCTGATTTACTTGAGAGTCAAGTTTGTAAGAGTGTCTTGGTTAAGTTTTGCCTTGGACTTATTTTATCTATGTCCCCCTATGCATATAAATTTATCGTATGTTTTTTGATGTATTATCATGCATAGGGGGTATGTAAGCGAGTTTATGTGATAGATTGTAATTTCATGAGCTGCTCATTAAAGGTGCGTTGATTTTCCATATTATTTTGAAAATCGCTTTCAAAAGCCATGGTAAAACGTGTAATGGCAGGGGTGGTGCTGGTGGCTTGGTATAGTTGATAGGCCTCTTCGCGTAAGGACTGTGCAATGGGTAAATCAATGGAGGCATAGACAGCTCTTTTGCAAGCTGTAATAGACTCAGAGGGGAAGCAGGCGATGCGCTCTGCCAGCTCTTGCACAAAGACGCCAATTTCATCTGGCTCTAAGGCTTTATTGACAGTGCCATAATTTTCTGCTGTGTCGGCATCAAAATCACGTCCGCTGAGGATAATTTCTAGCGCGCGCCCAAGGCCTGTTTGTCTTGCCATACGCGAAGCGCCACCACCGCAAGGTAAAATGCCCATGCCCACCTCCATTTGCATAAAGACGGCCTTGCCACGAGCGGCAAAACGCATATCGCAAGCTAAGGCAAATTCATGACCGCCACCGCGGGCAAAGCCTTCTATTTTAGCAATGGTGGCTTGGGGTAACTGTGCAATACGCTCTAGGGTGCTTTGCAAATAGAGCAATTCTACCTCTTCGCGGTTCACCGTTTGTGTAGGCATATCTTTTAAAAAGGTAATATCAGCGTGAGCTACAAAGATTTCTGGGTGTGCTGATTGAAACACCACAACCTTAATGGATTTGTCTTTTTCTAAGATGTCAGCTAAGGAATTGAGGTCATCAAGCATGGCTATGCCTTGAATATTGACGGGGGGATAGTCAAAAATGACCCAAAGAGTGCCCTTGTTTTCTTTTACAGTGAAGGTGGTGTACTGGCTCATAAACTCTCCTTATAAAATTGGTATGCTGTAGAGTAGCGGAGAATAATTTTGGTGCAAGGGACAAAAAAATAGAAAATCAAATGCTTATGCACAAAAAAATGGGCGATCTGGCTTCTGTGTTTGCTAGCGCCTCTATAAAAAAATATATAAAAATTTTCAGGAGATTTTTTTATGGCAAATCATATCTTTATGGGCATGTCTTTAGATGGCTATATTGCAGATAAAAATAATAGCGTAGAATGGTTAAACGCCTATCCACAAGAGCAAGGTGAAACTTCTCATTTTTCTTTATTTATGGAAAATATGGACGCTATAGTTATGGGGCGCACCACCTTTGAAATGGTGCATGGCATGGGGGTGTGGCCTTATTCCAAGCCTGTCATTGTGCTGAGTAAAAGCCTGACAAATTTACCAGAGGGATATGAGGGCAAAGCGACACTGAGCAGCGATGACGTTAAAGATGTATTGCTGAACGCTTTTCGTAAAGGCTATAAAGAGCTGTATATTGATGGCGGCGCCGTGGTGCGTTCCTTTTTAGCCATGGATTTTATTGATAGCATGACCATTACTCAGGTTCCTGTAATTTTAGGCGGCGGTATGTCGCTATTTGGAGAGCTGGCAGAGCCTATGAAGTTTAGTCATGTGCATACTGAGGTGCTGAGTGGTGGGTTGGTTATGAGTGGGTATATGCGCAAGCGCTAGTAATTCGCTTTACAGGCTGTTGAAAAAGGGCAAACTACTGCGTCAAAACAAAAAAGCAGACCACTTATGTATGTCTGTATACACGGCGTGTCCTGCTTTTTCGTTTTTCCTTGTATTTCATCCTTTTTGAACAGCCTGTTAGAGGACGTAGCAATCCAAAACAAGGCTCAATGTATTGGCACCGCCAATGACGCTTGCCATAGTTTGTGTTGCACAAGGCGTTCAACCAAGTGTTATGCCTACAGAGTTAAAAAAAGCAATCTATGAAAGTTTTCTAGAAAGAAATCTGGGGAAAACCTTTTCGTAAGATATGGTTTTCCCCAGATATTTTTTGTAGTGAGGCTAGGAAGAGAACTTTTCTACCAAGGTGTCTACCAAGGCAGGGATGGTATAATCTTCTGGTTGAATATCACAAGGCAGGCCGTGCTTGGTTAAGGTTTTGGCGGTGATGGGGCCAATGGCTGCCAACTGTACCTCTGGGTGTTTCTTTAAGGTATCTGCATCAATGAGAGAGAGGAAGTTATCCACCGTGGAGGAAGAGCCAAAGGTAATGCAATGCAATTGCCCTTGAGCCAAAGCTTCCATCACTTCATCCTTTCGTGCGCCGGCGGGCTTAGTTTCATAAACAGGCAATACGTCTACCACGGCGCCAGCTTCGCGCAAGGCCTCGGGTAATACTTCGCGTGCTTCCATGGCGCGGGGTAAAAGTACTTTTTGACCTTGCATACCTAGAGCCAGCATGCCCTCAACGACGCCTTCAGCCACGTATTTTTCAGGGATAAAATCTGGCTCAATGCCGCGCTCGCGCAAAATATCTGCTGTGGCTGGGCCAATGGCAGCTACTTTTTTGCCATAAAGGGCGCGAGAGTCTAAGCCATGCACCTGCAAACGCTTCCAAAAATGCTTTACGCCATTGACGGAAGTAAAGACCAGCCATTGATAGCTGTTAAGGTCTTTAATTTTTGCATCTACATCACCGAAATCTGTAAGCTCATAAATTTCAATGGTGGGAAATTGAATCACATGGGCGCCTAGCTCTGCCAAAGATAGGGCAAGGCCGCTGGCTTGTTCGCGGGCGCGTGTGACCACAATGCCTTTGCCAAGTAGGGGCTTTTGCTCAAACCAATTAAGCTTATCGCGCAAGGTTACCACATGGCCTACCACAATGACTGAGGGGTTGGTAAAGCCTTGCTTTTGCCCCTCTTCATGCAAGGTGCCCAAGGTGGCTACCAAGGAGCGATGATGCGCTGTGGTGCCCCAATGCACTAGGGCTGCGGGGGTGTTTGCATCCATACCGGCAGCTATAAGGTTTTTGGCAATGTCTGGTAGGTTTTTCATGCCCATAACAAACACAAGAGTAGAGGCAGACTTTGCCAGCGCATCCCAATGGTGCACAGAGCCGGGCTTGTCGGGGTTTTCATGCCCTGTAATAAGGGTCACCGATGAAGCAAAAGAGCGGTGCGTTAAGGGAATGCCGGCATAGGCAGGGCCTGCTATGGTGCTGGAAATACCGGGTACCTCTTCAAAGGGCACGCCGGCGTCTAAAAGCTCTTCAGCCTCTTCGCCGCCGCGTCCAAAGATGTAAGGATCGCCGCCTTTAAGGCGCGCCACAATTTTACCTTCTTTGGCTTTTTCAATGATAAGGGCATTGATTCCATCTTGGGGAAGAGCGTGATTATTGGCTCTTTTACCCACATAGATAAGTTCTGCATCCTTGCGGGCAAAGCTGAGCATATTGGCATTGGCTAAGGCGTCATACACAATAACGTCTGCTTTTTCTAAAATGGCTTTTCCTTTTAGGGTGAGCAGACCCATATCACCAGGGCCGGCTCCAATCAGATATACTTTCATTATACATTGCCTCGCGCAAGTTCTATAAGGGTACGCACGCCAAAGCCCATGGCACCCACGGGGCTTAGAGGTGTCTTTTTAAAGGCCCAATCAGTGCCGGCAATATCTAAATGTGCCCAGCGTGTGCCTTCATCAATGAAGGCTTTTAGGTAAAGCGCCGCGGTAATGGCGCCGCCTTCACGGGCGCCCATATGGGCTATATCAGCTACGTCACTTTTTAAGCTTTCGGCATAGGGTGCCCAAAGGGGCAAGGGCCAATAATTATCGCCTACCAAGGTGCCTACAGACATAATTTCGTCTCTGAGATCAGCATCATCGGTGAAAAGGCCGGCTACGTCCTTACCCAAAGCTACGCTGCATGCGCCCGTAAGGGTGGCAATATCTACCATAAAGCTGGGCTTATATTTTTGCTGTGCGTAGGTGAGGGCATCGCAAAGGGCTAAACGTCCCTCGGCGTCGGTATTTAAAATTTCCACCGTTTTACCAGAAAGGGAGGTCACCACATCACCTGGGCGCATGGCTGAGCCGCTGGGCATATTTTCAGCGCAGACAAGAATGCCTATAACGCGCTTTTCGAGCATATTTTGGCTAATGCCTTGCATGGCACCTACCACAGCGGCGGCGCCAGACATATCGCTTTTCATATGATGCATATTGGTGGCAGGCTTTAAGCTGATGCCGCCAGAGTCAAAGGTAAGCCCTTTGCCTACAAAAATAATGGGGTCATCATTTTCATGGCCTGCGGGGGCGTACTCCATAATTACCATGCAGCTAGGCTGAATAGAGCCTGCGCCCACAGCCAAGAGGGTATTGCAGCCTATTTCTTGTAAGGCGTCTTCTTCAAATACGGTGCAGCTCATGCCTTGCTCGGCGCACATTTTTTGCGCGGTCTTGGCTAGCTCCATGGGGGGTAAAATGTTTGGCGGCATGTTGCCAAGTTTACGTGCCAGCACAACGGCTCCGGCGGCATGCTCACCACGGCGAGCCGCGCCATGCTCTGCATCTGGCACATGTTCTTCGCTAAAGCCTAAAGCCAGCCAGTGAGGATCTGCATTTTCTTCTTCGCCTTCTTTAGCTTTAGAGCGCAAATCATTAAAGCGATACAAGCCTATGCAGGCGCCGTAAACGCTTTCTTCTACCAAACGAGTGCTGGTGCCGCCAAGGGCTGTTAGCGCAGGCACAGGCAAGAGCACAGACTCTGCCCCAAAAGAGCGGCAACGCTCTAAGGCAGCGGCTAGACCTTTGCGTAAAGTGTTCATATCAAACTTTTCGCGTTGTCCTAAGCCTATGGCTAAAATACGCGGAATGTCTTGCTCGGGGTGCCCATGGAAAAGTGCCAATTCACCGGCTTTTCCGGCAAAATCTTTACGTCCTGGGGCTATGGCAAACCAAGGGCTTGCGGCTTCAATTTCTGGGCAAAGGGTGGCGGGGTCTTCCCCTTTATAGGCAAAAACAA
>CAYJND010000018.1:0-18412 GCA_964371565.1 uncultured Desulfovibrionaceae bacterium
GTTAACGACCAAAGACATAATGTACCTCCTTGAAAGGTTTAAGCTGTACTTCTCTCTTAGCAAGTGGTGTGCCAAATATTATTTTTTCTTAAAATATAAGTAATTACTTTTTAGATTTTACAACTAGGAAAAAAATGTAGGGTAAAAAAACGTGTTTTTGGGGGGTGAAAGGGAAGAGTTTTCCCTATGCTGGATAAGTTTTTTTATGCCTTGCATCTTAATACTTGCAAAGGGGAGTAAAAATCCTTAGTGTTGCTTCTAACTTGTGCACCTTTATAAGAGTAGCGCAAAACCCCGCCTACAGCACGGCGGTAAATGTGGCTGAGAAATTTCTACTATAAGGATATATATGACTGCTGATAAAACTTCAGATATCGAAGCTGCGCCCAAAGCAGCCCCTAAAAATACTAGGCGCTCTACGACAAAAACTACAAGCCGTAAAAAAACAAGCCTTTCTGCTGATGTAGCTTTGGCAGAAGATACTACTTCTACTGCTGAAAAGAAAAAAACACCTGCAAAACGTTCCCGCAAAAAGCCCCTTGTCTCATCAACTTCACCTATCTCATCTTTAGAAGGGCAAGCTCAAAGCCCTGTGGCACAGCAAGAAAACAATGATACAGTAAAAGCAGTGCCAAAACCTCGCGCAACGCGTGCTAAAAGCCTTTCAGCAAGAGCAAAAAAAAGTACAGTACCACAAAGTACTGAAGGGCTAGATGCGGAAAAAAATACTACTTCTCCCATGGAGACTTCTGAGCAAAATACGGCTTCTCAAGAACTTTTTCCAAAAGACCCTGTAAACTCTGCAGTACCCAAAGTAGGTAGAGGGCGTCCCAAAAAAGTACGTGATGTAGAGCCTATTTCTGTAGAAACTCCTTTAGATTCAATGTCATCTTTTTCTGATGAACCACAAAGTGCTGGTATTGAAAGAACTGCTACAGAAGTTCCAGATATGCCTGGGCGAGATGAAAAAAGAACACGTCGCCCGCGCCGTAGTGTTAAAGCAAAATCTCTTTCTGTTGTAGCTGAATCTACTGAAAAAAATCAAAAAAATATCTCAGAAATTACCCCCGAAAGTGCTCAAGAAAACATTCAAGAAAGTACTCAGGAAGGCCCCTCAGAGCCCCCTTATGAGGGGGCAGAACAAGAGGAACATTCTGCCGCTAGCCCAAAAAGTAGACGTGGTCGTCGTGGTGGTCGCGGAAAGCGCGGTAAAAAACGCCCTCTCATGCAGTCAGAAGAAGTACAAGAATACTTTGAAGATATGGAAGAAGAAGAGGCTTTTCAAAGCAAAAAAAGCTCTGCTATAGCTAAGACAGGCACCTCTCTTGGAGAGGGAAAACCTGGGCGTGCCCGCACCTTACCTGTTAAAAAAGGGGTAGAAAATGTCCAGCGTAAGATGTTTATTTCTATGGTGCAGGGAGAGCAGGTAGAAGTTGCCCTTGTAGAAAATGGTATTATACACGAATACTATTTAGAAATGTTGCATCAAGTGAAAACCAAGGGCAATATTTATAAAGGTGTAGTGAATAATATTGATGCAAATTTACAAGCTGCTTTTATTAACTATGGTGCTAATAAAAATGGCTTTTTACAAATTGATGAAATTCACCCCGAATACTATCAAGCCCACCACGAAACCCCTAAGGGAAAAAAATTCCCACCTATTCAAAAAATCATTAAGCCTGGGCAAGAAATTCTTGTGCAGGTGGTTAAGGAACCCACAGGAAATAAAGGCGCTTTTTTAACCACATGGCTCTCTCTGCCGGGGCGTTTTTTAGTGCTTACCCCAGGCCAAGAGCAAATTGGCATTTCTCGTAAGGTAGAAAGCGATGAAGAGCGCGGGCGCTTGCGTGAAATGATGTCAGGTATAGAGCCAGGTGCTGGACTTGGTGTTATTGTACGTACTGTGAGCGCAGGTACATCTAAAACCACTTTAAAAAGTGATTTGCAATACCTTAAAAGGGTATGGAAAGAAATTCGTAAGCGCGGGGTGAGTGATGCAGCCCCTGTACTTTTATATAGAGAATCTAGTTTAGCAGAAAGAGCTATTCGTGACTATCTTACTGATGATGTAACAGAAGTATGGGTGGATAATACGGAAGTGGCAGAAAGCTTGCGCGAAACAGTAGCTTTGCTTTTTCCTAAAAAGAAAGAACTTATTCGTATGCATGCCGATGTACGCCAAACCCTGTGGGAACGCTTTAATATGCATCGCCAACTCGAGCAAATTTATGCGCGTGAGGTGGTGCTTCCTTCTGGCGGTAGATTGGTTTTTGACCAAACAGAAGCCCTTATGGCCATTGATATTAACTCTGGCAAAATTTCTGGTAAGGGAAATTTTGAATCCATGGCGCTAAAAACAAATATTGAAGCCGCCGAAGCCATTGCACGTCATTTAAAATTGCGTGATATTGGCGGGCAAGTGGTGATAGACTTTATTGAGATGCGCGATAAAAGCCATGTGCGTGAAGTAGAAAAAACTTTACGTAATGCCATGAAAAATGATCGTGCACGCCACGATGTTGCGCGTATTTCTTCCTTTGGATTATTAGAAATCGTACGTCAGCGCACGGGGTCTTCTGCTTTAGCCATTACCATGGAGCCATGTCCTCATTGCCGTGGTACTGGAGTGCGTCGCAATTTAGAATGGCAAGCTTTACAGGCTTTATGTGAAATGGAACGTAAAGGACGCTCTGCACAGCAAGGAAAATATGTGTATGACACAAATTCTGCAGAATTAGCCATGTACTTGCTAAATCATAAACGCCAACGAATCACTGAACTTGAAGAGCAGTTACAAATTTCCATTGAAATTCGTTTACAATAATTTTTTATCCATTTAGTCTGCAATGCCTTTTTGTAATAGCTTTGGCTGGTGCAAAAAGGCATTGCTGTATTTAACTTATGAAAGAACATATTTTACTTCATGTGTGTTGTGGCCCATGCGCCATTGTGCCTGTGCTACGTTTACGTGCCAAGGGGCATAAAGTGACGGCTTTTTTTGCAAATCCTAATATTCATCCTTTGCAAGAATATTTGCGTCGTCGTGAATCTTTAATAGATTGTGCAAAAAAAATAGATTTTACAGTGCTTTTTGCCGACGATCTTTGGAATATTCACACTTGGCTTGCGGATGTGGCAGGGGCAAAAGATACAGGGGCTGAACGTTGCGGGTATTGTTATGAAACACGATTGGAAGCCACAGCGCAAAGAGTGAAAAAATCACCGGAAGTTATGGCAAATGAGCCACCTTTTACAGCATTTTCATCTTCTTTATTTTATTCACGCTATCAAGATCATGCGCAAATGAAAACTATAGCAGAAAACATGGCAGAAAAATATGCTGTAAAATTTTATTACGAAGACTTTCGTGATGAATGGCAAAAAGGCATAGATATGTCTAAAGAATTAGAATTGTATCGTCAGCCATATTGCGGTTGCATATATAGTGAAGCCGAGCGTTATGCTAAAAAATTAGCACAATGTAAAAAATAGTCTTTTGCATCTTAGGCTAAGTGACAACGCACTTTATGCACAGGGCTTATATTTTTCCAGGACGGAGCTTCTTTATGGCAAAGCTCTGTGGCTTTAGGGCAACGAGGGTGAAAAGTGCAGCCTGAAGGGGGCGCAAGGGGGCTTGGTAATTCACCACTTAAAGGTGCTATGCTCAGGCGCTGTGTAGGGTCAAGAGAGGGAATGGAAGCTAAAAGCGCTTGCGTGTAAGGGTGCGCAGCATGAGAAAACAGTTCCTCTCTGGGGGCATCTTCTACCATACGCCCCAAATACATAACAGTTATGCGTGGGCATAAAAAGCCTACCACCGCTAAATCGTGTGAAATAAAAAGACATGTGGGGGAAAAACGCTCTTGTACTTCACAAAGTAAATTTAATATTTGCGCTTGAACAGAAGCGTCTAAGGCAGAGACGGGCTCATCACAAATAAGTATTTTAGGCTGTGTTATAAGTGCTCTGGCCACGGCTATACGCTGTCTTTGCCCTCCAGAAAATTCATGCGGATAGCGTGTGGCGTGGCTAGGCGCAAAGCCTACCACATGGAGTATTTCTCGTACACGCTGTTCTCTTTCTGCCTTGGCTATGCCTTGCACTATCAAGGGTTCAGCTATGGAATGTCCAATGCATAGGCGAGGGTTAAGAGAAGAATACGGATCTTGAAAAATCATTTGTATGGAGCCGTCATGTTGCACTTTGCCTTGTGCATTGTATAAAGATTTTCCTTGTAGGAAAATTTCTCCTTCACTGGGCATAAGTAAACCTGCTACCATACGCCCAAGGGTAGATTTACCGCAGCCAGATTCGCCCACAAGCCCCAGCATGCTGCCTTGTGTTAATTCTATACTGATATCATCCACAGCTTTAAGGCTTTGGCTTTCCTCTAAAAGACCACGGCGCACCGAAAATGAGCGAGATATATTTTTAAGCTCTAATGCTGGTTGCATCTTACTTGCCTGTAGAAGTGTTACTAGATGTTCCACTTACGTTGGCAGAGTCAAAGGTTGCCATATCATTAAAAATATTTACAGCAGCGCGCATAAGAGGTGCGGCAAGGGCTGCCCCAGTACCTTCGCCAAGGCGTAAACCTAAATGCAACAAAGGCAAAGCCGCTACCCCTTGTTTTTCTAGGGCTTGCAAAATAGCGCCATAGCCAGGCTCTGCAGACATATGTGATAAAATGGCATAGCCATCCACATGGGGGCAAATATTTCTAGCAGCCACATAGGCTGCTGTTGAAATAAAACCATCTACCATAAGTGTTAAACCGCTGCGTGCAGCGCCTAGGGCAATGCCTGCCATGATGGCAATTTCAAAGCCGCCTAAGATAGCAAGGGTATCTATGGCATCACCGGCTTGCAAGGCTTCTTGATGCAACTCTAAAGCGCTTTGCACTACCTTAGCTTTATGGGCTACGCCGCCGGGTAGGGCGCCTGCACCGGGGCCGGCAACAACTTCAGGCTTTAATTGTAAAATGTGTGCAAATAAAGCCGTGGCTGGGGTGGTATTGCCTATACCCATTTCACCTATACCTAAAGTTACATAGCCTTCTGCTGCTGCATCTGTTGCTATACCAATGCCATAACAAAGAGCGCGAATACAGGTTTCGCGGTCCATGGCAGGTTCTTTAGCAAAATTTTTGGTACCATCGCCTAATCGCTTTTGTATAAGCTTGGCATGGGGGGCAAAGGGGCCGCCTACGCAGCCAGCGTCCACTACAGCTAATTCTATGCCAGCTGTTTTGCAAAGCACATTGATAGCAGCACCATTTTGCAAAAAGTTAATAACCATTTGTCTGGTCACTTCTTGGGGGAAAAGGGCTACATTTTCTTCAACTATGCCATGATCGCCTGCTACGGTATACATATGCATGGGGTCAAATCGTAATGTTTTTTGCCCATGTTGAATACAAAATACACGTGTGGCTACTTCTTCTAATTGTCCAAGGCTTCCTTGCGGCTTAGTAAGATTATCTAAATGAGCCTTAGCCTTTTCGGCAAGGTGCATGGGTACAGGTTCAATACGTGCCACAGTTGAATTTAGTAAATGTTCCATGAAATCCCCTTTTTTTGTAGAAGTAAATATAAGCTTTTCTTACTATTTTGGCAATATCTAAAGAGGGGGTAATCTCGCATTTATTATTTTGTGTGGAAGAAAAAAATAGAAGAGGGGGATAAAAAATTGCATTTGTGCTTGACACTTCTTAGGGGCTAAAGCTATGCCTTTGAACACGGAAAGTCTTTCCGTATTTTGACAGCAGAATTTAGCTGTACGTAAAAAAACACTCATTGGAGGAAATTATGAGCTGGAATGTAATTGTTGACGCAGACAAATGTACTGGTTGTGGCGAATGTGTAGACGTTTGCCCTGTAGAAGTTTATGAAATTCAAGAAGGCAAGTCTGCAGTTATTAACGAAGAAGAATGTCTTGGCTGTGAATCTTGCGTAGAAGTTTGCGAAACTAGCGCAGTGTCCGTAGAAGAAATGTAGGTTTTTTCACGAATAAGTACGACACGAAAAAAGAATTTTGAAAAAAATTCTTTTTTCGTGTCTTTCGTCTTGCCAAAAGGTAAAGAAGACTTATTTTTGATGATGCCAAGTCCTTTGGTGCCGCCGCTCGTTGTACGAACGGCGGCATTTTGCTAAGTATTTCAATAAACTGTAAGGTATAAGCATGATTCCAGACCTGTCTGCCATTTTTGCCCGCTATGAAGCGCTTGTAGCTGAAACCGACGTCCTTTTTGAACATATTCGCAAAGCGCACCCAGAAAGTGTCATTTGTGAGCAAGGCTGTAGCGACTGTTGTAGTGCGCTTTTTGATTTGTCCTTGGTGGAAGCCATGTATGTGAACAAGGCTTTTGAAAAAAATATTCCTCACAGCAAAGAGCGATCTGATATTTTAGGTCGTGCGGCAGATCTTGACCGCATGGCTACTCGCATGAAGCGCGAATTTTATAAAGCTGCTAAAGAGGGCAAGGATCCCACAGAAATCATGGCTGAGGCTGCACGTTTGCGCCTGCCTTGCCCTTTGCTTAATGAAGAAAATGCTTGTGTGCTTTATGCGCATCGCCCCATAACTTGTCGTTTGTACGGTGTACCCATGAATATTAGTGGTGAAGGGCATGTTTGTGGCAAAACAGGTTTTTCTAAGGGGGGGCAATACCCTACCGTACATATGAATGCTATTCAACAGCGTTTGGACGGCTTGTCACGCGATATTGCAGAGGCTGTAAAAAGTCGTTTTAAAGAATTAGATCAAGTTTTTGTGCCTGTATCTATGGCGCTTATAACTAAGTACGATGAACAATATTTAGGTATTGGGCCCGCTAAAAAGGACTAATTGCCATGCTTGAAATGATTCCTGCCACCGTCTTTAGAGATGGTACACGTCAAGAGCTCAATGATGAACAAGAGGTCATGAAGCGCGAGATTTATGATAAAATGAATCCAAGAAGGCGCAAATTCGTAGACCGTATCGGTTATGAAAATTGGGATCCTTTTCAAAAGCCCAATGACCCCTTAGATATTCGTCTTGATGTTACTAAACGTACCACACAACAATTGGTACGCGAATTTTTGCAATTGGCTGCTAAAAATGGCCATTTTAGCAATGACTATGGACGCGGAGCGCTTGAATGCGCTCTTGGTGTTGTAAACAAAGATGACAAATATCTTGGAATCATGGATTTTTGCCTTTGGTACCATGAGTTATTACAAAAGGAAGGACATATAAAATGAAAAAAAATTACGATGATATCGACGAATATATCGCAGATTTGAAAAGCGAAATTCAAGACAATGAACAATGCGCCAATCATCATTATAATCTTGGCCTTGCTCTGCTTTCTAAAAGAGATTTTGTGGCTGCTGAAGAATCCTTCTTGGCTGCATTGCGCAATTCCCCGCGTTTAGCCGAAGCTTTTGTTCAATTGGGCGGTATTTGCCTTGAGCGTGGCGACTTAGATGGTTGCTTGCGTTATAATGAAGAGGCAGCAAATTGCCGCGCCAAATTCCCTGTGCCTTGGGGAAATATTGGTTTTGTGCATTTGCAACGTGGTGAGCCTGAAAAGGCCATTAAGGCTTTGAAAAAGGCTCTTAAATGGGAACCTAACTTTATTCAAGCCTACAGCGCTTTGGCTACAGCACATTTTATGGAAGGTGATTACGATGAGAGCGAGTTAGCTTGTAATGAAGCTTTACGTCGTGAACCAAGCTTTGCCCCAGCATGGAACAATTTAGCCCTTGTGCTTTTTGAAAAGGGTGAATTTACCAGAGCTGTAGAAGCTGCTGATAAAGCTACGAACCTTGGCTTTGAAGTACGCCCAGAATTTTTAGAAGATTTAGCCCCGCATAGAAGCTAACAATTTATTTTATATGTTTTAAAAGCCCTCATTGCCATAAGCATGGGGGCTTTTTTTGTAGTAATAGTAGTTTTTTACAAGCTATGCTGTTTTTATCTTAAAAAAAGGAAGCAAAGCTATGTAAGCTTTCCTTCCTAAAAAAGTATATGGTAGAAAAATTACTTTACCATTGGCGTTCTTGCTGATATCCCACAGCGCCGCCGGCTATGCCGCCAATAATGGCGCCTGCTAAAGCACCTGTGCCCACAACGCCACCAGAAATAGCCGCAATGCCAAGACCGCCCGCAGCCCCTATGGCAGCGCCACTTAAAGCACCTTGATGCGTGCGTGACATATTGGTACAACCTACATTGGTAGCCAAGGTAAGGGCTAATAAGGCAAGAAGTGCTAATTTTTTCATACTGACCTCACAATGCTTTAGGCATTGGTAAAAATTCTTTATACTTTCTACAGTATAGTAAGGCAAAAATTGCAGTGCTGTGTTGTGATTTAAAAGAGTGCCTTTTTTTGTAAACGTAAACGCAAGGCATTTCCTACCACAGTAAGCGAACTCATACTCATGCTAGCAGCGGCAAGCATAGGGCTAAGCAAAAGCCCAAATGTAGCGAAAACCCCCGCCGCCACAGGAATAAGTAAGATATTATATGCAAATGCCCAAAAAAGGTTTTGCTTGATGGTGCGCATAACAGCCTTACTTAAACGTAAAGCCGCAGTTACTTGCGCCACATCGCTTTGCATAAGTACAATATCTGCTGATTGAATTGCAATATCTGTGCCTGCACCAATGGCAATGCCCACATGAGCTGAAGCCAGCGCAGGCGCATCATTGATGCCATCTCCAACCATGGCAATAGTATGACCAGATTCTGTAAGCTTTTGCACTTGGTCGGCCTTTTCTTGAGGAAGAACTTCAGCAACCATAGTATCAATATCAACTTGCTGTTGCACAACCTTAGCTGTTTGGGCATTATCCCCCGTAAGCATAAGCACATTTAACCCTAAGTTTTTAAGGTCTTGCACAGCACTTTTAGAAGAAGGCTTTATGGTATCAGCCACAGCTATAATGCCAAGTAAAGTATCGTTAAGGGCAAAGTAGAGTACGGTTTTACCTTGTCTGGCCCATTCTTTTTCTTTTTCTACCAAAGGATTATCAATATTTTCTCGACTCAGTAGACGAGCATTACCAGCCACAAGCCGGTTTTGTATGCCATCTTCTTGCGTATAGTTAGCCATAATGCCAAGGCCAGCCCATTGCTGAAAATCTGTGAAACTTTCTTTGGGTAGTAACTCTACTTCTTTTTCTGTAGCACAATGCACAATGGCTTTACCAAGAGGGTGTTCTGATAAACGTTCAAGGCTAGCGGCAAAAAGTATGAGTTTTTTCTCCTGTTCTGGGTTATGCCCCTCGCTTATGGCTAAAATATCGGTGACTTTGGGTTGCCCGTGAGTAAGTGTACCAGTTTTATCCAGTACTACAGTATCTATGGCTTGCAATTGTTCCAAAGCCGTAGCTGATTTAAATAAAATCCCTTTTTCTGCGCCAAGCCCCATGCCCACCATAATGGCAGTAGGGGTGGCTAAGCCCAAGGCGCAAGGGCAAGAAATCACCAAAACAGCTATGGCAGTGCTTAAAGCAAATTCTAGGCTATAACCAAGGCTAAGCCATACCGTGAGGGTTATAAATGCAATGCTTATGATTATGGGTACAAATATGGCACTAATTTTATCAGCAAGACGGGCTATAGGAGCTTTTGAAGCTGTAGCAGATTCTACTAAATCAATAATATGTGCTAAAGCTGTATCTGAGCCAGCTTTAGTAACACGCATATGAAAATAGCCCGATTGGCTTACGGTGGCACCTATAACGCTATCCCCCACTTTTTTTTCTTGGGGCAGGCTTTCACCAGTGATGACAGAGGTATCAATAAAAGCATGACCATGAATAATGATACCATCGGCGGCAAGGCTTTCTCCGGCATAAACCACCAAGGTGTCGCCAGGGCGTATATCTTCTGTAGCAATGGAAATTTCTTTACCGTCTCGCAGGCACAAGGCTGTAGGGGGAGAAAGACGCATCAGTGCATCAATGGCAGAGCCCGCGCGATCTCTGGCTTTGGACTCAAAGTATTTGCCAAGGCCAATAAGGGCTAAAATCATACCTGCAGAATCAAAATAAAGATTTCGGCTATAATAGGCCATAGTATTGGCATGACCTTGTTCCCATGCCATATATATCTTAATCAAAGCGTAGAAGCCAAAAACAGCCGCAGCAGCAGAACCTAAACCTACTAAAGAGTCCATATTAGGGCTTTTTTGCATAAGCGCGCGAAAACCAGAAGTAAAGGTGCGCCTATGTAAAATAAGTAAAGGCACACAAAGCAAAGCTTGGCATAAAGACCAATACCAAGTGGCCTGTAAATTATGACTATGAACTTGCATAAATGCTGGTAAGGCAATACCAAACATAGGCGCCATGGCTACATACATAAGTAGGGCTGCAAAAAAGAGCGAAAGGCAAAGAGCGAAAGGAAAGGTTTCTTTTTCTACATCTTTGTTCGAGATGTTTTCTTGTACGTCTAAGGGTGAATTGAAATTTGTGTCAGAGGAGGCTGACGCAGAAATTTCATGAGATTGAGAAAGCATAGTAATCATGGGGGCAGCTGTGTAACCAGCGCCTTCCATGGCGGCCGCAATACCTTTAGCATCAATGGAAGTGCTATCAAAACGCACTTGCATAGTTTTGCGTAAAAGATTTACCTGCACACTTTGTACCCCGCCCAGCGCCAACAAAAGTTTTTGCACTCTGTCTTCACAAGAGCTGCAATGAACATTACCTATTTTAAAAGACTGTTCTTGTAGATTTTTTTTTTCTTCTACAGTTTTTTGCGGCTCTATGTCTTGAGCAACTTTAGATATGACAGCAGGAGTTTTATTTTGTTTTACATCTTGAATGAGAGGAATAAGTGGAGGCAACTCTTCTTTTTTTACTTCTTGTAATTTGTATTTGCTTTGGGCAAAGGCCTCTATTATGCCCGCAGGGCACAGCACAGCCGTATTGTATTTTACCACCACAGAGCGGCGCAGGGTATTTACTTCAGCAGCTTCTATACCCTCTAGTGCCATAAGCGCAGCATGTATTTTACCCTGACAAGAAGCACAATGTGCCTTATGTAATAAAAAAGCTTGCTCTTGTAATGGGTTAGATTTTTGAGGCTCTATGGAAGGTATTTTTTTTTGCTTCACATCTTGTATGAGAGGAATAAGTGGAGGTAAATCTTCTTTTTTTACTTCTTGTAATTTGTATTTGCTTTGCGAAAAGGCCTCTATTATGCCCGCAGGGCACAGCACAGCCGCATTATATTTTACCACCACAGAGCGACGCAAAGTATTTACTTCAGCAGCCTCAATGCCCTCTAGTTCCATAAGCGCCGTATGTATTTTACCCTGACAAGAAGCACAATGTGCCTTATGTAATAAAAAAGCTTGCTCTTGTAATGGGGTAGTGCTTTGAGGCGGGGGGCTTTGTAGAGGCTTTGCAGTGGGCGCCATCATGAAGGGCGTTTGATCGGCTGAAAATGCTGGGATAGATGTAATATCTTTTTTGGTATTTTCAGCAGAAGAAAGTGGAGTAGCTGTATAACCTGCCTTTTGCATGGCTTTTGCCACGCTATCTTGGATAGCAGCTACTCCTACTTTTTCTGTATCAAAGCTTACGTACATTTTTTTACGTAAAACATTGACCAAGACTTCTTCAACTCCATGAAGAGTTGTTAAAAGTTGTATAACCTTTCCTTCGCAAGAAGAGCAATGCACATTGCCTATGGTGAAGCCCTGCTTTTGAATTTTCTTTTCCATACAATGCTCCTTGCTAAGCTATGCTCTACATTTTATTTTTTTTGTAATGCCAATTTTTGAATAATAATTTCAGCTACTTTTTTAGTATAGCTTACGCTATCTAAGCCTTCTTTTTCGTTCGCGTCTAAAAGAAGTTCAGGGCTGTTTTGTAACTCTTTGCAAGGTGTTACACCATATTCAGCAGGAAAGCTGTCGCTAAAGTACATATCCTGAAAACCAGAGAATTTAATGCTATGGGCTGTGGCGTCAAGCACAGCTTGTTGACCTTCTTGCACAAGGCCAAGCTCAACAGCACGGCGTAATCCTGCTAAACACTCGCCGCCTTGCGTACAGGCAATGTGCCCATGTTTATTACCAATAAGCATAGCATCCATTATTTGTTGTTCGGTGACTTGCAAAACTTGGAAGATGTCTTCACTGCGAGAGCCTGCGGCTGCGCAATAGGCATCCACTAATTTTTGCACACGCGGGAAAGATACAGGATTACCAATCATGGCTGCTTGCGCCACAGAGGCCTGTACTTGCACAGCTTGCCATACTCTGGTGGATTTATCTGCCGCATAATAGCGATAAACAGGGTCTGCATGATGAGACTGTACGCCAAAAATACGTGGTAAATCTTCAATAATGCCAAGCCTATGCATTTTTAAGAAGCCAGACATAATAGCTGTAATATTGCCAGCATTACCAATGGGCACAAACAGATTAAGATTTTTTACATCCCAATTATACCACTGTGCCACTTCATAGGCATAGGACTCTTGCCCTAAAATACGCCAGCTATTTTTAGAATTAAGCAAAGCCACACGGCATGTTTCTGCTAGTTCTTCAACAACTTTCATGCAATCGTCAAAAACACCCGGCACTTCTAAAACTGTTGCACCGCTGCCTAAGGGCTGAGAAAGTTGCTGCGGGGTTACTTTGCCATGAGGCAATAACACTACAGATTTAATGGGGCCACCCACATAGGCTGCATATTGCGCTGCCGCTGCAGATGTATCACCTGTAGAGGCACAAACGGTGAGCACTTCTTCCCAAGCATTTTTACGTGTAAGGGCTTGCAAATAACTAAAGGCGCAGGCCATGCCTCTATCTTTAAAAGAAGCGCTAGGGTTTTGCCCATCATTTTTATACGCAAAAGCTACACCCATATGCTTTTGCAAAGCAGGGGAGGCATCCACAATGGGGGTATGCCCTTCACCAAGATAGACAATATCTTCTGCATCCATGACCGGAGCCATGAGCTCATAATAACGGAAAATGCCACGCAAAGCTGTGACACGGCTCGAAGCACGCGCATCAAAAAGTTCGCGCCAAGCTTGGCCATCTTTTTCTTTTAAGCTTTCAAAATTGGTATCTTCCAATAAAAATACGCCGCCGCATTGGGGACAGGTATACAGCAGTTCTTCACTGCCATAGCGTGCATCGCAGCTAAGACACACGTATTCAAGATTCCCTCTGTAGCTGGGGAAGTTTTGCATATATTACTCCTGACAAGCGCTCTTGCTCCAAGGCTTTTCAGTACCAGAGAGCAAGCGTTGAATATTACTTCTATGTGTCCAAATAACTAAGGCACAGACCACAAGGGCTAGAGGAATTAAACCAAAATAGCCACCAAAAAGTAAGAAAATAGGTAAAGAAATCACCAAGGCTAAAGAACCAAGGGATACAAAACCACTTACCTTAATACAGATAAGACAAACAATGACTGCAAAAAATAAAGGCCAAAAAGCTAACCCCATAAAGGCACCAATGGTAGTTGCCACGGCTTTTCCACCTTTAAAATCAAGAAAGGGAGAAAACACGTGACCCAAAATAGCGGCTAAAGCCACTAGGGATATGTAAAGCATACCATCGCCAAAGCCGTAACCAATAAGTACAGGTACTAAACCTTTGAGTAAGTCACAAAGAAGCGTTTTTGCCCCCCATTCTTTACCACATAAACGAGCCACATTGGTAGAGCCCACATTGCAAGAACCAGCTGTACGCGGGTCAATGCCACAAAATTTTTGCGCAATAATAAGCCCACAGGGTATGGCGCCAATTAGAAAACTTAAAACAATCCAAATAACTTGCATTTTTTACCTCACATTTCTGTCACTTCTAAAAGGGAAATTTCATTATACAAAGGATTAACCTTGCCAATACGAACTTGCACCTCTTGCCCTGGGCAGGCGCGATCTCCAAAAAGATGTCTGCGCCCGCGCACTATAAGCTGTTCGCGTGGCAAAGACACGGTGGCAAAATTGTCATTTTCTTCGGTAATGACAGCATCCCACCATTTCTTATCCCCCTCTTGACGCATATATTGCAAGCGCCAATAGCGAGGGCGAAAACGCTGCACTTGGCCTGCCATATCATTGCGCATATGTACGAGAGGTAATATTTTTTCTAATTGTTCTTTGTCAAAGCGAGGCTCACCGTGCAAAAGAACATGAATAACTTGAGCTTCATTAAGCAAATCAGGATAACGGCGCAAGGGTGAAGTTATGGGAACATAGGCATTTACCCCAAGCCCAGCATGGGGGCGTGGTGTAAGCTCTAAAGATGAGGGTATAAGCGAGCGTATAATGCGCGCCATATGGTGCGGCTCTGTCCACACACCGGCGTATTCTTTAGGAATAGCCACATCTTGAGTGCGATATAACATGGGCAGTTCTTTTTCTTTTGCCCACTGCGCCATGGCTGTACTTGCCAGAACCATCATTTCAGAAACAAGCAATTGCGCCCTAGGGCAGGGGGCTATTTCTTCCATATGTACGCGAATATCATGACCCTCGCCTTCAAGAACAATTTTGTTATCAGGTCTGTCCATGACCACAGCCCCTGTAGCTATGCGGGCTTGTTGACGCAAAACAGAAAGTTCTTCGCCAAGCTTCATTTGTTCAGCATAAGCAAGGGCTGAACCACTGTTATGCTCTAGGGCTTCTTCACAATCTTCATAAGTAAGGTTTGCCGCAATGCGCACCCATTGAATGGAAGGAGTACAAGATAAAATGCTTCCTTGGCTATCTACTTTGCAATGCACACAAAGAGAGGGGCGAACTTCGCCTGCGCGCAAAGAAAGCATATCTGTGCCTAAAATTTCCGGTAACATATGATAGGTAGCTTCGGGCAAATAAATGCTGGTAGAGCGGCGCATAACAGCTTTATCTAAGGCTGAATCAAAAGGCCACAATAGGGCTGGGCAGGCCAAAGCAAGATGTAAATCATACACATTATCGGCATCTTTGCTAATATAAAAAGCATCGTCAATATCCTTGGTGGTGATACCATCAATGCTGATAAAAGGCATGCTTTCCGTAAGCTTAGCTGTAGCAACGCTTTCTAAAATAGGTTCAAGGCTTTGGTGATAAGCATCTGACCACGCATCACCTGGCGCATAATCTGCTCTATCAAGCCAAAAATTATAATGCGCTGGCACTAAATTCCAAGCAGTGGCCAAATGCAAGGCCAAATGCTGTACATCAGGCAAACCTTTCACAAGACTACGCCACATAGCTTCCACTTCGCTACTCTCTGGATCTGCTATGCGAGAGCGTAAAATTTCTTGTAAATGTGAAGCTACTTCCGGTTTAGGATATTCGTCTGAACTTTCTAGGGGCAGAGTGCGTTTTTTATTCCATACCTCCCAGAGCACACGGAAAAAAGCCATGCCTCCGGAAATAAGGTTTTCGCGCTCGCGCGTAAGTCTTTGTTCTTCAAGGCGCGCTTCTACAATGGCAGAAGGATAGATTTCAAAGTGTGAATTTTGAAATCTAAAGTGACTTTTGCACTGTAAAAGAGCATGACCATAGGCTGCCACGGTATCTACCGAGGGGTCTTGTTCAAAAAGTTCGGCAAACCAAGTGGCTGGGGCTTTTTCTACCTCGCCTTGAGACATGTCCCATACATCTAAAATAGTGATGGATTCTTCAATTTCTTTGCGTTTTTGACGATGCTCTTCTAAAATTTGAATATTTTTTTCTTTACTAGAAATATCACTTATAAGAGGGCCAGACCAAGGCAGGAGCCTGTTTATACTTAGGCGAGTTTCACGTCTGTTTGGCAAAAGCAGACGCAATTTTCCACCTTGCTCCTCGGTAACGAGCGCTATTTGCGGAGAATTACTCTCCATATATTCGACAATGCAGCCGGAGCCGGGATAGGTGACTATGGGCACGTTTACAACCTTTTAGTAATAGACATATCGTAAGTGTTTGCAGATAGTAGCTCTGAGTGTGATACGTCGTCTATACCTATACACCGAAACCCGTACTTTAGGCAATACCTTGAGGGGGCTTTAGAGCAAGGCTTTCCACTGTTCAAGCTCTTCTTGTAATGAAAAGAACTTTTGCTCTAACGGGGCTTTAGGTGCCTGCAAGAGATTTCTTTGCAAGTCTTGTGCTGTGTATACATAGGTTAAATGCTTTGATCCATCTAAAGGGCATAGATTAAAATCATTTACAGCACCCTGCACACACAAAGGCATACCCAAATGAGCAGCTTCTAGTGTTACTGTGGTGGAATTGGCAAGCCACAAGAGGGCATTCTCCTCACATTTTTGCCAAATATGCACTTGCTGCCAAAAATTTTGCATAGATTGGGTAATAAATATAAAATTATGTGGGTTTAAGCCATGTTTTTGTAAAAAGGGCTCCACAGCTAGATGCGGATGGGCTTTTATATATATATTACCAGTAAAATGAGGCTGTGCGTAATTTTGTTTCCACCATTTTGCTAAAGTCTGCATTTGCGCTTGTACCTCTGGGGCAAAGTATGATGTTATAAGCACCAGGTGCTTAATGGGGGCTATACTTGTAAGCTTTGGTACATGTTGCAAATATCTATAGCGTAAGGCTTCCACAAGGAAGATTTTTTCTGCAGGAATATGCTCTTGAATTGCCTTTAAAGCATGGTTTCCATTCAGACAGTAAAAATGCGGTAA
This sequence comes from uncultured Desulfovibrionaceae bacterium, assembly GCA_964371565.1. Classification (GTDB taxonomy): domain Bacteria; phylum Desulfobacterota; class Desulfovibrionia; order Desulfovibrionales; family Desulfovibrionaceae; genus CAYJAD01. Next base: position 16,653 of record CAYJND010000018.1, read on the forward strand.
AGAGAGCTCTAACGAAGAATTTTGCTTGGCAAAAGCAAAAAATTCTTGCCCATCAAAGTAGCGAAAATCCGCAATGCGCAATGAGCTGTGCTGGGCAGCGTAGACTTTACTGTGCACAAATTTTTTGCGCATAGCTTCGGTGAGCCGTCGCTCCCACGGGCAGTTTTCCCAAGGAAAGAGGGTATATTGATGTTGTTTTTTATCTTGCAGTTGTAGTTGTAAAAAAGCGGCATAGGCTTTAAAAGCTCTTTGCTGTATACAGCGTTCAAGGCAGCGCCAGCCACCAAACGATTGTTGCCAAGCTGTGCGAAAAAAGGGCCATAGCGAACAATTACTTTGTGGCATACGCCAAGTATTTTGCAAATCTGCTTCTATATATGTAGCTCTTTTTTTTAGGCGCATATAATCACTTAAAGCTGTTTTGATATCTTTAAATCGCAAAAACTCTTCTACATAGTAAAAGCTTTCACTACGTCCCTTTATATGGGCATTTTTTTGAAAATATTCTTTAAGCTTAATACATTGCCTTAAAGAATATTGTGCGGAATTTACCCGTATAAAAAGCCAGTGCACATGACATTCTTTATTTTGTATTTTTGGCTCGAGCAAAGCATGTAAATCTTCCCAATAGTGCGAGCGAAAGATATTTTTTTGCACTAGATCTTTATGTATATTAGGGAAATATGTGGCAATGGTTGCATGTTTTTGTGTGCTATCTCTATGTGATGGCGCTGCCGGTTTTTTTTGTAAGAGGCGACGCATTATATAGAGCCAATGCCCAAAACGCAGCATACTTTGGCAAAGTAAAGGTAAAAAATTAAAGTAATTCTTTAAAGATAAGGGCAAAAATTTTTTAATTTTAGCTGCAGGTGTAATAGTTAATTGTATATTTTGTTCACGACAATAAGCTTTAAGAGCCTCTTGCAAAGAGCTATTTTGCACGTGCACTACAAAATGGGTGCAGCTCGGCGTACGCTCTTGAACAAGGCGTGTAAAAGCATACAATTTGCAAGCTTCAAAAAGGTGAGGAAGTATTTTTGGATGTTTTTCAAAAAGCAGTGATGTATACCAATGTGAAAGGTCATCATCTAGGCTGAACCATTCTTGAACTTCACGCCCTTGAACTTTTTCACGCCCCATGGTTTGCATAAAACTTGCTATTATTTGGCAAAGATTTTGGCTATGTGCATGACACCAAGAGCTTAAACAAAAGTTACTATTTTCTCCTTCTGGTGCGCTATCCCACCAAAAAAGCATGTCATTGCTAGAAAAAGAGGACAGCCCTTCTCTAAAAGAAGATGCTGTCCCCTTGGTATATGCAAGACAAATATGAACTTTGCTCATGGCTTAACGTGTAAAAGCCTCAGCTATGCTTGTGGTATAGGGGGCGCGTAAAACGCCTTTTTCGGTAATAATACCAGCAATAAGCTCGGCAGGGGTTACGTCAAAGGCAAAATTAAATACAGGCACGCTGTCCGGCACAATTTGCGTTTGCCCCACATGGCTTACTTCTCTATCTGGGCGCTCTTCAATGGGAATATCAGCGCCATTTGGCATATCTCTGTCAATGGTAGATAAAGGCGCCGCCACATAAAAGGGTATATTAAAGGCTTTTGCCAAAAGAGCTACACCATAGGTACCAATCTTATTGGCAGCGTCACCATTAGCCGCAATGCGGTCAGCACCCACCACCACGCAATCCACAAGACCTTTTTGCATAAGCAAGGCACAGGCATTATCGCAAGCTACGGTAACTTCTA